>JBKPSQ010000001.1:0-3658 GCA_046735075.1 Pseudomonadota bacterium
ATCAGTATCGGCGTCGGCCATGCGGATCGCCGCCTCCACTTCCGGTCGCCCCACGCTCTCCCCGTGCTCCAGCCGACGCCACAGCGTTTCCAGCGTCACCTGAGCGGCGTCGACGCGCGACTGCTCGCCGCTGATTGCGACACGGTTGCCGCGGCACGACAGGCGTACGCCGAGGGCTTGCTCGATGCGGACCAGATGGCGGTCGTGGTCACCAAGCAGAAGCGGCAGCAGCGTGTTGTCACTGAACTGAAGGGTCACGGCCTTGCCGTGCGTTGAGGCGGGGGAAATGGCAGGAAACGTGGTCGACTGGCTCAAGCGCAGGCTCTCTCCTTCTTGGCATCGGCCCGGGCGTCAGCCGGGTCTTCGGTTGTCACGGCCGCCGGGCCTGACCCAGCCAGCACTGCTCCAGACAAAGAGTTAGGCAGTGCAACGCGAATCGCTACCGAAATCTCCCTACCGATCAGCTCGTGCGGTCCCGTTACATGCACCGGCTGAAGAAAGGGTGAGCGTCCGGCGATCTGGCCGCGATGGCGGCCAGTCCCAGTGAACAGGATCGGCAGGATCTGGCCGACACAGGCGCTATTAAATCGTGCCTGCTGTTCCCGCAGCAGCGCCTGCAGCTCTGCCAGACGGTGTTCCTTCTCTCCGTCGGGCACCTGGGCAGGCGCTCCGGCAGCTGGGGTCCCGGGGCGAGGCGAATACTTGAAGCTGAAAGCCTGGGCGAACCTGACAGAGCGGACCAGGCCCAGCGTGGCCCGGAAGTCAGCCTCGGTCTCGCCGGGATGGCCGATGATGAAATCGGACGACAAGGCAAGGTCGGGTCGCGCATTGCGCAGCTTCTCGACCAGCCGGAGATAATCAGCCGCGCGGTGCCGTCGGTTCATTGCCGCCAGCACCCGGTCAGAGCCGGACTGCACCGGCAGATGCAGGAATGGCATCAGCATCGGCAGATCCCGGTGGGCAGCGATAAGTTCATCGTCCATGTCGCGTGGATGCGACGTAGTGTAGCGCAGGCGCCACAGACCGGGCAGCGACGCCAGCTCTCGCAGCAGGCGGCCAAGACCCCAATTGCCGCCGTCGGGCGCCTCGCCGTGCCACGCATTGACGTTTTGGCCTAGCAACGTAATTTCGCGCGCCCCCTGCCCAATAAGCCGCCGCGCCTCGGCAATGACTGCCGCCGCGGGGCGACTGGTTTCGGCGCCCCGGGTGTAAGGAACGACACAGAAGCTGCAGAACCGATCGCAGCCTTCCTGGATCGTAAGGAAGGCCGTGATGCCCTGCGGCGCCGCGGTGTTCGGCAGGAAGTCGAATTTGTCCTCGGTGGGAAAATCGGTCTCGATCACCGCGCCACCGGCACGCGCCGCGCGCGCCACCATCTCGGGCAGCCGATGATAGGTTTGCGGGCCAAGGACGATGTCCACATAGGGCGCGCGCGCCAAGATCTCTGCGCCCTCCGCTTGCGCCACGCAGCCAGCGACGGCCAGGATCATCCGCCCGCCATCCGCCGTCCGCCGCTCCTTCAGCCGGCGCAGCCGCCCGAGCTCGGAGAATACCTTTTCGGCCGCCTTGTCGCGAATATGGCAGGTGTTGAGGATCACCATGTCGGCGCCTTCCGGCACCGGCGACGGCTCGTAGCCCAACGGAGCGAGAACGTCGGCCATGCGCCCGCTGTCATACACGTTCATCTGGCAGCCCCAGGTGATCACGTGCAAGCGACGGCGACCCGCCTCCGGCGTATTCATTGAGGCAAATGAGTTGGCAGCCGCGTCAGTACGGTCAAGCGTCCCAGCTCAGATTCGTCTCCGATCCTGTGCGGCAATCTGCCAGCAAGTGCGGTTATCATGTCAATCGCTTCCTACGCATAAGCCGGCCCACCGGCAACGTTGGCGGCGACTTCAGGAGCCTCGATAGGCCGGTTCTGACGCAACCTACTCGCGCCATCGGCCACTGCCTGCCACACCGCATGGGACAATACTTTGCGGCTGGAAAAGCGCGTAGGGTCCACAGGCGCATGCAGCAGGATCGTGGCGCGCAGGCCACGATGCTGTGCAAAGCGCCAGAAGTGTGGGGCGAGATCCATGTCACCATACCAAGCAAACACCGGCCGGCTCGCGCGGCCGGTTGGCAGACCATCCAACCGATCGTAGACCACTGAGACGGGCTGAATCAGCGGCGGATCGGCACCTTCGGCGATGGCAAAGAACGAGCTGCGGAACGGCAGCACCCTGGATCCATCGGACGTGGTGCCCTCCGGAAACAGCAGGAGGTTGTCGCCCACGGCCAGCCGGTCGCGCATGGCGTCACGCTCGCGGCCTGTCGTATGCCGCTGGCGCGAGATGAAGACAGTCCGCCCCAATCGCGCCACAGTGCCGACGAACGGCCAACCGCCCACCTCGTCCTTCGACACAAAGCACGCGTTAAGATGACCTCCCAGCACCGGTATATCGAGCCAGGACGAATGATTTGAGACGAATACAACCGGGCGGCTAAACTTGTGGTAGGCAGGAGTCCCGATCACCCGCACGCCTACCCCTAGAAGTCGGCAAACGATTGACCAGTAGAACCGTGCATGCGCCACTCTTGCCTGCCCAGGAACCAGGAGACACACGGATTGGATTGCCATGCAGGGCAGAGTCCACAGCAACACTGCGCCGGCACGCCGCGCGACATGGACGACGGCGAGCACTCGTCCGCGACGGTCTGCCGACAATGGCAGTAGGGTGCCGTGGGGCGAGATATCGCTCTCCGTCAGCAGTGGCCGTCGGGCGGCCAAGCGACGCGGAGTGGAAGATCTGTCCATGCGCTAGGCGTATAGCTCGCTTATTGTTTCCCGATAATGGCGCATCCGTGACCCTTGCCGGAAGAGCGCTAGGTTAGCCTGTCCATCGATGCGCCGTGTCCCACTTCTTTTGATCCTGATCGTCACCCTGTCCCGTTCCGTCCCAACCTTGGGCGCCGATCCACAGCCCTACTCAGTGACGCTGAAGCCGACAGGAAACAAGGCGATGGACAGCGCACTGCGCGACGCATCCTCACTGATCTCACTACAGGAAAAGGCACCCGTTGGCGGGTTCGCGCTTGTCGAGCGTGCGCGCCAGGATATCGATCGCTTCCAAACAGTGATGCGAAGCTTTGGCTATTATGCGGCGAAGGCCGATTTGACTGTCGCAGGCCATCCGGTCACGGACCCCGCCCTACCTGACATCATCAGCCAATTGCCGGCCGAACCGAAGGCCGAGATCACCGCCAGCTTCGCTCCCGGCACCCAGTTTCATCTGGGCAGTGTCAGCATCAAGGGGGCGGTACCGACGAATGCCCGCGACAAGCTCGAACTCGCCGCGGGCGCTCCCGCCGTCGCCGCTGACGTACTCGCAGCGCGTGATCGCCTGCTGAACGCAGTTCGTGATGACGGCTACCCACTGGCGCGAGTCGAACTGCAGCCCGTGACCCTACGGCCGTCCGCCGACGCCGTGGATGTCGTGTTCGAGGCGACGACCGGTCCGCGCGCCGATCTCGGACCGATCGAAATCAACGGCCTCGAGGCAATGCACGAGGACTTCGTGCGTCGCCGCCTGCTGATCCACCAGGGGGAACAGTTCAGCCCTTCGGCGATCGACGCTGCACGGCAGGACCTGATGTCGCTGGGTGTGTTCTCGCA
>JBKPSQ010000002.1:0-23138 GCA_046735075.1 Pseudomonadota bacterium
GTTTGCACCTTCTGACCAGGAAATACCACTTCGTTGGCAGCGATGGCGTCGGCACTCACGACAAAGCCCTGCACGCTCGGATTGTTATCGACGTAGGTCTGAGTTTGCGGGATCGGGATGCCGAAGGGACCACGTCGGGTCCCCAAATATTTTTCGGAGACACTAGACACATCCTGACCCTCGACCGCGGCGAAGGTGTTGTTCTCGATAAAGGCCGAGCGTCCCTCGCCGCCGAAGCCGAGATTGAATTGCGTACCGAGGTTCAGAGCGGCTTGGATAGCCCCAAGAACAGTAGGACTGATCTCCTTAAGCTTAAAGGAGCCTGTCATGGTATTTGTGACCGCGTCAAACGAGAGAGTCAGATCGCTCGGCGAGAAATTGGCGACGATGTCGGAACTCCCATCGGGATGTTGTGCAAACCCCGCGGCGTACCCATTCGCTGTCCCTGATGCTTGTGTGCGCGGCAAATCCGCCAGTTCGCCGATGCCGACGTGATAGGTCGCTCCCGATTGGCGTGTCATTGAAGTCGGTCGGGTTGAGCGGCGTATCCCTGAAAATATCATGGCTGCCAGTCGAGTCAGCCCCAATGACGATGTTCGGATTGTCGCTGCCCATGAAATGCGAGAGCGTGCCATCACTATCCGGCCCGGCGAGGCTCGCAATATCCCCGCTAAAGCTATAGGTCTGCGACGCGGAGTCGTTCGGGCCCAAGACGATCGAGCCGCCGCGCCTCGCGCCAGTGATGCCTCCTTCGGGGTCCCATTCGCCAAGGGCGATATTGATGAAGGACGTGCCCTTGTTGTCGCCGGCCCCTATGAAGAAGTTGGTCTGTAGCCAAACTGCACGACTCGGATCTTCGGCATCGCCGCTATCTTTCTCGAGGAGCACCAACGGCGAAACGAAGCCGATCCCCCGGCTTACATGGTTTCCATTTTCGTAAGCATTTAGACCAACGAACTGTGCCGTCGCCGGCGAGGAATTCGTCGAGGCAAAGGGCCCAAATGCGCTGGCCTGCAAGAGGTCCGGCGTCAGCTCGAAGCTGTAGACCTTTCCGCTGGGCGTGCCAAAATTGTAACCCGTGCCGCCGAAGAGGAGCAGTCTTTCCGGATGGTCATTTGAGATTGTCGTGCTGGTGAGATCGTAGGCCAAGAAGCCAGGCTTGACGACCACGCCGCCGATATAGTTCGTCGTTTGCCCATCTTGCGTAATCGTTGCGTTGTCCGTCTCGACGATAGGATAAGCGCCGTGTGGGCAAACGCCGTTCGGGCACTGTAGGCCCTCGAATGGAAAATCGATTGTTGCCGGTTGGAAAGTTCCCGAATCATCAATCAGGCCAGTGACGGTACCCTTGAAGCGGCCAGTGCCGAGGTCGAACGTCCAGTTGAAGTCGTCCGCATTCACATCGGGATTAGCGTCTCCGCCAAGTATGCCGGAACCGCCCGTATTATCGGTGGTGAATTCGGCCGACGTGCCGGGAAATGCCGTAAACGTTCCGGCCGGCGTGAGAACTCGCACGTTGAAGGGTATGGGCTCTGGCGGAGGTGGAGGCGGAGGGTTGTCCGTTGTGTCTACGGGCGGGGGGTTATCGGTCGTGTCGACTGGCGGCGGATTGCCGGCCGTATCTGCCGGGGGCTTGCCGGTCGTATCGTCCGTTTCCTGTTCCTGCTTGTCGAGGTCGCCGTTGATCTGGTCCGTGGTGGCGTCGGAGATCAGATCTTGCAAGCTGAGCGTCTGAACCTCGGTGTATTTCGATCCGGGCTTCGGGCCTTCACCGGTCGTGCCGTCGGGGGCGCCGCCGGGCGTGCCGGTGCCGCCAGCCTTGTTGGTCAGCGCTGCCATGAAGGATTTGGTATCGGCAGGCGTGGCTTGCCGAACTGTCGTCGAGCCAGTGGTCGTGTCGATCACCCAGCCAGGCTGGAAGGCGACCGTCTCGACTCCGTTATGAGTCAATTTCAACTCGAACGCCGTAGGTGAAGACGGCGACGAGCTTGGTGCCGTTCACTCTGAGATCGAACATGCCGATGGCGAGCGCGTTGGCCGGCGTGTCGACGGTGACGGAATCTGCGTTCTTGGAGATCTTGCCGCCGACGAAACGCATGACGCCCTTGGTCAGCGAAGCTGCGATCTCGCCGGATTTCTTGTTCGGGTTATAGACGAACTTGTCGATGACCAGGTCCGAGCCTGGGCCGACGGTGAACGTCGAGCCATCGACGAGAAGCACCTGGACGAGGCCGCTGCCGGTCGTGTTGATCCGCTCGTTGTAGAAGATCGACTTGCCGATATTGAGCTGGCTCTGCGGCGCTCCGTTGAGGCTCGAGAACGCGTCCGGATTGACGGCCGCGGCAACGCCGACTTGCGAGGCATGTGCCACGCTTGCAAATCCTGCAAGTCCTGACAGGACTGCACCCACGACGGCCAGCCGGCAAAGAAGCCCATAAGACATGGTCTTGGACATCCCTCAGAACCTCTTCTGTACCCCGAGAAGAGCGGTCAGATCGTCGAACGCCCTTATATCATAGTTCGATTCCTGGTCTCGATACTCGACCTGGGGCACCAAGGCCCAGGTTGCGCCCACCGGTAGAACCAAAGCCCCGCGTGTCCAGAACACCCTGTCGGTCTCGGGATCGATCGGATTGATGGTCGGATCAGGATCGTCGTAATCCCTGCGGATCGCCCCGCCGCCGACCTGGAGAGTCCAGGGATATTTGCCTTGCCATAGTGGGTTGTTGAAGGTCCACGCGAAACCGGCGGAGAAGGCGATCTCCCAGTCGGCATAGAACCCGGCCTTGGCGTCCTCGCGCTGGGCATAGCCTTGCGTGGTAAGGACGAGGGCGGGCGTCAGGTAGTAGGAATAGGTCGCGCCGGCGCGGGTCTGCGCGCCGGTACGGAGCGAGTTGGTGGGAAGGTCCGAGTTGTCTTCGAAGTCGCGCCAGCGCGTCTCGACCCGCGCATCGAGCACGCTGCGCTCCGCCGCAAAGCTCAGGAAGCGGACGCCCGCACCCGGTGCGGTGAAATAGGGGTCGTAGCCGAGATAAGCGAGGTCGCCGATGGCGTAGACAAAAAGGCGTGAGTTGTCGACGCCCCAGCGCTTCATGTTGAAGTTTGGACCAAGCGTAAACTCGAAGAAATCGAGGTCGATGTCCTGTAGGGCGCTCTCGAAATATGCCGTCGAGTAGGCGAGAGCATCGAAGTCAATCTTGTCGCCCTGCTTCAAATTGAACGAGTAATGCAGCGTGCCGATATTGAGGGCGCTCCAGCCTTCTCGGCCCACCGATTGCTGGTCCAGGGTGAAATCGATGCCGTTCAGGGTGACGCTCTGCGTGCCCGGCCCGAAGTTGGCATTGCTCTCCCAGCGGATCGCGCTGAAGATCGTGGCCGAGAAGGGCGGGGGGTCTGCCGTGAGCGAGAGCTGCTGCAGATAGAGCTTGATCTGCTGGGCAACATCGGGGGGCAAGTTTGGATTGGCGAGCGCCTGCCCGAAATAGTTGCGCGCCACGTCATAGGCGCCGATCCGGTAGTAGAGCACGCCGAGCTCCAGCTGGAGCCTCGGCGTATTCGGCGCGTAGATCAGCATGCGCTCGAGAGTGGAGATAGCGCCCTCGTAGTCGCCGGCCTGTGAGGAAAGATTGGCATACTCGAAGGCAAGGTCGAGATCATTGGGCCGCGCGATCATCTGCTTGAGCAGAGCATCGCGGCGGGCCGCGGTCTCTTCCGGCGTGAGCCACTGGGTGGCAGTGGTCGAGGTGGCGGCAAAGGAAGGCGTGGCCGCAGACGCGACCAGAGCGGCGATCGCGAGCGCGATCGCCCATCTCGTCCACCCCGTCATCACCTGACTCTCGGCCCTTTCCGAGAGGCGCTAGCAGGTCGATCCCTGCCGATCCGCCAATTCCCGCGGAGGACGTTACCGAGTTAACCCTAAAGGAGCAAGTCAAGACACTCGTTTTTTGAGGATTCCCAAGGGTCCTGTGGCCGAAGGGGCACGCGATTCGCGTGCTATGGTTAACCAATGGGAGAGGCCGATTCCGCGCAGTCCGAAGTGCTGGATTTCATGGGCCGGCCGCACGCCTACGATCCGCCGCCCGCAACCGTAGAGCGCATCGATACACATGCCTCTAGCGTGTTCCTTGCCGGGCCCTTTGCCTAC
This sequence comes from Pseudomonadota bacterium, assembly GCA_046735075.1. Taxonomy (GTDB): domain Bacteria; phylum Pseudomonadota; class Alphaproteobacteria; order Rhizobiales; family Methyloligellaceae; genus Methyloceanibacter. The sequence continues at coordinate 4,145 of JBKPSQ010000002.1, forward strand.
AAGGTGAAGCGGGCCGTGAAGTACCCCTTTCTCGACTTTTCCACGCTTGAGAAGCGCCGCGCCGCCTGCCTCAACGAACTTCGCGTCAATGCACGCACGGCTCCTCAGCTTTACCTTGAAGTCCTTCCTATAACAGCCGGAACAGGCGGTGGATTTCAGATTGGCGGCAAAGGGCATGTGGTCGAATGGGCGCTGCTCATGCGCCGTTTCGATCAGGCCAAACTTTATGACCACATGGCAGAGGCGGAACGGCTGCCCATGGCCGAGATGGTGCCTCTGGCAGAAGTGATCGCCCAATTTCACGAATCCGCCGACCGGCTGCTGAACCCCGATCAGGCGGTGGCGCCTCTTGAAGGCATCTTGCGCGACAATGAAGACGCCTTTGCGTCGAGCCCCGAGGTCATCCCCCAAGAAGCGGCACGCGAGCTTGCTCAGCTAAGCCGCGGCAGGCTCGCGGGGCTCACGCCTTTGCTGCGGTCGAGGGCGAGCGGCGGTTTTGTCCGCCACTGTCACGGCGATCTCCATTTGCGCAACATCGTCGAGATCGAGAGCAAGCCGATTCTGTTCGATGCCATCGAGTTCGACGACAAACTGGCCACGATCGACGTTCTCTACGATCTCGCCTTCTTGTTGATGGATCTCGGCAAAAGAGGTCTCGCCGCACATGCCAACGCCGTGCTCAACGCCTATCTCGACCGCGAGGGCAGCACCGCCAATCTCATCGGTCTTGCGGCGCTGCCCCTGTTCCTTTCGCTGCGGGCTGCGATCAGGGCCAAGGTCGAGTTGCTACGGGCAAAGACCGGCCCCGCCGAGAAGGCCGAGACGACGCGGAAAGAGGCGCGGAGCTATTTCGACCTGGCCAGCACTTTCCTCGCGCCTATCCCCACGAGGCTCATTGGCATCGGTGGATTGTCCGGGTCGGGCAAGTCCGCAATTGGGCGTGCAATTGCTCCCTATTTAGGCCCATTCCCAGGCGCGGTTCATATCCGCAGCGACATCGAGCGAAAGCGCCTATTTGGCACCGCTCCGATCGAGAGACTCCCTGAGAGCGCCTATGCGCCTGAGGTCTCCCATGAGGTCTATGCGATCTGCCGCAAGCGGGCGCTGATGGCGCTTGCCGGAGGCCAAGCCGTGATCGTTGACGCTGTGCATGCGAAGCAGGAGGAGCGTGAGGCGCTTGCCGCTCTCGCCGGCAAGGCAGGCGTTCCCTTCACGGGGCTTTGGCTCGACGCGCCGCCTGAGGTGTTGCGACAGCGAGTAGCGGCCCGCACAGGCGATGCGTCAGATGCTACAGTCCGGGTGATCGATGCCCAGCTAGCCTACGACATCGGCGAGCAGAATTTCGATGTGCTCGATGCCACGATGCCGTTCGAACGCGTGGTCGCAGCCTCTCTCGACAGGATCGGCGCTCCCAACAAAGGGCGCCTCTGAATTCATGATTTGCTAACGCTCCCCGGCTGAAAGTCCAACCTTCGCCGGCTGCGTAACTCGCGTCCCTTCGCGCGAGCTTGCGGCGCATTGTCATAGGCCCTTGCGGGGGTGCGGGTCGTGAGTGGGGTAGGTCAGCTCGAGCCCGCAAATGGTGCGGACCGGCTCTGGGGTCTTGGCGGGCTCTCTGTTCCCCTTCGCTTGGCTCTCCTTTCTCTTCTCGTAGTGTTCCTTGCCTCAGGCCTTGCATCGTGTGGCGGCAATGGCCAGAGGCTCGGCGAGCGCGTGATCCCGCTCGGACAGCCAGTCCCGAAAGGCGGCGGCGTCTACCGCATTGGTGAGCCTTATGAAGTTGCCGGCATTCGGTACACACCGCGCGAAGACCCGAGCTATGACCGGGTCGGACGAGCATCATGGTACGGCGAGTTGTTCCATGGGCGCCGCACCGCCAATGGCGAGATCTACGATATGGACCGGCTGTCGGCCGCGCATCCGACACTGCCTCTACCAGTCTATGCGCAGGTCACCAACCTTGCGAACGGACGGACTATCGTGGTCCGGATCAACGACCGCGGCCCTTACGCGCGCGATCGGGTCATCGATCTTTCACGCCGCTCGGCTGAGCTGCTCGGCTTCAGAGCAAACGGCACCACCGATGTACGGGTCAGATATCTTCGACGCGCGCCTCTGAACGGCGACGATAGTTACGAGCAACGATTTGCTGCGAGCCAGAGGTGGGCTCGGACTCAATTCGCCGCCAATGTTCCGGCAAGAAAAACCAGCGCGATCACTCTGGCCAACGCTCCCGTTGAGGATACGCTGCCGGCTGAGAACCCGGAGAATGTTGCGCTTCCTTGGAAAGCGGCCGCGCCTCCAGAAGCTACAGTCCCGATCGAGCAATCGCCCGACACAGCTCAGGTCGGCTGGCAGGCGAGCCAGCGTTGGGCGAGCGCGGCAGCCGGCTCTGCACCCGTCGACAGGCCAGTTGGTTTGGCCTCGCCGGCAAGGGGTAGGACTCAATCCCAAGGCATTCTCGTTCAAGCGGGATCTTTCAAGACCAAGGACAACGCCGACAAGGCCACCACCGTGCTCGGAGCCATCGCGCCGGTCGACGTGGCACCGGTGGAGATCGGCGGAGAGATCTATTTTCGCGTCCGCGTCGGGCCCTTTATCGATGAGAATGCCGCCCAATCCGCGCTGTCCCAGGTGACCAAAGCCGGCTATCAAGGTGCCAGAATCGTCTTGAAGAACTGAGATTTGGGGCGGCCTAGCCGGTTGATTTTTACCTGAGAGCGCTCAATATTGAGCGAGGTCTGGGTAGGGACCACGACCCCAACAAAACCAGCTCGAGCCCACCGGTCAGTCTCCGTGTACGCCTTGCGCCTTGGCAGATGGATGAAGCTCGCGGTGGCGGGTGCCACGCTAGCAGTTGGCGGCGCCTGCCTTGCTCAATCCGCGGGTTCCGCTCCCGCCCCGCAGGGCAACTTCGAGACCAAAGCCAAGCACGCCATTCTCATGAATGCCGACGCCAACCTCGTGTTGTTCGAGAAAGCGGCAGACGAACTCGTTCCGCCAGCAAGCATGAGCAAGCTGATGACGCTTGCCATTGTCTTCCGCGAGCTCAAGGCTGGGCACATCACCCTCGAGACAGAATTTCCGGTGAGCGAGCACGCCTGGCGCACGGGTGGCGCGCCGTCCGGTTCGTCGGCGATGTTTGCGCCGCTCAATTCCAAAGTCACCGTGTCCGATCTCATCCAGGGCATCACCGTTCAATCCGCCAATGACGCCGCGATCATTCTCGCTGAAGGAATTGCTGGCACCGAAGAAGCCTTCGCCAAACAGATGAACGATTATGCGAAGGAGATCGGTCTCACCAAATCGCATTTCGTAAACGCGAGTGGTCTGCCTGCCGAAGGCCATCTGATGACGGCTCGCGAGCTTGCCGCGCTCGCTCGCTTCCTCATCTATACCTATCCCGAGTACTACCACTTCTTTGGCGAGCAGGAGTTCAAGTACCGCGACAAGTTCGTGTTCCGGAACCGCAATCCACTCATTTTTGCCCCCGATCTCGGCGTCGACGGAATGAAGACCGGCTACATCGAGGAGGCAGGCTATGGCATGGTGGCGAGCGCAAAGCGCGGCGATCAGCGGCTCATCCTGGTGGTCAACGGCCTCAACACCAAGCAGGAGCGCGAGGGCGAACCGCGCCGGCTGATCGAATGGGGCTTCAAGAGCTTCCGCCCGTTCAGGCTGTTCGACGAAGGTCAGAAAGTGAGCGATGCACTGGTGTGGGGTGGGACTCAGCATTACGTGCCGCTGGTTGGCGACGGCAATATCAGCATCATCCTGCCGGCAACCGCGACCGGTAAGGTAAACGCCTCGATTGTTTATCAAGGCCCGATCAAGGCGCCGATCCGCAAGGGCGATCGCGTTGCGGTTCTCCGAGTGACATCGGCTGAATCCTCGGCGACCAACGATATCCCGCTCTACGCCGGCGATAATATCGAGCAGAGCAATTTCGCGATGCGCGGCATCGACTCGCTGCTCGTTCTCGCTTTCGGCTGGCTGCTCTAGGCCGGCCCTCCACGATGCAACGCGAAGCCGCCGACGCCGGCAGATTCATCACATTTGAGGGCGGGGAGGGTTCGGGCAAGTCCACGCAAGCGGGCATCCTTGCCAACCGTCTCACGCGCGCGGGCCGCAAGGTGCTCGCCACACGCGAGCCTGGTGGCTCGCCGGCGGCGGAGGAAATTCGCGAAGCCTTATTGTCGGGGCGCGTCTGGCAGTTCGGGCCGTTCGCCGAAGCGCTGCTGTTCTCGGTCGCGCGGGCAGACCATATCGAGCACGCGATCGGTCAGGCTCTGGTCGAAGGGAAATGGGTGGTGTGCGACCGCTTCCTCGATTCAACCCGCGCCTATCAGGGGGCGACCGCAGGCGTACCGAAGGGTTTGATCAACGCCCTTGAGCGGTTCACTGTGGGAAATCTCCTGCCCGACATCACCTTCATTCTTGATATCCCGGCGGAACAAGGACTCGCACGCGCCGCAGAGCGGCGAAGCGGAACCGCACCCGACCGTTTCGAGAGCCAGGAGCTATTGCTGCATGAGCGCGTGCGGCGAGCCTTTCTCGATATCGCCGAGGAGGAGCCCGAACGCTGCATCGTGATCGATGCGAGCCAGCCCGAGGCCATGGTAGCCGAGGACGTCTGGGAAGTAGTGCTGCAACGCCTAAGCCCATGAGCATGGCGGCCGAGCGCTCGCGCGCGTCAGTTACTGAGCCTGATCGTCTCGATGGCTTCTCGGCTCCGCGTGAGGTTGATCGTCTGTTCGGCCATGACGCGGCAATGCGGGAGTTCGCCGATGCGCTGACGAGCGGGCGCATGCATCATGCCTGGCTCATCGTGGGCCCCGAGGGGGTCGGCAAGGCGACGCTTGCCTATCACTTCGCTCGCACTGTGCTGGCCGATCGCAGCGGAGCTCATCAAGGCGAGGAGACCGATGCCGACCATCCCGTGTTTCGCAAAGTCGCCGCGCTGTCGCATCCCAACCTGCTTCTGTTGCGGCGCTCCTTTAACGAGAAGACCAAACGCTATTCGCAATTTATTGGCGTTGACGAGGTGAGGCGGCTGAAAGCATTTCTTGGCAACACCGCGGGCGCGGATGGGTGGCGCGTCGTCATTGTCGATCGCGCCGACGATCTGAACCAAAACGCCGCTAATGCACTCCTCAAGGCCCTTGAGGAACCTCCGCCGCGTACATTGTTTCTTTTGGTCTCGAGTGCGGAAGGCCGGCTTCCCGTCACCATTCGCTCGCGTGCTCGGATTCTCCGCATCGCAGCCCTTGGCGGCGATGAATTGGAAAAGGCTGTGCATGCAGCGCTTGCCCGCGACGATCAAGAGGCCGATGCGAAGACCCTCACGACCGCGCTCGCTTTGAGTCAGGGGAGCGTGCGTCGCGCGCTCGAACTCCTATCAGGGGAGGGGATCGAGCTCTACGATGAGATCACTGGCTTCTTCGGAAGGCTTCCCGATCTCGATGGGACGCGCCTGCATAGATTGGTCGACCAGATCGGCGGCTTCAGCAATACCGAGCAGCTTGAGCTTTTTCTCGCGCTTCTGCTCGGTATGATCGAGCGTCTCATCCGCTTCACCGCGACTGGCGAGGGTGCCACCCAAGAAGAGCAGGCACTCGCCAAGCGCCTTATTTCACGGGCAAATCTTGCGCACTGGGCGGAAGCATGGCAGGCGATCTCCGAGGCAAGGGCCGAGGCCCTTGAATACAATCTCGACCGGAGCCTGCTTGTGCTCGAGACTTGGTTCCGGCTCCAGAAGCTCGTGCGGGAGCATCCTGTTTAGCGCAATCGGCGACCGCGCTTGCCCCTACGCACGGCCAAGGCTATTCCTGCCGCCATGGCGGAGAAGCGGCCCTATTACATCACCACTGCCATTTCCTACCCGAACGATGCGCCGCATATCGGCCATGCGTATGAGGCCGTCGCAACCGATGCTCTTGCGCGCTTCCGGCGCCTGCAAGGCCGTGACGTATTCTTCCTCACCGGCACCGACGAGCACGGCATCAAGATGCTGCAAACGGCGAAGGCGCAAGGGATCACGCCTGCCGAGCTCTCAGACCGCAACACGCCGAAGTTTCGCGAGATGGTGCGCGTGCTGAACTGCTCCAACGACGATTTCATTCGCACCCGAGAGGAGCGCCATGTGCGCGCCTGCCAGGAGCTGTGGCGGCGCATGCAAGCGGCAGACGACATCTATCTCGACAAATATGCTGGATGGTACTCGGTGCGCGACGAGGCCTATTACGACGAGAGCGAGCTGAAGGAGGCGTCTGACGGCCGTAAGCTGTCGCCGCAAGGCACGCCGGTCGAATGGGTCGAGGAGGAAAGCTATTTCTTCAGGCTGTCGGCCTATCAAGACAAGCTGCTTGCCTACTACGAGTCGCATCCTGAGTTTATCGGGCCGGAGACGCGTGCCAATGAAGTGAAAAGCTTCGTGCGCGGAGGCTTGCAGGATCTCTCCATCTCACGCACCACCTTCGACTGGGGCATTCCTGTGCCGGGCGATCCGAAGCACATCATGTATGTCTGGGTCGATGCGCTGACCAATTATCTCACCGGCGTGGGCTTTCCCGACGAGAAGTCCGAGAGCTTCAAAAAATATTGGCCGGCCGAAGTGCATATCATCGGCAAGGACATCATCCGCTTTCATGCGGTTTACTGGCCAGCCTTCCTGATGTCGGCCGACATCGCCGCGCCGAAGCGCGTATTTGGCCATGGCTTCCTCTATAACCGCGGAGAGAAGATGTCGAAGTCGGTCGGGAACGTGGTCGACCCCTTCGTGCTGGTGAAGGACTACGGCGTCGATCAACTCCGCTATTTCCTATTGCGCGAGGTGCCGTTCGGCCAGGACGGCAATTACAGCCGCGACGGCATCGTACAGCGGATCAACTCGGACCTTGCCAACGATCTCGGCAATCTCGCACAGCGCTCGCTATCAATGATCGCCAAGCATTGCGCAGGCAGCGTGCCCAAGCCCGGCCAACTCACAGCGGCGGACCAGGCCGTCCTTGCCAAGGCCGACGGCGCACTCGCGCGCGTCGAGGAGGCCATCGACGAATTCGCCATCCACCGCGCGCTCGAAATCATGTGGTCGGTGGTTGCCGAAGCCAATCGTTATTTCGCTGGCGAGGAGCCCTGGGCATGCAAGAAGACCAATCCCGAGCGGATGGGGACGATCTTGTATGTCACTATGGAAGTTACCCGCCAGATCGCGATCCTGGTGCAGCCGGTGATGCCGGAGAGCGCGGCGCGGCTGCTCAATCAGCTTGGTGTCGCGGCAAATGCCCGCGACTTTGGCGCGCTTGGAGCGAAGGGAAGACTAAAACCTGGGACAGAGCTGCCACCACCAGAGCCCGTCTTCCCACGCCATGTTGAGCCGAGCGAGGCGGCAGCATCCTGAGGACTAGCCGCGGCAAAGCTGCTTGATCCGATCTTCGTCAACTCCTTCGACAAGGACGCCACCAATCACGGTTCGAGGGACCGCCGTGTCTCCGAATTTTCGTATCATGACCGCTTGAACGCGTGCGCTCGTCGCGTCCAGCATGGTGTACCTGATGTGGTTGCGTGCGAGGATGGCTCTGACTTGGCGGCAATAGGGACACCACCACGCGTTGTACATGGTGACGCGCTTGTTGCATTCAGCCTCGGCCTGCACTGGCGCGAGATAAAGTAGCGTTGTCGCGAGAATAAGCGACCGAGCTGTCAGCCATGTATGTCTCGTCATTGCTGTTGTTGTCTCGTCAGCCCATATGCTGCACATAGTGGCTCCCAAGCCATATGGCGTAAAGCCTAGCAGCTTGAAGAATATGGGTCTTTCATCTTTCCGTGATGCTGATCGATAGCCACTGCCATCTCGACTTTCCCGAGCTCAAGGGCGAGCTCAATGCCGTGCTCGCCCGCGCCCGGGCGGCGGGGATCGGGCTCATGGTGACGATCTCGACGCGGGTGCGCCGTTTCGATGAGGTCCTCGCCATAGCCGAAGCCAACGATGAGGTGTTCTGCTCGGTTGGGACACATCCTCACAATGCAGCTGAGGAACTGGACGTGACGACGTCGGATCTGGTGAGGCTTGCGCGCCATCCCAAAGTCGTAGCGATCGGCGAGGCAGGACTCGACTATCACTACGACAACAGTCCGCGGCCGGAGCAAGAAAAGAGCTTCCGCATCCATATAGCGGCTGCGCGCGAGACCGGCCTTCCTCTCGTGATCCACGCCCGTGAAGCCGACGCCGACATCGCGCGCATCCTTGAGGAAGAGTCCGCCAAGGGCGCGTTTCCGTTCGTTCTGCATTGCTTCACCAGTGGCCCCGAGCTTGCTCGCCGTGGGCTAGCCCTTGGCGGCTACGTGTCTTTTTCGGGTGTCGTCACCTTTAAGAAGTCGGATGCGCTGAGCGACATTGCAGGCGAGGTGCCGCTCGATCGGATTCTCGTCGAGACCGACGCGCCATATCTAGCGCCTGAGCCCATGCGCGGCAGAACCAACGAGCCGGCATTTGTGCTTCACACTGCGGCGCGGCTCGCTGCGGTCAAAGACCTCAGTGAGGTTGAGCTTGCGCGCGCCACCAACGACAATTTCTTTCGCCTATTCAACAAAGTGCCGCGCGCGAGCCTGAAAGCGCCGAAAAGCGCCGCATGACGCTGAAGCTCACCATTCTCGGCTGCGGTACTTCGGGCGGGGTACCGCGCATCGGCAATATCTGGGGCGCGTGCGACCCTAACAATCCGAAGAACCGGCGAAGGCGCTGCTCGCTTCTGGTGCAACGGGCCGACGGACAAGGCGCCACCACGGTCCTCGTGGACAGCTCACCCGACATCCGCGAGCAGTTGCTTGACGCTGGCGTGCGGTGGCTCGATGGCGTGCTGTATACCCACGACCACGCCGATCATGTGCACGGCATCGACGATCTTCGCATGGTCGCCTATAACGGACGCCGCAAGGTCGAGGCGTTCTACGACGCCGCGACAGGACAGATCTTGCGCCAGCGCTTCGACTACTGCTTCGAGCCGCCCCCCGGCAGCGAATATCCGGCGATCCTCAATGGCCATGAGATCAAGGCTGGCGAGGTCGTGAGACTCGAAGGGGCAGGAGGCGTGATCGACGCCCTGCCCTTTCGTCAGCTCCACGGGCAGATCGAGACGCTCGGCTTCCGCTTCGGCAATATCGCCTACTCGCCGGACGTGAGCGATTTTCCCGAGGAGACTATGAAGTATCTACAAGGCCTGGACGTCTGGATCATCGACGCCCTGCGTTACTCGACTCACGCGAGCCATTTCTCGGTTGAAGAGGCGCTGGTGTGGATTGCACGGGTCAAACCCAAGCGTGCCGTCCTGACCCATATGCATGTCGACCTCGACTATGCGCGGCTCGCGAGTGAGCTGCCCGAGGGCGTCGAGCCGGCCTATGACGGCATGGTGCTGACTACGGACGGCTGATCTGCTTCCAGGCATCCACGATCTGCCCGGTTTCCATCCAGTCAGGTGTGGCGAGAGGCACGAACGCCTCAGCGACTGCTTCGGGGGTCCGCAACGTGTTTTGGTCTTCGCCGGGGTAGGCCTCGGCGCGCATGCGCGTTGCGGTCGCGCCGGGATCAATAATGTTGACCTTGATTGGGCTGTCGGCCGTTTCGTTGGCGTAGGTCTTTGCCAGATTTTCCAGCGCGGCTTTGGTTACCGAGTAGGGGGCCCAATAGGCACGTGCCGAGCGTGCCACGCCCGAGGTCACAAAGATCACGCGACCGGCGTCCGACCGGCGGAGCAGAGGGTCGAGCGTGCGGATCAACCGCCAATTGGCGGTGAGGTTGACGTCAAGTGCGCGCTGCCAATGCTCGGACGGGATATGGGTCAGCGGCGTCAGACGGCCGAGAATGGCGGCATTGCCAACAAATACGTCAAGCCTACCGAAGCGCTCGTAGAGAGTAGGCCCAAGCGCATCGATGGCCTTGCCATCGGCGAGGTCGAGCGGAATGAGCGAAGCCTTGCCGCCGCGCCTTCTGATCTGATCGTCGACCTCCTCCACCGTCTTCCGCGTGCGCGCCAGCAGCAAGACATGGGCGCCCTCGCGGGCGAAGGTGAGCGCTACCGCGCGGCCGATGCCACGCGAGGCTCCGGTGACGAGCGCAATACGGTCCTTGAGACGTAATGAGGTCAACCAACCTCGGCGAGGAAGGAGAGCTGCTTCTGGGCCGGCGGGCCCTCGCGGTCGCGCAGCCTGGTCGGATATTCGCCGGTGAAGCAGTGGTCGGTGAACTGGGGATGGGCGTTATCGCGCCCCTCATATCCCATCGCTCTGTAGATGCCATCGACCGAGAGGAAGGCGAGGGAGTCGGCGCCGATGAAAGCCCGCATCTCCTCGAGGCTGCGATGGGCGGCGAGCAGCTTGTCCTGATCGGGCGTGTCGATGCCGTAGAAATCCGGATGGGTGATCGGCGGGCTCGAAATGCGCATATGCACTTCGCTCGCGCCTGCCTCGCGCATCATCTGCACGATCTTCACCGAAGTCGTGCCGCGCACCACGCTGTCATCGATAAGCACGATGCGCTTGCCCTTGACCTGGCCTTCATTGGCGCTGTGCTTCAGCTTCACGCCGAGCTGCCTGATGCGCTGCTCGGGCTCGATGAAGGTTCGGCCGACATAGTGGTTGCGGATGATGCCATATTCGAAAGGCAGGCCCGATTGCTGCGAATAACCAATGGCGGCCGGCACGCCTGAATCGGGGATAGGAATGACCACGTCGGCTTCGGCAGGCGCCTCGCGCGCCAATTGCCGGCCCATCTCCTTCCGCACTTCGTAAACTGATCGGCCGCCGACGATCGAGTCTGGTCGAGCGAAATAGATGTATTCGAAGATGCAGAGTCGCGCCGGATATTTGGGAACGAATCTGTGGCTCTCGATGCCCTCGCGCGAGATTACTACCACCTCGCCGTTCTCGACCTCGCGCACGAACTCGGCGCCGATGATGTCGAGGGCGCAAGTCTCAGAGGCGAGCACCCAGGATTCGCCGAGCTTGCCGAGTACCAGCGGCCTGATGCCATAAGGATCGCGTGCGCCGACGAGTTTCTTGTTGGTGAGGCCGACCAGCGCGTAGGCGCCTTCGACCTGGAGCAACGCCTCCACGAATTTCTCTACGAATCGCTTCTTCTCGCTGCGCGCGACGAGGTGCAGGATGACTTCCGTGTCGGTAGTCGACTGGCAGATCGCGCCCTTCTTGATCAGCCAATCGCGCATGGTGAGCGCATTGGTGAGGTTGCCGTTGTGGGCCAGCGCAAAACCGCCGGAATCGAGGTCGACGAAGAGCGGCTGCACGTTGCGCAACACCGGATCGCCACAGGTCGAGTAGCGGACATGGCCTACCGCGACGTTGCCCTTGAGGCGCTCGATCACGGGCCGGGAGGTGAAGTGGTCGCCGACCAGGCCGACGCGCCGCTCGGTATGGAAATGATGGCCGTCGAAGCTGACGATGCCGGCGGCCTCCTGGCCGCGATGCTGGAGGGCATGCAAGCCGAGGGCGGTCAGAGCTGCCGCATCGGGATGGTTGAAGATACCGAAGACCCCGCACTCCTCGTGCAGCCGGTCCTCCTCGAGCCAGGTCAATTCCGGTTCCTTGGCTTCAACAGGTTCTGTCACGGGCCTCGCCTCCCTCCAATTAAATAAGCGCCTTGCCAAGCGCTTCAATGGCACGCGACGCCACGTTTACTTGGAACCTCAACTTCACGAGCGCTGGTCAGGCGCTGCGGGAGCGCCCTCTGAGGGCGTCTCGGGTGTACCTTCTGGCTGGCCTGTGCCAGGCGCCTCCTCAGGCTTTTGCGGCAGGTACTGCTCGGGGTTCATTGGGAGCAGCGATTCAATCGCGACCTGGGTCTGCTGAAGAATTGGATAGGAGCGCGCATTGCGGACCCACTCTGGCTGATCGCGGGCTAGCGCGGTGAACAGGATGAAGACGATGGCGACGAGCAGAAAGCCGCGCGCCAAGCCAAAAATGAAGCCCAAAGTGCGGTCGAGTGCGCCGACCCGGCTGTCGAGCACGCGGTCGGAAATGCGGAAGGTGATCAGGCTCACCACGATCAGGGTAACGATGAAGACGCCGGCGGCGAAGGCGATCTGAGCCACGCTCGGATTGTTGATATAGGGCGCGAGCATGCCGGAATATTTGGGGGTCAGATAAAGGGCGGCGACGGCGGCGACCGCCCAAGAGAAGATCGACAGAACCTCGCGCGTGAAGCCGCGGACCATGGCGAGGAAGCCGGATATGAGCATGATAACAATGAGAATGACATCGAGCCAGGAGATGGGCATGGCGCGAGGCTCCTCCAGCGGGGCGCGAGACTATCACGATTCCCGGCGATGAAGCATAAATGGCCGGGCCGGGCAATCATCGAAGCTTCGGCCGACGCATTGTCGCAGGGCGATTCGGAGTCTACTCGACAGGTTGGGTGCCGAATAAGGCAACAAGCTCGTCCAATTGGGAGAGTGGCAGGAGCCTGAGTTCACTGGTCTCGCGGTCCCCTTCGCCAGCCGCGGCCGGAACCACTGCGCGGGCAAAGCCGAGTTTGCTGGCCTCCTTAAGGCGCTGATCCATGTGGCCTACGGCGCGGACGGCCCCGGTCAGGCTTACTTCGCCGAAATAGACCGTATCCTCGGGCGCCGGCTTTCCCGTGAGCGAGGAGACGAGGGCCGCCGCTGCAGCCACATCTGCCGCCGGTTCTTGCAGGCGCAAGCCGCCGGCGACGTTGAGATAGACGTCATGGCTCCCGAGGCGCACGCCGCACCGCGCCTCGAGCACAGCAAGCAGCATGGCGAGGCGGTTGGGATCCCATCCCACCACCGCACGTCGCGGCGTGCCGAGCAGCGAAGGCGCGACCAGCGCCTGGATCTCCACAAGAATTGGGCGTGTGCCCTCCATGCCTGCGAACACCGCAGTTCCTGGTGCGCCCCGGTCGCGGTCGGTCAAGAACAGCGCTGAAGGGTTGTCTACCTCCTTCAATCCGTCATGGCGCATCTCGAACACGCCGATCTCGTCGGTTGGGCCGAACCGGTTCTTGACCGCGCGAAGGACGCGAAACTGGTGGCCGCTCACGCCCTCGAAATAGAGAACGGTATCGACCATGTGCTCGATGACCTTGGGGCCGGCGATTTGTCCGTCTTTGGTTACGTGGCCGACGAGGACAAGGGTCGAACCGCTTCCCTTGGCGTGGCTGATCAAGGCGGAGGCGCAGCCGCGGAGCTGGGTGATCGTGCCGGGCGCCGCCTCTACGCTTTCCGACCAGAGCGTCTGCACGGAATCAATAATGACAAGGACCGGAGGCACGGTGCTGCCGAGCGTCGCGACGATGTTCGCAAGATTCGTCTCGGTGCCGAGCGCAACGGGGGCATGCGCGAGCCCTAGACGTGCGGCGCGCATGCGCACTTGCGCCGGCGCTTCCTCGCCGGAGAGATAGACGACACGCGCGCCGGTCTCGGCAAGCTTGGCGGCGGCTTGTAGCAAAAGCGTCGATTTGCCGATGCCTGGATCGCCCCCGACCAACACCGCCGAACCCGCCACGAGACCTCCGCCCAGCACACGATCGAGCTCGGCCACACCGGTTGGCAGGCGAGGAGCGTCGATCGTCGCGGTGGCAAGCGTTTCGAAAGTGGCAAGCCTGCCTTTGCCGCCCTTGATGGCGATAAGGGCAGGGGAGCCTGAGGGGGTTTGCTCCTCGATGATCGAGTTCCATTCCCCACACGAGGCGCATTTGCCCGACCAGCGGGCGGTCACCGCGCCGCAAGCCTGGCAGACATAAGCTTTAGAGATTTTCGCCATGAGGGTGCCGAGCGCCTAGCCGCCGATATAGCGCCTAAACGCGCGACGCCCGAGATTGGTCAGAACCTCGTAATCGATTGTGCCGGCGAGATGGGCGAGCTCCTGCGCCGGAACGTTGGGGCCGATCAATTCGACCCATTCACCGCGCCGCGCAAGCTTCTCGGGCACGTCGGTGACGTCGAGAGTGATTAGGTCCATGGAGACGCGTCCGAGAATCGGTGCGGCGTGAGCATCGATATAGACCATGAGCCCTTCTTGTCCGTCCTCGATCGAAAGCGAGCGGAAGAACCCATCGGCGTAGCCAACCGACACGATGGCGACACGGGAAGCCCGCTTCAAAGTGCGGGTCGCGCCGTAGCCGATCGTCTCTCCGGCGGCTGCCTTACGCACCTGCAGGATGCGGCCTTCAAGATGCACTACCGGTTTGAATGGGTTTTCGCCTCGGGTGTGCGGTTTGCCGCCATACAGGGCGATGCCTGGACGCACCAGATCATAGGCATACTTACGGCCGAGCAAGATGCCGCCCGAATTGGCGAGACTCGCGAGCGCCTCCGGAAGTCGGGCGCGAAGCCTGTCGAAATCCTTTCGTTGCGCCTCGCTTTTCGGATGCCTGGGCTCATCCGAGCAGGCGAGATGGCTCATCACCAACGACAACGTGAAGTCGGACCAGAGGTTACGCAGCGCCGCGACCTGATCTACTTCGTCAGCAGAGAGACCTAGGCGGTTCATTCCGCTGTCGATATGCACGGCGCAGGCGAGCCGCTCGCCTTCGCTTGCCGAGAACGCCGCCCATTCCTTGACCTCCTCGGCGCTGTTCAGTACGGGGCGGAGACCGTGTTCACGGTATCGTCCTGCTGTGTCGGGCAAGAGCCCGGCGAACACGTAAATCGTCATGCCAGGGAGCAGCTGGCGTAGAGCCTTACCTTCGGCAAGCGTCGCCACGAAAAAGGTCTTGCAGCCAGCCCGCGCGAGAGCAGGCGCCACTTGCGCCATGCCGAGTCCATAGGCGTCGGCTTTGACCACAGCGGCGCATTCGGCTGGCGAGGCAAGCTCGCACAAGTGCCGGAAATTGGCGATGAGCGCGTCAAGGTCGATGGTAAGGACCGAGGTCTCACTCGGGTCAGCATCGGAGCTCAGTCCCGCCGATCCGGAAGGCGCTCCTCGCTTGCGAGATTGCTGAACCTCGTGAATTCCCGTGTGAACTGCAGCCTCACCGTGCCCGTAGGACCGTGGCGCTGCTTGCCGATGATCACTTCGGCCTTGCCGTAGGCGTTTTCGATGTTGTTTCGCCACTTGGCGTGTTCGTCTGTGTTTGGGGTCGGCTCTCTATTCTCCAGATAATATTCCTCGCGGTACACAAACAACACCACGTCGGCATCCTGCTCGATCGAGCCAGACTCACGCAAATCGGCAAGTTGCGGACGCTTGTCTTCGCGCTGTTCGACCTGGCGGGACAGCTGCGAAAGGGCAAGAATGGGCACTTGGAGCTCTTTGGCAAGGGCTTTGAGCCCCGTTGTAATTTCCGTGACTTCCTGCACACGGCCCTCAGCGGCGCGCCTAGACGAGCCGGACAGGAGCTGAAGATAGTCGACGACGATAAAGCCCAGGCCGCGCTGACGCTTTAGCCTCCGCGCGCGGGCCGCAAGCTGAGCCACGGTGATGCCGCCAGTCTGGTCGATATACAGAGGCAGGTTCTGGAGCTCCTGCGAGACCTCGACGATGCGGTCGAAATCCCCAGAGCTGATGCGGCCGCGGCGTATTTGTTCTGATGGGATCTCCGCCTGTTCGGAAATAATGCGCGTGGCGAGCTGCTCGGCCGACATTTCCAGCGAGAAGAATCCGACCACCGCGCCATCGAGCACTTTATCGGAGTCCGGATCCGCCATGTAGGTCTTGGCCACGTGATAGGCGATGTTGGTGGCAAGAGCCGTCTTTCCCATGGCTGGCCGACCAGCGAGAATAATGAGATCCGAAGGCTGCAGCCCGCCCATCTTCAAGTCTAGATCGACAAAGCCTGTCGCGAGTCCTGAAAGCCCACCGTCGCGCCGATAGGCATTGGCCGCCATGTCAATGGCAACCGTTAGTGCCGAGGTGAATGGTTCAAAGCCCGATCCGTATTTACCGGTTTCAGCAAGCTCAAAGAGCCGTTGTTCCGCTTCCTCAATCTGCGAATTGGGTGGCGCGTCGATGGGCGAATCGTAAGCCGTATTGACCATCGCCTCGCCAATATCGATGAGCTGACGGCGGATGGCGAGGTCGTAGACGGTGCGGCCGTAGTCCTCCGCATTGATGATGGTGGTGGCGTTTGCTGCTAAGCGGCCGAGATACTGAGGTACGGTCAAGTCCCCTACCGGCACCTCATTCTCAAAATAGGTTTTCAGCGTGATCGGAGTGGCGCGCTTACCGCCACGGATTAACTGCGAGACGCTCTCGTAAATCCTACTATGCAGCGGATTGATAAAATGCCTCGGCTGCAAAAAGCTGGAGACTCGGTCGAGGGCTTCATTGTTTACCAGGATCGCGCCCAGGAGCGCCTGCTCCGCCTCTTGATTGTGGGGAGGCGCGCGGAACGTTGGTAGGGGTTCTGGAACAGACCGAATCAGTGCGCTCATGACCAAACCTAATCGCGGGCTTGGCAGAGCCAAACACCGAAAATTTTACGCACAGACACTGTGAATATCGGGGCTGCGCGTTACCTCAGGGAGCGACGCTTTCGCTGCGGCGCGGGATGGCTATCGCGCAAGCGAAACTCCCTCTCGGCTTCGTACATGTAGTCGCGCGTGAGCGGCAGGGCCCTCTGGTCTTTGGTCAGCTGGAGCTGGAACACCATCAGATTCTGGTAGCGAAACGCCGTCTCGGCGCCGGCAAGATACATCTCCCACATGCGGCAGAATCGCTCTCCGAACTTTTCGGCGGCCGCATGCCAAGATGCGCGGAAGCGCTGGCGCCAGTGCCGCAGCGTCAAAGCGTAATGCAGCCTCAGGATCTCGAGATCGGTGACGATCAGCCGCTCGCGTTCGATCGGCGGAAATACCTGGCTCAACGCCGGGATATAGCCACCCGGGAAAATATGCTTGGCAATGAATGGGTTAGTGGACGCCGGCCCATCGAAACGGCCGATCGAGTGAAGCACCGCCACACCGTCATCCGTGAGGAGTTTGCCGATCTTGTCGAAGAAGCTTCGATAATGCTTTGCTCCGACATGCTCGAACATGCCGACCGAAACGATACGGTCGAACTTGCCTTCGAGCTTTCGATAGTCGCAAAGCTCGAACTTGACGGCACGCGAGAGTCCCATGGCGCGCGCCCGTTCCTGGGAGACGTTGAGCTGTTCCTCGCTCAAGGTGATACCGGTCACTTCGACATGGGCTGTCTTGGCGAGGTAGAGCGCAAGCCCACCCCAGCCCGAGCCGATATCGAGGATCCTCAACCCGTCGCGAAGATTGAGCTTGGCTGCGAGGTGGCGCTTCTTGGCGGCTTGCGCCTCGTCGAGCGAGGCGCCATCGACCTCGAAATAGGCACAGGAATATTGCCGGTCAGCGTCGAGGAAGAGATCGTAGAGATCAGCGTCGAGGTCATAGTGGTGAGCGACGTTGCGTTTGGCGCGGCGCACGGGATTGTAGTTCTGGAGCGGCCTTGCAAGGGTACGCGCATCGTCGATGAGTTGAAGCCAGCGCGGCCAGCGCATCGCCGATAGATTTTTCAATATGAGCTCGAGGAAGTCGTAGATCGTCCCCTGCTCGATGATCAGGCGCCCATCCATATAGGCCTCGCCGATTGCAAGGGTCGGGTTCAGGGCGAGCCTGACTTCGCTCCATTTGTCGGCGATTCGCGCCACTACGAGCGGGCCGCTATGATCGCCGAAGCCAAAGTTGCGGCCTTCGGCGTCGATCAGATTGAGATGACCTGCCGTGATGAGCCGATCGAGGATGTAGCGAAGCGGGCGGAACATTGCAGTACTAAGCCTGAACCAGGGCCTCCAACCCAGCGGCTCAGGACGCAAAAACTCCGCCCATATTAGAAAGTTGCGCCAAGCAAGACAATCGTCAGTCGGCAGAGTTCCTTAACGTATTGGTTGAGGCTCCCGCGCCAAGCCTATTCTGATGCTTGCTCTTCAGCCTCTGTTTCATCTGCGAGCTCGGCCGGCGCGCCTTCTTCGAACAGCGCCGCTGCGGCAATCCGCGCTGCCTCGGCGTCTTCCTCGGCTTCGGTCAGGGCGCGGCTCACATCCTCGCCGCGGGCCTGGCGGGCAGCTTCGTCGGCAGAGCGAGCCACATTGACGATGATATGCGGCACGACCTCGGGGTGGAGGGTGACGCGGATATCATGCAGACCGAGCGACTTGATCGGGCGATCGAGCATCACCTGACGCCGCTCGACGGAGAACCCGCCCTCCGTGACGGAGTCGGCGATATCGCGGGTCGAGACCGAGCCGTAAAGCTGACCGCTGTCGCCAGCTTGGCGGATGATGATGAAGCTCTGCCCATCGAGCTTAGCGGATACAGCTTCCGCCTCTGATTTCAGCTCGAGGTCGCGCGCTTCGAGTTGAGCGCGCTCACGCTCGAAGCGCTTGCGATTGGCTTCAGTGGCACGTAGCGCCTTGCCCTGAGGGAGAAGATAGTTGCGGGCGAAGCCGTCCTTGACGGTGACGACGTCGCCCATTTGTCCGAGGCGCCCGATGCGCTCGAGCAGGATCACTTGCATGGTGAAGCTCCTTGTTTGTCAGCTTGTTCCGCCGCTGGTGGGAGGCTGTCCCCGCTGGCGCAGACCGAGCAAAGGTTCGGCGAGTCCGAGGATGGCGACAATGAGGGCGACCCAGCCCAACAGCAAAATTCCGAGATAGACCGCTGCAAGGAGAAGGCTGCGGAACGATATCCCACGGCTATAGACGTGGATTATCGCGAGCCCTTGCAGCACGTAAGCGAATAGCAGTGCGCCCGCGAGTCCGGTCGCGAGCAAGCCGGGAAGGCGGGGCAGAAACGATGCGGCAAGCGCGCCGGCGAAGATGGGAACCAGCGCGTTCGGCAGCTCGAAGCCATGAAGGTCGGGCCACGGCCTAAGCGCACGACCCGAGGCATCGACGATCAGCGCCGCCATCCATAAGTTGAACAAGGTGATGGTAAGCCAGATGAAGGCGAATGCCGCGGGCAGAGCTCTCGCCAGCACGCCGGAAAGGTTGGTGATCGCCTCCTCATAGAAG
>JBKPSQ010000003.1:0-16867 GCA_046735075.1 Pseudomonadota bacterium
GCGCAGATCGGGCAATGGAGAGGGCAGGCTCGAGATCAGTCCGGTGAGAAATCCAACGCCGGCCATGACGAGGACTGCGCGGGTCCGTGGTGGCGACCGCGGCAAGGTATCGACCTTCAGGAAGTCCCATTTCATGGCCGATAGCGCGGAATCTCGATGCGGCCCGTGCCCTCTTGAGCGTGCCCCAATAGGCGCCGTCGAGACAACTATACTTGAGGCACGAGGGCTCACCAATGCGGAACCGGCCGGCCAGGTGCCGGTCGCGCTGCAACGCAAAATGAGTTGCGTAAAGGCAGGCTAATTGGCGCTCGCCGACTTTCCCGACTCGGCCACCGTCTTGAGCTGGACCAAGCCCTTCTCGAGGTCGTCCCCGATCATTTTCTTGCCGTTCATCACCAGGCAGAACGCCTTCTGGATGAAGCTGTCGTTACGGCCCTGCATGCTCCAGGTGACCGTGGTCTGGTCGCCTTGGGGCTTGAAGGCGAACTCCTGCGTGGCTGTCCCCTCGAAGGGCTTCACGAAATCGACCTTGAGCTTCAGGAGGTCATTCGGCTGGCTCTCGGTCAAGGTCATCCTCCCCTCGCCGACCTTTTCGTTGCCGGCCCAGGTCATCACCGTGCCTTGGCCTGAGTCGGGGCCTTCGAAAGCGATCTTCGCATTGGGATCGAGCTTGGCCCAGGGCGACCAGGCATCCCATTTATGGAAGTCGTTTACCTGGGCAAACACATCGGCCTGAGGCGCAGCGATGGTCGCGGTTCGCTCGACGCGGAAGTCGGCTGGCTGCAAGGCGACGACGATGACGAATATGACGACGACAGCCGCGAGAGCGATGATAATCTTTTTGAGCATTCTTGGTCCTCCCGAACATCGACCTAGTTGATCACCAGATCACCGAGATACGGCATATCGATGACATTGACGATCGGACCGATGTCGACGTTCTTGCGCGCGGCCCAGGTGAGGTGCTGCCAATGCAGGGGGATGAGCGCCGCATCGTCATAGAGGATGCGCTCGATCTGCTTCAGCACTTCGGCGCGGGCTTGCTTGTCCGTCATCGTTTGCGTCTCAATCGTGAGCCGGTCCACCTCGGGATTTGAATAGTTCCCGGCATTGTATTGGCCGTAGCCGGTGTCTTTGTTGGGCGTCATGGTCAGGAACTCGTAGAAATTCGCCGAGTCCTGCGTGTCGGACTGCCAGCCAATCATCATGATATCGGCCGCCCGCTCGTCGAAGCGCTGCCAATATTGCGCCTTGGGCATGGTCTGGAGGTCGACTTTGATGTTGATCTTGGCGAGCATCGCGGCGACCGCCTCGGCAATGCGGGCGTCCTCGATGTAGCGGTTGTTGGGCGCCATCATCGTCCCCGAGAAGCCGTTCCCGTAACCAGCCTCCTTCATCAACGCTTTCGCTTTGTCGAGGTCGTAGCGCGGCACGAGCTCAGGATCGTAGCCGGTATAGCTTGGCGGGCTCAGCTCTCCCGCCGCGGTGGCGAAGCCCCGCAGAATTTTCTGGGTAATGCCTTCCCGATTGATGGCGTAGTTCATGGCGAGCCGCACGCGCGGGTCCCTGAAGGCGGCGACGCGGTCCTGGTTCAGCTCGAAGGTGAGCACGCGCGTGCTCGGCATGGCGATCATCGTGCAGCAAGAGTCGGATTTGATCCGAGCAACATCGGTGGGCGGCACCGGCGAGATGAAATCGACATCGCCCGCGAGCAGCGCCGCGACCCGCGTTGCCGGCTCCTTGATCGGCGTGAATATGATCTCATCGACATTGCCGGTGGAATTCTTGTCCCAATAATCGGCGAAGCGTTTCAGCGTGAGCTTCACCCCCTGCTCACGTCCGGTGACGGTGAACGGCCCCGTTCCGCTCGCATGCGACGAGGCGAAGGACGAGCCGGATTTGACGATCGCATCCTTCGGCCGTCCGTTCTCGTCAGTGCCCGTATAAAACTCCCGGTCCATGGGAAAGATGTAGGTGGCAAGGTGGAGCACGAGCGGATAAGGCGCCTTGGTGATGAGATCGACGGTGAGGTCGTCGACGGCGCGGGCCCCCTCGAACGGCTCGAACAGACCCTTGAAGTCCGGGCTCTGCTTCAGGCGATTGACAGTCCACACCACATCCTGCGCCGAGAGCGTACGGCCCGACTGAAACTTCACGCCCTCGCGCAAGTGAAAGCGCGTGGTGCGCTCGTCGATAGTCTCGTAACTCTTGGCGAGGCGCGGCTCGATCGACATGTCCTGCCGGAACCTGATCAGCGGATCGAACAGGAGATGCGACATCTGAAGGGTCGCGCCGGAGAGCTGCTCATGCGGATCGAGCGATGTGGGGTCGGAGTCGTAGGCCATGCGCAGCGTCTTGGCCTCCGCAGCTGCGACTTGGCAGATGACCAGGGCGGCGAGAGTCGCGATGAGGAAATAGGCACGCATGGGCAACGGGTTGTCGCGCGAAGATGAGATTTCGTCCACTCCCCTTTGCCCCGATTGACCTGGCTCTGTACAGTCTCGGCCATTAGCTGGGGGCTTGGATGGCTGAGGACGGCGTGGAAGGATTTTTTGTCACAGGCACCGACACCAATGTCGGGAAGACGGTCGTGTCGGCCTGGCTCGTGGGGCAGCTCGACGGCTGCTATTGGAAGCCGGTGCAGGCCGGTGGCCGACCCGAGACCGATTCAGACATCGTGCGGCGCCTTGCCGGCGTTCCGCCCAAGCGCATCCTGCCCGAGGCTTATGTGCTATCCGAGGCTATCGCCCCGCATGAGGCGGCGCGTCGCGAGGGCGTCACCATCGACCTCGCCAAGCTCGTGGTGCCTGTTTGCGACCGGCCGCTGGTGGTCGAAGGTGCTGGCGGGCTCATGGTCCCGCTCACCGACGACGCTTACGTCATCGATCTTGCTACTGAGCTGCATTTGCCAGTGGTTCTCGTCGCCCGCTCTACGCTCGGCACCATCAACCATACGCTGTTATCACTCGAGGCGATCAGGCGGCGCGGTCTTCCGCTTGCCGGCGTCGTCATCAGCGGACCCGAGACACCGCATAACCGTGCGGCGATCGAACGCTATGGCCAAGTCGAGGTGATCGCCGAGATTCCCTGGCTCGACGCCGTGACGCCGGAGGCGCTTAAGGCGATCGAACCGGAGCTCGATCTCGCCAAGCTCGCTAAGCCTTTGCCATGAACGACAAGCACAACCTGAGCAGGCTCGCGCAGGATCTACTCGCGCGCGACCGGCGTCATGTCTGGCATCCCTTCACGCAGCACGCGACCGAAGGCGATCCGATCGTGATCGCGCGCGCCAAGGGCGCGTCGCTGTTCGACGCCGACGGAAACGAGATCCTCGATATCGTCTCGTCGTGGTGGACCTGCACCCATGGGCACTCGCATCCCAAGCTGAACGCGGCACTGGCCGAGCAGGCGGCACGGTTCGAGCATGTGATGTTCGCAGGCTTCACGCATGAGCCTGCCGTCAATCTTGCCACGGCGCTTGCCGAGCTTTTGCCCGGCGATCTCAGCCGCGTGTTCTTCTCCGATGACGGCTCGACCTCTGTCGAGGTCGCGCTCAAGATCGCCTACCAGTATTGGATCAATGTCGGCGAGCCGCGGCGGCAGATCCTGGTCGGCTTCGACGGCGGTTATCATGGCGACACGCTCGGCGCCATGTCCCTCGGCCGCGGCTCGCAATTCTTCAGCCCGTTCCGCGACCTGATGTGCAAGGTGGTGGTGCTGCCCTGCCCCGCGACCTTCGAGGGCGACGATGCCGCTGACGAGCGGGAGGCTGGCGCGCTGTCGGCCTTCGAGGCGCTAATCAGGGACCGCGGCCAGTCGGTGGCGGGTCTCATCATCGAGCCTTTGTTGCAAGGCGCCGGCGGCATGCGCCTTTGCCGCCCGAGCTTTCTCAAGCGGCTGGTGGAGATCGCGCGGGCCGCAGGCATCCTGGTTATTTTCGATGAGGTGGCTACCGGCTTTGGGCGGACCGGCACGATGTTCGCCATGGAGCAGGCTGGCGTGGTGCCGGACCTCGTCTGTCTTTCGAAAGGCCTTACCTCAGGCTACATGCCGCTCGCCGCGACAGTGGCACGCGAGGCTATTTTCGAAGCGTTTTTGGGCGAGAGCTTCGAGCGCGCGCTTCCGCATGGCCATTCCTTCACGGCCAACCCGCTTGCTTGTTCCGTAGCACTTGCGTCGCTTGCCCTATTCAAGGAGGAGAAAACGCTTGAGCGCATCGCGCGGATCAATAAGCGGCACAAAGCGGCGTTAGGCGAGCTTGCCGTGCGCCCCGACGTGACACGTCAACGCCTGATCGGCTCTATTCTCGCCTTCGACGTCAAAACCGCAGGAGGCTATCAATCGGCTGAAAACCGCCACCTGCGCGATTGGTATCTCGCGCACGGGCTCAACATCAGGCCGCTAGGGCCGACCATCTATCTGATGCCGCCGTACTGCATTACCGACGAAGAGCTGACGCGGGCTTATTCAGGCTTGGTCGAAGGACTCGATGCGCTCGCCTCGGGCGCGTTCAGCCGGCCATAGACGATGTGCCACGTAATGCGGCCGCCGAACTTCGCGTCGGCGGCGTGGATGGCCCGGCGAAGCGCCCCCGGCGACAGCGGCGCATAATCTTCGTGCGGGGTGAGCCCGCCGACGACCTTCATGCGCTGGAGAAAGGCGAGCGCGCTCTGGTCGGGAAACAAGCGCTGTTCTTCGATGACGCCCGGGAGCTGGTGGATGTCGGCAAGACCGTTCGGCAGGGTGAGCTCCGCCAGCACGGCTCGCCACTCGGCGAAGCTGTCAGGTCCCAGCGTGGCATAGAGCAAGGTTCCGCCAGGGGAGAGCAGCTTCTCAAGGCGCGTGAGGCTCGCAACCGGGTCGGCGAGCCAATGCAGCGTCATGCTCGACACGATAAGGTCGAGGCCCGCATGGCCGCCGGCCTCTCCGGCGTCCATCACCTCGTAGCTGATATGCGAGGTCTTTGCAGGCGCGAGGTTGCGCCGGCACTCGGCGATCATGGCCGGCGCCACGTCGGTCAGCACGAAGTGGCCCGCGGGATAGCCGCTCACCAGATGGCGGCTGAACAGGCCGGTGCCGCAGCCAAGCTCAAGAACACGCGGGCGCTCCAGCTTTGGCAGATATTCTGCGAGGTGATCGGCGACGGCGCGCTGAAGCCCGGCATGGAGCTCGTAGCTCTGCGCCGCTTCGCCGAAGCTTGCCGCGACGGCAGCGCTACGACGGGAGAGCACGGGCGAATTCAAGGACATGACGCGCGCACCATCTCGGGTGCCTTAACGGAAGAACATGACCGCCATCGGGCGACCAGACAACGCCCTCACCCCAGATCGCTTCGGTCATCGACACCGGCACGATGGGATCGTCGCGCGAGGCCAGGGCGAGCACAGGACATTTAAGCGCGTCCTTGGCCTTTCGCGTATCCCAATTCGCCAGCCAATCGAGCCCCTCGTCGAGGCGGGCGACGTTGAGCGCTTCTGGCCAGGCAAAGCCGGCGGCGCCGCAGGAGCGCCAAAACGCCTGGAGCGTGCCGCCCGGCTCCCGCTCGAGTCCGCGTTTGAGGGCCGCCAGTCGTGACGGGGCGATGTGGCAGCAGAAGCAATCGAAGCCCTGCACGCTGACAAGGGCCTTGTAGCGACCTCCGCCGTTCTTGAGTAGCCACAACAGGCCGAGAGAATGTCCGACAGCGATGGCATCCTCGGGCCACTCCGTCGCGCCCTTCGGCCCGCCGGCGACAAAACCAAGGTCGACGAGGGTGACTTCAGCGCTGTCCAAATGGGTAATGAAGTCGGCGAAGAGGCCAGCGTGGAAACCCCAGCCATGAACCAGCACGAAACGCATGTTCGGCTACTTTACATCGCGCTTGCGCGGCGGGGCACATCTTCCTCGGCGAGCGCATCCAATAGGCGATCGATGTCGGACTCTTCATGCGCGGCAGTGAAGGCGACTCGAAGCCTGGCCGTGCCCGCCGGCACCGTTGGCGGTCTGATGGCGACTGCCCAGAAACCGGCGCTGCGCAGGCGTGCGCTCATGGCCAGCGCTGCATCGGGCGAGCCGACAATGACCGGCACGATCTGCGTCGTTGATGCACCGGTACTGAGCCCGAGCGCACCGGCGCCATCGCGGAAGCGCTGCGCAAGAGTAGCGACATGGGTGCGCTCCATGTTCATGCCTGGAACGAGGTCAAGCGCTGCATCGATGGCGCCAAGCACGGGAGCCGGGAGTGCCGTCGAATAGATCAGGCCAGAGCAGCGATTGATGAGATAGTCGCGCACCGTCTCCGACGAAGCGACGTAGCCGCCGAAGCTGCCAAGCGCCTTCGAGAAGGTGCCGATGGCGATATCCGCATCGCCGGATAGGCCCCTGCCCTCCTCGCCGAGGATACCGGTTGCGTGCGCATCATCGACAATCAGCGTCGCGCCATGCGCGCGCGTCAGAGCGGCGATGTCGGCAAGCGGCGCCACGTCGCCGTCCATGGAAAACACGCTTTCGGTCAGGATGAATTTCGGCCGCTCGTCCTGGTCATATTGACTCAGCAGCTCACCAAGCTGCTTCGCGTCGCAATGGCGATAGCGAAGCTCGCGCACGCCGGCGGCCTGGCAGCCGAAATGCATGCTCGCGTGATTGAGCCGGTCGGCGAACACGAGCGGCTCGGCGCCGAGCACGCTCTTATCGAGCAAGGCCTGGAGGACGGCGGCGTTGGTTTGGAATCCCGAGGCCATGATGAGCGCGGTGGGCTTGCCCTTGAGCTTCGCGACCTTGGCCTCAATCGGCCCGAACAGGTCGAGATTGCCGGTGACGAGGCGCGACGCGCCCGAGCCTACACCATAAGTCTCCGCCCACTCGGCTGCCCGCTCCTTCAGGGCTTTGTGGAAACGAAGCGCGAGATAGTCGTTACTCGCGAAATTGACGTAAGTCTTGCCGCCCACGTTGATGAGCCGCGCGCTACGCGCCGTAACCTCGCTCAACGACCGGCGCAAGCCTTCGCGCTCACGTGCGGCGAGAAAGGCCTGGTACCTGCTTTCGCTTCCGACCATGATCCTGTATTAGCGAAGGGGCTATCCTCCAGCAATCGCATCGCTTAGGCCGTGTCGGAAATCCTCAAAACACCGAATCGTATCAATGGGAAAAGCGCGCGGGCAGATGCGCCGCGCGAGCCGCAATCCAAGCCTGAAATCCGCCATGACTGGGGGTGCCAAGAAGTCTTGGTGCTTCTCACACTCCCTCTTCTCGACCTGGTCGATCAGGCGCGCGAGGTGCATCGCCATTTCCACGCCGACGGCGAGGTGCAGCTTGCAAGCTTGCTCTCAATCAAGACCGGCGCTTGCCCGGAGGACTGCAAATACTGCCCGCAATCGGCCCATTACGCGAAGTCAACCGGGCTCAAGCGCGAAACGCTTCTCGACGTCGATGACGTGCTGGCCAAAGCCCGCCTCGCCAAGGAAGCGGGCGCCACGCGTTTCTGCATGGGAGCGGCCTGGCGCGAGGTGAAAGATGGCGCGGCCTTCGACAGCGTGATCGACATGGTGCGCGGCGTACGCGCGCTCAACATGGAGGCGTGCGTCACCCTCGGCATGCTGACCGCGTCACAAGCCTGCCGCCTCGCCGATGCAGGGCTAACCGCCTACAACCACAATCTCGACACCTCGCCCGAATTCTACGGCGAGATCATCACCACGCGCACCTACCAGGAGAGGCTCGATACGCTCTGCCATGTGCGCGAAGCCGGCATCCAGGTGTGCTGCGGCGGCATCATCGGCATAGGCGAAAGCATCGAGGACCGGGCGCGGCTGCTCGAGACGCTCGCCAATCTCGATCCACATCCCGAGAGCGTGCCGATCAACGCATTGGTCGCTGTGCCAGGCACGCCTCTCGAAGACCAGCCGCCGATCGACCCCATCGATCTCGTTCGCATGGTGGCGACGGCGCGCATTCTCATGCCGGAATCCCACGTACGGCTTTCGGCAGGCCGCCGCGCGCTCACACGCGAGGCACAGATCCTCTGCTTCCTCGCCGGCGCAAACTCAATCTTCTACGGCGACAAGCTGCTCACCACCGCCAACAACGATACGGCCGACGATCTCGCTTTGATCGAGGAAGCCGGCCTTAAGGTGAAGCCCGTTCAGACCTCGTGCTAGGAGCGAAGCCTCGGGGGATGGCCTGGGGTGGTGTAGTAAGTCACCATCAGCATGGCGAGCAGGATCGAGGCGAACAGGCCGGCGAGCGTGCCGATCCAGACCGATGCGCCGCCGAGACCGCTGTGCTCGGCGATCTCGAGCGCCAAGCTGCCGGCCCCGAGCGAGGCCACAGCCGCGAATACGATTACTGCAACCGGCGTGCGGGAATCGTCGGGACCGAGGCCGGCACCGCGCGCCAAGATGAGGTTGCGGACGAAGACCGCGACGATCGCGCCAAGAAAGCCTGCAAGCAGCGCGAGATACCAGCCTTCCATACTGCCGCCGAGTGCTAAACCAACGATTGCGCCAACTGCGGTTCCCACGATCAAAACGATCAATAAGCTTGCTGTCGTCATTGTCCCCTCCCCCCTTTTTGGCTCGCCTGCGCCGCTTGGCTGAGCCTCCCTCAGAAGGCTGATTATGCCCGAAGCGGCAAATCGGGAAAAGGCAAGCCTTCTTGCCTTCCACCTAGCGCTTCGCTAGGGACAAGCTCCACGTTCCGGTTCGCTCCCGACCCATGTCCCGCATCGTCTATGTGAACGGCGCCTATGTGCCCGAGGAGGAGGCCAAAGTCTCGGTCTTCGACCGCGCTTTCCTGTTCGGCGACGGCGTCTACGAGGTGACGGCGGTGCTCGACCGGAAGCTCGTCGATTTCGAGCCGCATCTCGCGAGGCTCGACCGCTCGCTCAAGGAGATCGCGCTCGATGCGCCAATGAACCACGCCGATCTGCGGAGGATGCATAAGGAACTGGTGGCACGAAACAACGTGACGGAAGGCATGGTCTATCTCGAGATCACGAGGGGACCGGCCGACCGGGATTTCGCCTATCCCGAGCATGCCAAGCCGACCGTGGTGGCCTTCACCCAGAACCGGCCTCTCGTCGAAAATCCCTACGCCGCCACCGGCGTGAAGGTGATCACCATCCCCGACCTTCGCTGGAAGCGGCGCGACATCAAATCGACCGCCATGCTCGCGCAAGCCATGGGCAAGCAGGAGGCCAAGCTCAAAGGCGCTTACGAGGCGTGGATGGTCGAGAACGGCCACGTGACCGAAGGAACCTCGTCGTCGGCCTTTATCCTGGACGCGCAAGGCGTGGTTCGCACTCAGCCGCTCGGCCATCACATCCTGCCCGGGGTAACGCGCCGCGCGGTTCTCAGGCTTGCTGCGTTGGAGGGGATCGGCCTCGAGGAGCGGCCGTTCACCGTGGCGGAAGCTCTTGCCGCGCGCGAGGCCTTTATGACCGCGGCAACGGCCTTCGTGCTGCCGGTGGTCGAGATCGATGGCGTTCCGATCGGCGACGGCAAACCTGGCAGCATCGCGCGCACCTTCCGCAGCCTCTATATCGAGGAAGCTCGCAAGTCCTGACGTGTTTCGCGTGCAACAGGTGTCCCAACAAAATTGCGGTCGGATGCAACTCAACTGCATGATTCGTGGTTATCGGCGCATGGCTGCGCTCCTCTATTGGCTTGTTTACAATTTTGACCTCGGCCCGCTCGGACCGGCGGTGCTCAATCTCGCGGTGCAAAGCTGGCTGAAACGCGCGAGAGACAAGGGCGTCGCGCCTGATATTCGGCGCCGACTTTTCAACTTTCTCCGCAGTTTCAATCTGCAACCAAGCCTGAGGGCCGACGAAAGGACGTGAGGGGTTTGACCGCTCTTCCGCGGCACCCGCGCACGCTGCTAGGCTCGTTTTCAGCGAGTAGACGCCGCAGAAATGCGCCGATGGTGCAAGCCCCCGCCTCCGCTGTCCATATCGCCGGCAAGCCGCCCGAGATCGTGCCGGTGCGGCGGGTCGTGGCATTGATGAATGCTGGAGCCGGCGCCTTCAACCAGAATCTCGCGGAGGATGTGAAGGACGCGCTCGCGGCATCCTTTACCCACCTCGGCGTTTCGGCCGCGATCATTTTCACCGACGGAGAGAAACTACGCGGAGCGGCAGAGGCGGCGCTTGCACAAGCTAAGCGCGGAGAGATCGACGCCGTGGTGGTGGGCGGCGGCGATGGCAGCGTTCGCACCGTGGCTTCCGTGCTCGCCGATAGCGGTGTCCCACTCGGCGTGCTGCCGCTCGGCACCCTCAACCATTTCGCCAAGGACCTCGGCATGCCATTGAAAGTGGAAGAAGCGGCGGCGGCAATTGCCGGGGGCCACACCCGCAGCGTCGATATCGCCGAGGTTAACGGCCACACCTTCATCAACAACTCTTCCATCGGCATCTATCCCTACATGGTCATCGAGCGCGAGCGGCGGAGGGCTAGACACAAGCTCGCCAAATGGATGGCCATGGTTCCCGCCTTCTTCCGCATGCTTCATCACTTCCCCCGGCGGCGCTTGCGCATCTCGGCAGAGAACTTCGCCCGCCCATACCGGACGCCATGCCTGTTCGTCGGCAACAACGAATATGCCATGCAGCTCTTCAGCTTCGGCCGCCGCCATCGTTTCGATGCGGGCGAGCTCTGGTTTTACGTGGTCAAGCCGCGTAGCCCGTTCGAGTTCTTCCTTATGGTATGCCGCATGTGCTTCGGCCGCATCGATGAGGAGCGAGACCTGGACCGGTTTCACTTGCGGGAGGCTGAGGTGAGCGCCAAGACGAGCCGGCTATTTGTCGCGCTGGACGGCGAGATCAGGCTGATGCACACGCCGCTTCATTATCGTTCGCGGCATCTTGCGCTTCGCGTCATCGTGCCGGCGGGTGGGCGGCGCCACGGATTTCAGCCCTAATTCCCGATGTCCTGCCCGAGACGAGGCGAATCGGATATGATTTTATGCGATTCGGATTGGGTTAGGATGCGAGCATGCTACGTCCGGCACGCAGCAACGACACCAAGCGCAAGGTGGTCGAATTCAGGTCGGAGATCTGGCAGGCCCTGTTCCTGCTGGCCCGGGACAGCGGCAAAAATCTCGAGGCTCTTGCCAACGAGGCCTTTACCGATCTCTTGCGCAAATATCGCAGGCCTTTGTCGCTGAAAGAGGCCTTAAGGGAAAGCGCGCGCCGGCTTCCCGCCAACGACGATGTGCCGCCGGAACGGAATGGCACGTGAGGGATCCACGACTTTCCGCGCATGATTGACGCCGGAGCAGCTCATTTCAGCGGCACCGGCCTAGGTATCGTCTGGTCCCTTCCCTTCATCGGCCTCCTGCTTTCCATCGCTCTTCTGCCACTGCTAATCCCGTATTTCTGGGAGCATCATTTCGGCAAGGTGGCTGCGTTCTGGACGCTTGTCTTTGTCGTGCCATGCGCCTTGGGCGCCGGATTTCGGATTGCGACAGAGGAGGTGCTGCACACTCTCCTGCTCGACTATGTGCCGTTCATTTTGCTTTTGTTCACGCTGTTCGTCGTTGCCGGCGGTATACGGGTGAGCGGCAATCTCGTCGGTACCCCCGCCACCAACATGGCGATGCTCGCCTTCGGCACCTTGTCGGCGAGCTTCCTGGGCACGACCGGCGCCTCCATGGTGCTGATCCGGCCGATAATCAGGGCGAACCAAGATCGCCATCACAATATCCACGTCTTCGTGTTCTTCATCTTCCTGGTTGCCAATATTGGCGGCTCACTCACGCCGCTCGGAGATCCACCGCTCTTTCTCGGCTTCCTCAAGGGAGTCGATTTCCTGTGGACATTGGAAACAATGCTGGCGCCGATGCTGTTCGTGAGCGGCATCCTGCTCGCGCTGTTCTATCTGATCGACCGTTTGGCCTGGAGTCGCGAGGCGCCAGAGATCAGGGCGAAGAATGCCGTCAGCCGGCAGATCAGAGTCGAGGGCCTACACAATGTGCTCTATCTCTTTGCCGTAGCACTCATCGTGCTGGCGAGTGGCATATGGCAAAGGGATGCAGCGGTTCCCGTCGGGCTCGGCATCGAGTTGCCGGTGGATGGACTGATCCGCGATGTCATCCTGATCGCGATTGCCCTCCTATCCTGGCGAACCACGAAGCGCTCTATCCGTGTCGAGAACGCGTTCACCTGGGCGCCGATGCAGGAGGTAGCGATGCTGTTCGCCGCCATCTTCATCACCATGATCCCGGTACTCGCCATGCTGAAGGCGGCCCATGAAGGACCGTTCGCGCCTCTGCTTAGCCTCGTCTCAGCCGACGATGGACAACCGGTGAACGCGGCCTATTTCTGGCTGACCGGCGCGCTGTCGAGCTTTCTCGACAATGCCCCGACCTATCTGGTGTTCTTCAATCTCGCGGGAGGCGATCCGCAGGAACTGATGGGGCCGCTTGCCTCCACCCTGCTCGCAATATCCGCAGGCGCGGTGTTCATGGGTGCCAACACTTACATTGGCAACGCCCCAAACTTCATGGTGCGGTCGATCTGCGAGGAGCGCGGCATCAGAATGCCGAGCTTCATCGGCTACATGCTGTGGTCCGGCGCAATCCTCTTGCCGATTTTCGCGCTTTTCACCTGGCTGTGGTTCTCGTGAGCCTAAGTCGCGGCTAGCGGCTTACTCCTTGAGCCGAGAGACAATGGCCTGCAAAGCCTCGGCGGCGGCGGCCTTATCATGCTTCGTCAAGTCGAGCATCAATTTGAAGCCGTCGCGGTCCTCGCGGATGACGGTACCTTCCTCCACCATGTCATCATAGATGCCGAGCACCTTGTAGCAACGCACCGGCTCGGCAAAGCCCTTCGCCTTGATGGGCGCCTGCTCCTCGACCGCAACGTCGTCCTTCACCAGCGAATAAGTCTCGTGACCCAAAAGGATGCCATCGATCTCGGCGTGCGACTGGAGCCGCGCCGTCATATTCACCGAGTTGCCGATGATCGTGTAGTCCATGCGATCTTCGCTGCCGAAATTGCCGACAGTGACGTAGCCCGTATTGATGCCGACGCGAAGGTGAAACGGCTTCTCCGCGCCAAGCTCCAGCCATTCGGCCTGCAATTGGCGTAAGCGCCGCAGCATGGCGATCGCCATGCGCACGCAGGTGCGGGCATCCTCCTTCACGCCCTTGGTTTCAGGATCGCCGAAGAACACCATGATGGCGTCGCCGATATATTTGTCGATGGTGGCGCCGTGCTCGAGCGCAATGTTCGACATTTCCGTCAAATAGCGGTTGAGGAGGTTGGTGAGCTCCTCGGACTCGAGCTTGTCGGTGGTCTCGGTGAAATTCACCACATCGGAGAAGAAGATGGTGAGCTTCTTGCGGTTGGACGCGATCTCGACGTTTTGTGCGCCGGTGAAGATCGAGTGATAGATCTGCGGCGAGAGATATTTCGACAGCTTCTTGGAGAGCGCCTCGAGCTCCCGGTTCTTCTGCGCGATGATCTCGTTGGCGCGCCGCTGCTCCTCCCCCATGGCGTTGAGCTGCTGCTCGTTCCGGTCGCTCAGGCGCATCAGCCGGCGCGTGGTGCGGAACAGCTTCTGGTAGTTCTTGAGCAGCTCGGCGAAGCGCTCACGGTCCTCGCGGTCGGCAAAGCGACCGTTGGCGATGAGCTCCTCTGCCGTCGAGATCACACCTTCTTCGGCAGCGAATAGATCTTCGGATGGCATTTAGCCGGCCATCTTCTCCAAATGAAACTTGGCGTTCTCGAGGTCTTCACCGAACTCCTCGCCAAGCTCCTGCATGGTGTCGTCTTCCTTGTCGTAATGCCAATAGACGTCGACGGTCGCACCCTTTGAGGCTGCGAGATCGAGCTTGTCCATCAGCATCATGATCGCCTTGGCGCTCGAGCTGTTGAGATAGATGAGCTCGAAGTCGAAGCGGCATTTGCCTTCGCCGAGATTGGCAAGATAGCTGTCGAGCGCGGTGAACACCGGTCCATAAAACTCGGTCACGTCCTCGGGATAGGATTCGCCTTTGATCTTGAGGTGATGCTGGCCAAAATCGAACAGCACAGCCGGAGTGCGAGGCGTCGCCGGAATGTCGAGATTCTGCATCGATACCGGCCTTCTCAGATGGTCGCCTTCAGCGCGAAAAACGCGTGATCGCTGTCGATATTGGTGAAGTCAAACTCAAGCGGCTTCGACGCCCGGCGCGCAATCTCCATGAAGCCGAGGCCGGCGCCCTTGCTGCCCTGCTCGGGCTCGGCGCGCAACTGTTCTTTGTAAAGTGCTTTGAGCTCGTCCTTGCTCAAGTCCCTGATTTTACTAAGTTTTGTGTTCAAACGGTCCACATCTGAGCGCACCACCAGATTCCCGGCGCAAACCACATAATCATCGCCCTCCCTGCCGATGGTGAGAATGCCGTAGCGAATCTCCATGAGCGCGCTCGCGGCCTGATCGGAGGTCGGCTGCGCCTCCGCCTTCTCGGCCGAATAACGGATGATGTTCTGCATCTGCTCGACGAACACTGCAAACACGCTGCGCAGCGTCTTGGTGTCGGCGTCGTCGATGGTAAGCTTCTGCTTCAGCGCTTCGCCCACCCCGCTCAGCACCGGCTCGGTCACATAGCCACTATAGGCGAAGATAACGCCGTGCTTGTGCAGCATGGCTCGCATGTCCAAGAGTTGCCCGGCGAGCATCACGCGTCTCCTAGGGATGCGGCACGAAACCAAGCACCGTGAGATCGTCGCGGCGAAGCTGCTGACCCTGATACTTGGCTAAGGCCTCGCGCAAGGATTCCTCCTGCTCGCTCATCGAGGCACCGCGATTCTTCTTGAGCAGCTCTTGGAAACGGCGCTTGCCAAACGAGCGGCCGCGCGGACCCCCGATCTGGTCGATCAGGCCGTCAGTGGTGAGGTAGAAGGAATCGCTGTCGGCGAAGGGCAGCGTAAAGTCGGTGAAAGTGGCATCCGGCGGGTAGCGCCGGTATCCCAGGCCTTTGCGATCCCCCTTGATCTCGATAATACCCTCGCCGTTCGCTCGCCACAGTGAGAACCGAGCGCCGGCGAAAGTCATCTGCCTCTTTTTGGGCTTGATGAAGCACACGCCGACTTCGAGCCCGTCGTCGGTCTCGCCGTGCTGCTCGTTCTGGCCGAGCAGGCTTTGCACGCCGCGATGGAGCCCGGTCAGGAGCTGGCTCGGCTTGTCGTTCGGCACTTGACGTAACATGCGGTCGAGCAGGCCCCAGGCGATCAGCGTCATGAAGGCGCCAGGGACGCCGTGGCCGGTGCAATCGCCGACCATGACGGCATAGCCGTCATTGATGGGCTGGAACCAGAAGAAGTCGCCGCCGACGATGTCACGCGGCTCCCAGATGAGAAAATGGTCGACTGCCACCGCGTTGAGCTCGCGGCGGGCCGGCAGAACCGCAGACTGGATGCGACTCGCATAGCGAAGGCTTTGCAAGATGAGCTGATTGGCTGCGGCCGCCCGCTGTTCGCTCTCCTTGACCTCGGTCAGGTCACTATAGACGGCAACGGTGCCGCCGGTCTCGGTGCGGCGCTCGCTGATTTGGAGCCAGCGGCCGTCGGAGCGGTGCTGCAACAGAGGCTCGCCTGGATGGCGGTGCTCGGCAAGGCGCTGCCTGATCCAACCTTCTTCCTTACCCTTGGCATCCTCGATGAGGCCGTGCGCGACGGCGCCGCGGATGATCTGCTCGAAGGTCGTACCGGGCTTCGGCGGCCCTGCACCGTAATTGAACAGATCGGCATACTGGGCGTTGCCGAGCACAAAGCGGTCCTCGTTGTCGTAGAGCGAGAAGCCTTCCGAGACGGTCTCGATGGCGTCGGTCAGCCGCTGCTCGCTTTCGGCCAACGCCCTCTGCTCTGCGGTCTTGCGCTCGGTGACTTCGCTCCACGAGCCGATCACTTCGAGCGGCTGGCCGTTCTGGTCCTTGACGAGATGCTGCTCGTCGCTGACCCAGCAATAGATGCCATCAGCCTTGCGGAAGCGATATTCGGCGACGTGGCGCCCTTCGGCGAACAGCTTGGCCTGCCCTGCCTCGACTTCGGCGAGGTCCTCAGGATGCACGCGTGAGCGCCAGAACTCCGGGTCTTTCAGATATTGGTCGGGCTCGTAGCCCAGCACCCGCTTGATATTCTCGCTGACGAAAGTCGGCGCATAGTTGCCGCCGGCCTCGAAGCTGTAAACCACGGCAGGCGCCCCATGGAGCAGGAGGTCGAAACGGGCGCGCGAGGCATTCTCGGCCTGCTCGGCCTGCTTGCGCGCCGTGATATTGCTCCACGACCCCACGATCTCGGCAGGCTGACCATCGTCGCCGCGCAGCAAATATTGCTCGTCGCTGACCCAGATGTAATTGCCGTTCTTGCGGCGGAAGCGGTACTCGGCGGTATGCCGGCCCTTCTCGAACAGCTTGACCTGCTCAGCTTCGACGCCGGCGAGATCCTCAGGGTGGACGTTGTTGCGCCAGAAATCAGCGTGCTCGAGATATTTCTCGGGGCAATAGCCGAGCAAGCGCTTGATGTTCTCGCTGACGAAGGTCGGTGCGTAATCGCCGCTCGCCTTGAAGCTGTAGATCACGGCTGGCGCGCTCTCGAGCAGCACCGACAGCCGCGCCCGCGCCGCATCCTCGGCGGCCTCGGCGTGCTTCCGGGCAGTGATATCGCTCCATGAGCCGACGATCTCCGACGGCTCGCCCCTCGCGTCCTTAATCAAGTGCTGCTCATCGCTCACCCAGCAATAGCTGCCGTCCTTCTTGCGGAAGCGGTACTCGGCAGTGTGCTTGCCCTGCTCAAACAGCAGCGCCTGCTCAGCCTCCACGCTCTCGATGTCGTCGGGATGGACGCGGGCGCGCCAGAAGTCGGCATTCTTGAGATATTCGTCCGGGCAATAGCCGAGCAGCCGTTTGATGT
>JBKPSQ010000004.1:0-23033 GCA_046735075.1 Pseudomonadota bacterium
GATGTAGGCAACCGGCGCATCGACGGGGATATCGAGCTGCTCGACCTCCTCTTTGCGTTGGATGAGATGGACCTCGCCGTTGAGTTGTCCCATCGTGCCTTCGATCTCGGGATGGCCGGCGTGGCCGATGAGAATGACGGCGCGTCCTTGATCGATATAGCGCTGGCCCTCGTGATGAACCTTGGCGACGAGCGGACAGACGGCGTCGAGCACCGACAGATCGCGCGTCTCAGCATCCTCTTCGACGGTGCGCGAGACGCCGTGGGCGCTGAAGATCGTGACGGCGCCCGCTGGCACCTCCGACAAATCCTCGACGAAACGCGCGCCCTTGGCCTTGAGGCTTTCGACGACGTGACGGTTGTGAACGATTTCGTGGCGGACATAGACGGGTGGCCCGAATCGGTCGAGCGCGCGCTCTACGATTTCGATCGCTCGCACCACACCGGCACAAAACCCGCGCGGCTGCGCCAGGATGATCCTGAGCCCCATTGTTGCCCCTCTGATCGGCAGTTAGCCCGCGAAAGCAGCGTGCGGTCAAGCCACTTCCTTGGGCTTAGAACGCAGAGCCTGCCCCGAGTCTGATCACCCGGCAGTATCCACGCCGGCGATTGCGGATGGACCGTGGCGGTTCTGCAACAACAGGACGCAATTTGGAGCTAATTCGGCCCAAAGGCGCCCTTAGGGAGGGTGGGCGCGGACTCTCGCAAAAACGGCGGGAGATCAAGGAGGATAGGGCAGACTGTGCAAAATCTGGTCAAGGCTTTGCGGCGCATTAAACATAAGCAAGCCCTGTGGTCACATTGAAACATAAAGAAAGCTTGACGGGGCGTTTCAGGGTAAAATTGCAAAGCAGGGCTCATACACGGGTCACACGCCCTGTACGCACGCGCTCGTCGGGGGACGGGCGATGAGGGTTAGCATGCTTACCGGTCTCTGGAAGACAGCGGTAGCGATTGCGCTTGCTGCAACGCTCTCGGCTTGCGCTGCGTCGGGGCCGTCGCTTCCCTCGCCTGACCTCGTTGGCTCGCGTGAACCGGTAACCCCCGCAAAGCCAGCCGATACCGCCGTCGCCGCGCCAACGGACGTGGCGAGTCTGCCTACTGACTCGAGCGATGCTTTCGATCCATATGAAAAGATGAACCGTTCGATGTTGGAACGGAACCAGCGCTTCAATCGCTCGGTGATTTATCCGGTTGCCGGATTCTATCGGAACAACGTCCCGCAGCCGGTGCGCAATTCGGTCGAGAACTTCGTATCGAATCTGGCCGAGCCAATGGTCTTTGCCAATGACCTATTGCAGTTGCGCTTGGGCGCGGCCGCCACCACCGTCGGGCGCTTTGCCGTCAATTCAACTGTAGGCTTGGGCGGACTTTCCGACGTGGCTGGGCGAAATAGCATGCCCCAGCAGTCAGGTGATTTCGGGCAGACGCTCTATGTCTGGGGCTTCCGCAAGAGCCCTTATCTCGTTCTACCGATCATTGGTCCGACCAATGTCCGCGACTTGTTCGGCACCGGGGTCGAGGTGGTGGCTTCCATTCCTGCGGGCAACTTGCTACCCACACAAATTGCTTCGGCGGCCAACAACATTACCGTTGCCGGCACGATTGCAAGCCCGTTCACCAAGCTTGACGACGTCGACGACATGAGAACGCTCGAGGATAGCTCACTGGATTTTTATACCATGTTGCGCAGCGTCGTGGATCAGAAGCGGCAGGCGGAATTGCAGGAGGCGGTCGAGCAAAGCGCCTGGACCGCTGCCGGGCGAGCGAACCTGGCTACGCCTCCGCCGCCGCAATCGGCGACGCTTAGTCCATTCCAGCGCGCTCCGGCGCCGAGGACGCCGACCGACGAGTTCATGGCCAATACGTTTCAAGGTGCGGGTGGTGTGAATTGAGTGAGCCACGAGCAGTGTTTTTCCGAGGCGTCGTTGCCGCCAGCGCAGTGGCGCTTTGTTTCTTGTTGTCGATCAATGCGATCAGCGCGGCCGGCGATCCTGCCGCGACACGAGTGGATAGCTTCTATGCTGCGCTGCTCGAGACGATGAAGCAGGCGAAGCAGCTTGGGATCAAGGGTCGCTACAACAAGCTCGCCCCGGTTCTCGGCAGCGCCTACGATCTTCCGTTGATGTCGCGGATTGCCGTCGGCCAAAACTGGGCGGCGCTTTCGCCGGCCGAGCAGCAGGGCATCGTCGCTGCCTTCACGCGAATGACCACGGCCACCTATGCTAGCCGCTTCGACGATTTTGCCGGCGAGCAGTTCGAGGTGTTGCAGACGGCGGATCAAGCGAATGGGGACAAGATCGTGAAGACCCGCATCGTCCAGTCGGACGGTGGTGTGGTTCAGCTCAATTATCTGATGCGCAATACGGGTGGCGCATGGAAAATCATCGACGTTTATCTCAATGGGACCATTAGCGAGCTCGCGAGCCGTCGCGCCGAATTTGGATCGATCCTCAAGTCAGGCGGCCCTAATGCGTTGATGACCGCACTGACGAAGCAGGGCGATAAGCTTTTGGCCGGCGGCTGAAGACGAGCGTACTCACCCGGGGGTTGAGGTGAGATTGAAGGGGCGGGGGATTACATGAATGCACCGGCGAGAGCGATAACGCCGCTGCTGGATAAGGTAGAAACGCCGGAGGACTTGCGCGCTCTGCCCGAGGCGGACCTCGCTCAGCTTGCTGCCGAGCTCAGGCAGGAGACCATTAATGCCGTGTCGGTGACCGGCGGCCATCTCGGCGCCGGCCTTGGCGTGGTCGAGCTTACTGTTGCGCTTCACTATTTGTTCGACACGCCACGCGACCGGCTGATCTGGGACGTCAGCCATCAAGCCTATCCACACAAGATTTTGACGGGCCGCAGAGGTCAGATCCGCACGCTCCGCCAGCCTGGCGGACTTTCGGGCTTCACCCGGAGGGTCGAAAGCGAGTACGACCCGTTCGGTGCCGCGCACTCCTCTACCTCGATCTCGGCCGGTCTCGGCATGGCCGTGGCCCGCGATCTAACTGGCGGCGCGAACCGAGTCATTTGCGTGATCGGCGACGGTGCCATGAGCGCGGGCATGGCCTATGAGGCGATCAATAATGCCGGTGCGCTTGATACAAGGTTGATCGTCATCCTCAACGACAACTGCATGTCGATTGCGCCACCGACGGGCGCCCTCTCAGCCTATCTCGCCCGCATCACCTCGAGCCGGTCGTATTTCTCCTGGCGCAAACTCGCCAAGAAATTCGCCAAGCGCCTGCCTACCCGCTGGGAGCGGCGCCTGGCGCGCCTTGAAAAATATTCCCGGCACGTCTGGCAAGGCGGAGCATGGTTCGAGGAATTGGGCTTCTATTACATTGGCCCAATCGACGGGCATGATCTCAATCAGCTCTTGCCGGTGCTGCGTAACGTGCGTGACGCGGCGGAAGGACCGATCCTCGTGCACGTGGTTACCCAGAAGGGCAAAGGCTATCCCCCGGCCGAAGCTTCAAGCGACAAATATCATGGCGTGAGCCAGTTCAATGTGGTGACCGGCGCCCAGGTCAAGGCGCCGTCGAAGGCTCCGTCTTACACACGGGTGTTTGCCGACAGCTTGATTGCCGAGGCAAAAAAGGACGAGAAGATCGTCGCCATCACGGCCGCAATGCCGGACGGCACGGGGCTTGATCGCTTCGCCAAGGAATTCCCGACACGGACCTTCGACGTCGGCATCGCGGAGCAGCACGCCGTGACTTTTGCGGCGGGCTTAGCCTGTGAAGGCATGAAGCCTTTTGCCGCGATCTATTCGACCTTTCTACAACGCGCCTACGACCAGGTTGTACATGACGTGGCCATTCAGGGCCTCCCGGTGCGGTTCGCTCTTGACCGGGCAGGCCTCGTCGGCGCCGATGGGCCGACCCACGCTGGATCCTTCGATCTTGCCTATCTAGGATGTCTGCCCGGCTTCGTAGTCATGGCAGCCGCCGATGAGGCTGAGCTGAGACACATGATAGCAACCCAGGTTGCCATCGACGACCGCCCCTCGGCGGTCCGTTATCCGCGGGGCGAGGGCACAGGCGTCGAGCTGCCCGCGGAAGGCTCAGTCCTGCCGATCGGCAAGGGCCGCATCCTGCGCGAAGGCATCTCGATCGCCATTCTTTCGCTCGGCGCTCGCTTGGCCGAAGCGTTGAAGGCTGCGGATCAGCTTGCGACCTTCGGGTTACCCGCAACAGTCGCCGATGCGCGTTTCATGAAGCCGCTCGATCGCGATCTCATCCTCGATCTCGCGCGCGAGCATGAAGTACTGATCACCGTCGAAGAAGGTGCGATCGGGGGGTTCGGTAGTCACGTGCTGCATGCGCTCGCCGAGGCGCAACTGCTCGATAGCGGGCTCAAGGTCCGAACCATGGTTCTGCCCGACGTGTTCATCGATCATGGTCACCCGCATCAAATGTACGAGCTTGCCGGTCTGAATTGCGCGAGCATCGTAAGAACAGCAATGCTGGCGCTTGGCGAAGCTCAAGGCCCCCAGTTCAGGGTCCTCTCCGGACTGCCTGCGCAATCGGCTCACGGCTTCTAGCCGGCTCCATCCTGAAAGTGCCCACGAAACGACAGAGGGCGGAGCCCCAGGGCGTCCAGCCTCTCTTTCACGGCCGGGCTCACGAGGGCGCGGAACTCCTCTTCGCATTTGTAGGATGACGGCAGGTTATCGGGGCCATCGGAGCGCCGCGTCGCCGGGTGGCAATAGATTTCCGAGAGTCCGGGTGGGAGCTCTGCCATCAGCTTGATAAGCCGATCCTCGACCATGGCGCCGCTGTCATACAATCCGAACACGTGATCGTTCGATTTGAGGCCGGCAGCGGCAAGACGTCTGCGGAGGCGTCGCGTCTGTCCCAAATAGAAGAGCCAACTCATCATGCGTCCGAGCAGGTGATCGCCACTCGCCTTGAACGAGGTCCTAAACGGTTCGAGTGGGACGCGCACCGGAGGGAGTCCGTAGCGCGGCGCGAGCGCCGTGATCGCTTGCAGCACGACCGGATGCAGGTGGAAGTGCTGGTGGCCGTTAATATGGTCCATGACCAGCCCGGTTTGGCCGAACTGCTGGAACTGTGCACTGATCTCGGCGCGGGCCTGACGCCGCAACTCGGGCGAAAAGAACAGGGCCGCGCCGAAACTCACGGGGTCGCTCGAGAAACGTCCGTCAGGACCGACGAGGCCCGGCACTTTCTCAGGCGGCAAGACTGGAATTCCCTCGAGCAGCGTGAGATGCAGACCCACGCCGAGAGCCGGCATGCCGCGCGCGCGCGAGATCGCATCGTCTGCGGCCGGGGCGCCGACCATCAAGCTTGCCGCCGAGAGGATTCCGTGACGATGCGCCGCCTCCACGGCCTCATTGACCGGAAACGAGAGTCCGAAATCGTCGGCAGTGACGATCAGCCTCTTTGCTTCAGGCGGAGGCATGTGCGAGCGGCGATTGTGCGCGTCTAATCACCTCGCCTTAATAATAAAGTGAGGACCACGCGCCGTTAAGGATGGGTCTCCTTATAGATTTTCCACTGGTCTTTGCACCAGTGCTTGAACTCCTTGCGCGCCGCGCGATCGTCGGGGAACTTCGCCTTGGCGGCGTCAGCACAACCGCTGTGCTTATATTCTCTCGCACTTGACGGTACGGCCATACCGGCCACCAACCCGGCGACGACTAAAGCCAACACTCCGTTCTTCACCATGAAGCACATCCTCTTAG
Organism: Pseudomonadota bacterium; assembly: GCA_046735075.1. Taxonomy (GTDB): domain Bacteria; phylum Pseudomonadota; class Alphaproteobacteria; order Rhizobiales; family Methyloligellaceae; genus Methyloceanibacter. The sequence goes on from JBKPSQ010000004.1 coordinate 5,704, forward strand.
GTTCGTTATCCTGACTCGCTGCTTCGGACCATTAGTGGTGGCGAGCCTCGGGGAAACGGTCCAGCACTTTTTGAAAACTGTCTAGATCGCTCTTTTTGACGGACCGACCTGCTTCGAGCCGCTCTCCAAAAACGGCCGCGCCGGCGCCACCAGCGCCACCCAGGAGGCGCAGCCGGCTGCCCTTGTTTCGGCATCTGTCCCGGGCGGCCCGCCAGGATCTCGCGCAGGATCTGGCCGAAAATATCTCCGCCAGGAGCCTGAGTTTGACCTGAAGGGGAGGAGCCTCCCTGTGCGGGGACGTCGATTTCAAACGGTCCGACCACGACCGGTTTGACGCGGCCCTCGCGGACCGCTTTTTCGAGCTCGCGCAAGATCTGGCCGAGCATGTCGTCGCCGGGCATGGGTTGACCTCCTGTGTCCGTGGGAGGCTCGGTCGGCTGTCCCTGCGGGATTTGATAGCCCGATCCAGGACCGATCCTTCCGCCGATATCGCCTCCGGAGCTCGGAGAGCTAGACGGCGCCGGGATCCTGGTGCTCGGCGCCGTGCCCGCAGAACCTGGCGAACCCGTCTTGAAAATCTCCTTCAAGATGTCTCCCAATCCGCCGCCGCTGCTCGCTTCCGGCGCAGGTTGGGGCGCTTGGGGCGCTGCCTTTCCTGACCCGCTGCGCATTAGCCCGGAAATGACGATCCCGGCGAGCACCGGCAGCAGCTTCTTGAGCACTGATGACGTCACTCCCGAGAGCTGTTGTGCCTGATCGGCAACGGCCCGGCTCGCATCGGGCGAGCCAAACATTGCGGCCAGGGCTTGGTTTCCAGCGGCGCGTCCCTGAGGAGAGAGGGCGGCTTCAGAATCATCGTACATCGCGTGCAACCCCGGCTGCGCTCCCATCAAGGCGAACAGATTGCCGAGGCCTTCGGGCGTGGCTGTGGATCGTTTCAAGCCCATGGAGAGGGCGGGGAGCAGCGCCGCCACCGCCGCCTGAGTCTGCTGCGGCGACAGTCCGAGCTCGCGTCCGACCTCGGCTACGCCTTCTCCTTGCTGAGCTTGTGCGAGCATCTCATACAGATTGGCCATCGTTCGTACTCCTTACGATAAAGTCATAGTGCTGGCGGTTCGGCACCTTGCTTTCAAATTCACCCGCTCCAGCGCAGCAGCGCCACCCTAGGTCTTCGTTAGCGCATCGAGCTTCGCTCGGATCGCATCCACGGTGGGCTTGATGATGGAACCCACTCCCGGGATGGCGAGGGCCTTATCGAGCAGCTGATCGAGATTAGGCTTGATCGAGGCGAACAGGTCCGTCAGCGTCTTGCGGTTTTCGGGCGAGAGCTGATTGAGCACACCGGTCAATTGATCGAACTCTGACGATGCCTTCGTCAAACCGGGCATCGCGCTCTGCGCCGTGGCTTCGTCCTTGACGCCCTGGAGCGACGTGTACAGGTCGTTGACCGCGGCGGTGGCGAGATCTCCCACGTCAACGTCGCCGGCCTTGACGCCCTTGAGCTTGGCGAACAGTCCGGCATAAGGCGCTTCAGCCGGTGCTGTTGTCTGTCCCGCAATTGGTGCGTTTGTCGTCTCGGCAAGTTGTTTGTGGCGTCCCTGCAAGAGGTGCCAAGCCAACGAGGCGAGCGCGAGCAAGACCAGCGCGCCGAGCAACCAAGGCCATATGGAAGACGAGGAGGTGGTCCGCGCGCTCGCTGTGGGCCTCACTCTTGAAATGGTTGCATCGTCGAGGATTCCGGCTTGGGTGAGATATTTCGAGAAGCCGGACGGCAACGCAGCGGCAACGTTGTTCTTTTGCGAGGTGAGTAAGTTGGCGAGGCCTGCGGCATCGAGACCTTTGTCGCGCTGCTCCCTTCCGAGAACACCAAGGACCACCGGCCCAAGGATGCCCAGCAGATTTTTCGAGCTGCCTTCCCCAGTGCCCGCATATTGCCCAAGCGCCCCGGAGAGGGCCGACAGAGTCTTGCCGCCGAGGAGTGACGTCAAGACGCTGCTGCCTTGGTCGATCAGCGCCTTTTGCCCAGGCTCGCCAATGGCGCTGGCTAGGCTCGAGAGCATGCCCGGCATTGCTTCCTCACCACCTCGTTCAGTTTGGTCGCGCCTTGCGGCGTGGAGACATACGAGATGAGTGAAGCGAGTAGCGCAGGTATGGCCGCGACTATCGCCTTTTGCGTCGATGTTTGATTGAGTCCGAGTGCCGAAGCGATGCGCGATACGAGCGCGGGGGAGAGGATTTCGGTGACTTCCGCTACGAGATTGGACGCCATGGAACTCTCCTTTTGCGAAGGAGTGCTCCCCAGGGATTAAGTCTAACACAACTGGCAGCGTTCTGACGTTCAAATCTTGCTGCACCCGGTTGCGGCACACTGCGTCGACGCGAAGCAACCCGAGCGTCACGCGACCGACATTTGGAACAGCGGAAGGTCTCCCGCGTTACTGATCGCCAGCCTCATGGGGGCCAGATCGTGAAACGCTCGGCTCTGCTTTTCTTCATTGTCGGCAGTATCGTTGCGGGCCAGGCTTATGCCGAGCGAGTGTCAGCGCAACCCTTGACGCGGGTTGATTGTGACAAGGCGGGCATGGCGTGGAGCGATAGCGCTAATGTCTGTGGGCCAGCCAGCGAAAGGGCTAAAACTCAGCCTCAGGCCAGCGCGCGGGAGCCAGCAGGTCAACCTCTGACGCGAAGCGACTGCGACAAGGCTGGGATGACCTGGGACGACGGGACTAATGTGTGCGGCGAAAAGTCCGCAACTCAAGCGGCCTCGAAGACAACGAATCCGGCTCCCTCCGTTATCCTCATCAATATCGACAAGACCAAACAGCGGATGACGGTGTTTTTGGACGGAGAGCAAAAATATGACTGGCCGGTCTCGACCGGTATGGCGGGATACTCGACGCCCTCGGGGAACTACACCGCCCTTTCCATGAACGAGATCTGGTACAGCAAGGAATGGGACAATGCTCCCATGCCGCATGCCATCTTCTACATGAAGGACGGTCACGCGATCCACGGTAGCTACGAGGTGAAGCGGCTCGGCAAGCCTGCGTCGCATGGCTGCGTGCGCATCGCGCCGCAAAATGCGGCAACGCTCTATGCGCTGGTCGCGAAGACAGGCCTGGAAAATACTCAGGTGGTATTAGCCGGCACTTCTCCGGGCGGAGAGGGAAAAGTGGTGGCCAGCAAGCAAGGCTCCGGGCGCTATGCCCAGGCCGGGCGGCGCTCGTCCAAGCCCGGATACTATTACTCGAGGCCGGGTGATGTATTTGCCGAGTCCGAGGTCCAGCCGCAAAGGCGCGGCGGCTTTTTTAGGCGGTTGTTTGGCGGCAGAGAATAGCCAGGCAGCGAGGCTTAACGGTACTCCGCATCATTCCTCGCGAAGCGGCCAAAGAAGAACAGCCCGAAATTCCGGCGCTCGGGCCGACGTTCCCATCGCCGGTCGAACTGCGCAAGCGCGACTTCCTCAGATCCGCGCACGGTAGGCTTGGGCGCCCGCACGCGTTTCTTTGCGCTTGGCTGAACTTTGGCCCGTGCGGGCTCTGAATAAGTCTTGGTGGCAGTCGGACTTGTTGCCAGTGCAGTTTGCGTGACGACCGGGCCAGCCGCCGGCAAGAGGTATTGCTCAAAAATCCATCCACCCGCGCCAGAGGCCGGATCGGTCACTTGCACCCAGCCGTTTTGCCGGTCGACCACCTGCAAGGCAGTTCCCGCGGGGTAGAAGAACAGGGCTGGCGACGAAACAGAGGCTTCACTGTGCACCTTCGCGGCGAGGTTGACCTTCACCCATTCGGCGGACGCTGGCGCTGTGCCGCCATCTTGGGCGGAGCTTGACGTTGCCTGAGACACAGGCACCACGCTTTGCGCAGGAGCTTGGGCGCTCTCAGTGGTGACTGCCGTCGCGGCGCGATTAGGGGTGGGGAGGGAGCTTTTTTGAGAAGCGACCAACCCAGGCAAGTCTGTGCCCCACGAGCGCAAATGCCGGGCAGCCGGATCGCCAAGGGTCTCAACGAAGCCATTGTCTGCCGCGTCAGTCGAGAGCGTATCGTGACTGACGAGCAAAGCGCCGTAGATCACGGCGCCTATCAGACTCAAGAACATCAACCCCTTCATGGCCAGGCTCCTACCCGGCCCCCGCCACTATCTCGGGTTCGCTCTTCCCGTTTTCAACTGGGAAGAGAATTAATAGTTACAGCGGCGCTCAGCCGCACGGCTCTAATCGCAAACGCACCAAACTGGCACAGGTTGCGAAACGCGCGTGACGCCCTCAGGCGGCGTCGGAGCCGCGGGAATTCATCAGATCCAACGCCTTGCCGAGCTGTCCCGCGGATTGATCAAGCAGGTTCGTTGCAGTGTCGAGTTCGCAGCCATGCAGCAGTAAGACCGCAACCTTCACGCTGCCACAGGCGCGATCGAGGGCAACACGCGCGTCATCGCGGCTGCGCCCGGTCAGCTGCATCAGCATGTCCTCGCTTCGCCGCACGAGTTTTTCATTCTGCGCGCGCACGTCGACCATCAATCCTTGATAGACCCTGCCGAGCAGGATCATCACCAGAGTCGAGAGCAGGTTGAGCGCGATCTTCTGTGCCGTGCCTGCTTTCAATCGCGTTGAGCCTGCGATCGGCTCGGAACGCGTATCGAGAAAAATGGCGTGATGCGCTTCGTCCAAAATGGGCGTGTCTCGGTTGTTGGCGACGCCAATAGTGAGAGCGTCGCGTTTTCGCGCTTCGCGCAAGCACGCCACGGTAAAGGGCGTCGTTCCGCTCGCCGCGACAGCAACCAGCACATCGTCGGCATTGATTCCATGTTCAGCGACGAGCTGAACCGCGTGATGCGTTTGATCCTCTGCGCCTTCGACCGATTGCAGCAGCGCATCCTTCCCGCCAGCTATCAGCAGCACCAGCCGGTCTTCGGGCCAGCCAAAGGTTGGAATAAGCTCGGCGCCATCCTGAACGCCCATGCGCCCCGACGTGCCTGCGCCGGCATAGACCAGCCGCCCGCGCTCGCGCAGCCTCTCCGCCATCGCAACGGAGGCTGCCTCCATTGCGGGGAGCGCTCCACGGGCGGCTGCCACCGCCGAGAATTGCCCTTCGATCAAGGATTCGAGAATGTCCGCAGGCTCCCAGAGATCTATGCCCGAGTAGCGCGGACTGGCGCGTTCTGTGGTCATCGGAAGGATAAAGCGCTCATGGCCGCCTAAGCTCCACCTTGGAGTTGCCCGGTTGAATGCGGGGCAAGCTTCGCTATGGTGCGAGGCAAGTTCGCGCCAGGAATTGCATGCGGGTTCTGGCGGCGCAAGGGTGATCAGCGACCGGGTAACTAAGTAGTCGGTTATTGGATTGAGGCTTTCCTCGATGAGCAATTACGGCGCGCTGATTTCAGCCGAATTCCGCGAGGCGCCCGACGTGGTGCGCCGCCAAGCCGCTGCTCTTTCCCGACCCCTGCGGGAGCTCGTCAGCGCTTTGAGAAAACGGCCACCGCATGTCGTCGTGACCTGCGCGCGGGGCAGCTCCGCTCATGCGGCAACGTTCGGAAAATATTTGATCGAGCGATATCTCGGTGTGCCGGTCGCCGAAGCTGCTCCGAGCATCACCTCCGTTTATAGCAAGGACTTGCGCCTTGACGGTCAGCTGTTCCTCGCCATTTCCCAATCTGGCCGTAGTGAGGACCTCATCGAGTCGGCGCACTCGGCGAAGGCTTCCGGCGCCCTGACTGCAGCGCTTGTCAATGACACCGAAAGCCCTTTGGCAGCGACGTGCGACATTGTCTTGCCGTTGGCTGCCGGACCTGAACTCAGCGTTGCGGCGACCAAGACTTTCGTTGCGTCGCTGGCTGCCTTGCTGAAGCTCGTTGCCCTTTGGGCCGATGAACACACCATCGCAGCGGCGCTCGATCGACTGCCGGCGCGTCTCGCCTCTGCCTCCGACCTCGATTGGTCAAGGTGTCTCGGCTCGCATTTCGCCGGGGGCAACCTCGTCATGCTTGGGCGCGGTCCCACGCTCGCCATTGCGCGTGAGGCCTCCTTGAAGCTGAAGGAGGTGTGCAACATTCATGCGGAAGCGTTCAGCGGCGCCGAATTTCAGCATGGCCCCATAACGCTCGTCGCGGAAGATTATCCCGTGCTCATTTTCGCGGTCGCTGATGCAACTGAATCAAACTTGGCGGAGGTCGCCACAGATCTCTGTCGGAAAGGGGCGTCGGTGCTGATCACCGCCGACAGCGGCGTCGCAACAAGCTTGCCGATTCTTGCCCCGGATCATCCTGACACCGATACGTTGTGTCTCATCCAGAGCTTCTACGCGCTCGCCATTCATCTCGCACGTCATCGCGGCGTCAATGTCGATCAACCGCGTCACTTGCGAAAGGTCACGCGGACACGATGAGCCGGCCAGAGCGGTTCGCCCTTGCAGCCGACACCGTCTTCGACGGTTGGCAACAGCACCAAGATGCGGCCGTTGTCGTCGAAGGCTCAACCATTGTCGGTCTGGTTCCCCAGTCAGATCTGCCAGGAGGCCTGGAGGTTCACAAACAACCGCCCGGCGCGTGGCTCGCTCCGGGGTTTATCGACATCCAGGTCAACGGTGGCGGAGATGTCCTGTTCAACAATTCGCCAACGCCTGAGGCCATTCTGAAGATCGCAGCGGCCCACCGTAAGTTTGGGACGACCTCGCTGCTTCCGACCTTCATCACCGATACTCCCGAAAAAATGAGAGCTGCGTTTGCGGCAATCCACTCTTTGGTCGAAAGCGAGCCGAGCATTCTCGGAATTCATCTTGAGGGACCGTTCCTCTCGCCGGAGAAACCCGGAGTGCACGATCCCAAGCTGATGCGGTCACCGAGCCCGACTGATCGTGAGATGCTTTGCAGACCCCGCAACGGCGAGCTCCTGGTGACCTTGGCGCCGGAGCGTGTGCCGAAAGGCTTCATTGCCGGCCTGGTCGAGGCTGGAGTCCACGTTTCGTTGGGCCATTCGATGGCGACTTACGAAGAGACCCTTGCGGCCATGGCGGAGGGGCTCAGCGGCTTCACGCATCTCTTCAACGCCATGAGGCCATTGGCCAGTCGCGAGCCCGGCCCGATTGCCGCGGCCTTGGAGTCCGCGAATGCCTGGTTCGGGATGATCGTCGATGGAGTCCATGTGAGTCCGGTGATGCTTCGTTTCGCTCTGCGAGGGCGGGCACGCCCAATTCTTGTCACGGACGCCATGCCTCCGGTCGGCGGCCGGCGGTCGAAGTTCGACCTCTACGGCTCCGAAATCGAGGCAGTCGAGGGCCGGTGCACGAGGGCAGATGGGACTTTGGCGGGGGCCGCTATCGACATGGCTAGCGCGGTCGGGAACTGCCTGCGCCTTCTCGATGTCCCGCTCGAAGACGCCATCACCTACGCATCGAGGAATCCGGCCGAATTCCTGGGCCTTGGGCACCGTCTGGGGGCGGTTCGGCCAGGCCACCGCGCCGACCTTGTGGCCATCAATCCCCACAGCCTCGAGGTGCTCGAGACATGGGTGGCCGGGCGAGAATCAGCTAAGTGAAGGGGCGGATAGGGGCCAGGGTGTCGCAGCTAGGTCTTGCTAGAATGCTGCCACAGTTGCGTCAAAAGGACCTGCTTGAAGTCATTTGCGGTTCGTTAGTCACTCGACATTTAGGATAATGACTGGTAACCGCATACAGGTTCCCACGGCGATGGGTTCAAACACCACTCGATGCCTGACCAATTCTTTATCGGAATAGACGGGGGTGCCTCGTCTTGCCGGGCTCGCTTACGCGATAGGGAAGGCAATTTATTAGGCGAGGGATTGAGTGGCCCAGCCAATATTCATTTAGATTTAGATCTCGCCAAAGACTCCATCCGGGCAGCAAGCCGGGCGGCCATCCGGGCCGCCGGCCTCGACGAGCGCGTTCTCCATCGCGCGCATGCAGGATTGGGCTTGGCCGGCGCGGGCCTGAAGAGCGCATGTGACCGCTTGTCTGCTGGCCTGAACTCCTTCGCCTCAACCGTGGTCTCGACCGATGCCTATATCGCCTGGCTGGGCGCACACCGGGGCGGCAATGGCGGCATCGTGATCGTCGGTACCGGGTCGTGCGGACTTGCCATCGTCAACGGCAAGCGAATCGATGTCGGCGGCTGGGGGGCCGAGATTTCCGACGAGGCCGGGGGGCAGAGGATGGGCCGGGAGGTTCTCCGCCGCAGCCTCTGGTCTTATGACGGCCGCGCCGAGCGCACGAGGCTTTCCGATCTCATTCTCGACCGTTACCGGCGCGACCCGGCGAGAATTGTCGCGTTCGCCTCGGCTGCCACGCCCGCTCAATACGCGGAATTGGCTCCGCTCGTGTTCGAATATGCATCGCGTGAGGACCCGCTAGCCGTCCAGCTTGTGCAAGAGGCAGTCGATGCGGCATCGCGCATCATCGATCGCCTGATTGCCGGAGGCGCCTCGACAGTCAGCTTGATCGGGGGACTCGCCGAGCCCCTGATGCCCTGGCTACCTTCCCGGTTGTGCGATTATCTGGCCGCCCCGCAAAGCGATCCGTTGGACGGTGCGATCCTTATGGCGCGCCACGACCTGCAAATCAGGCTTGAGCGCCCGGAAACCCAACGCAGCTCTGCGGCCTGATTGGGTCCCGGACTATTCTCTAAACTCGATCTTAGTCAGATGATGGGGTGAACCCCCGTCTACGGTGTTGTCAGCCGACGTCTGGGGTCTGGCCGGCCTCAAGGGTTGAGCATGCGGCCGTGACTCCAAATACGCCAGTTAACAGCGGAACCTGACCCGGCGCGACGCCCTCGACGGGCGCATAGAACGTGTGCCTGCCAATCGGCTGTCCGTCGCTGTGCGCCCATGACGGCAGGGATCCTCCACGCCTTTGCCGAACCACAGCAGGATTGAGGAAGTGGGTCGCGCCCGCGGTAGGATCGGGCATCTCTCCGCTTAGAACGGCATCCGCAATCCGGGCTGCATTTTGATAGCGCGGATCATCCGGAGACAGGTTCTCCATCTCCTTGCGCCTCGTCATCCACGGCTCGAACTGCCAGGGACGGGTCACCACCTCCTTTATGTTGTCGCCCCACCTACCGCTCTTCGTGCGGTTCAGAATGACATAAGCGACGGCTGCCTTGCCCTCGTCCGACTCCTTGGGAGCCTCAAAGGCGATGGTTCTGATCAGGTAGTCGCGGTCCTCCGCGTTGTAGCTTGGAACCGCCTGGCTGAGCTCCGTGAGGGGCGATCTGATCTCGGGGGCTTCCGGCCGCCCTTGTGGGACGGGCGGGAGACACTCGGCTTGATCAGGCGAAGCATGAAGAGGTGTCGCGCCACCTAAGAGGAAAAGTGCAAGTGTTAAGGATAGTCGAATCCGCACTCTTGTCTCCTTCAGTTCCTTTGGTTTTGGGGTGAAGGATGTGGATTCGACGCAGGAAGGCGATCATTTCATGACCACAATTGAACGATCTTGGGATGAATTGAGGCAATAAAGGGCCAACGTTAAGATTTGTGCCCTTAGTCCGGACTCTGATCTTCGAGAAAATCGAGATTCGGCGAGATGCCAAACTCCAATTCGGCATTGAGGTCGCTCGCGCGATGGACCACCTCGGCGCCGAATCGCACCGCCAGCACGTCGATCGCCACCTCCAGACGGCGCTGGCGCACCAGCGGGCTGAAGAGACTGAACTGAGCCTGATTGTCCAAAGCCATCAGGTCATAAGCGGCCATGCCAACCAGGCGAAATGGACCGGGATGGCTGAACTCGTCGAGGAGATCGACTGCAACGGAGTAGAGTTGGTCCGTCACATCGGTCGGCTCGCCGAGCCGCCGCTGCCGCGTCAGGATCTGAAACTCCGCCGTTTTGAGCTTGGTCGCCACGCCGTAAGCCACATAGCCCTTCTGCCTCAGGCGCCGGCCGATTGCTTCGGCGGAGCGATGCAGATGAAATTTGATGTCGGCTTTCTTATGCGCATCCTTTTCGAGCGTCCGCTCGGAGCCGATGCTTTTGGATAGTCGCCGGCCGAGCACCGGACGGGGATCTTGCGCGTGAGCAAGCGCATGGAAGTGAAGTCCCGAATTTCCCAGCTTTGCCGAAAGGAACGCGCAGTCGGCGTTGGCGATGTCGCCGATGGTCACGAAGCCGATGTGGTGGAGGCGCGCTTCGGTCTTCGGGCCGACACCCCAGAGACGGGATATCGGTAGCGGAGCAAGCCAGGTTTTGGCCTCTTGCGGTGGAACGACGGTCAAGCCGTCAGGCTTGCGAAAGCCGCTCGCGACCTTGGCCACGTATTTGGTCGCCGACAGGCCGACTGAAACAGTGAGGCCCGTCGCTTCGCGGACGGCAGCCTTCAGCCGGCGCCCCATGCTTGTCGGATCGCCAAAGAGCTGTTCCGCGCCGGTCATGTCGAGGAAGGCTTCGTCGAGGCTTAACGCTTCGACCTCGGGGGAGAAGTTCGCGAACACCTCCATGACCCTGCGGGAGATTTCCTGGTAGCGGTCGAAGCGGGGCGGGACGATCACCGCGCTCGGGCATAGCCGGCGCGCCCTCGCCATGGGCATGGCGCTGCCCACGCCATAAGGCCGCGCCTCGTAGCTTGCGCTCAGCACGACGCCACGGTTGCTGGCGGACCCGACAAGCACGGGCTTGCCGCGCAAGCCGGGATCGTCGAACTGCTCGACCGCCGCGTAGAACGCATCCATATCGGCGTGAGCGACAACCCGAGGCCAAGCGTTCGCTGGGCGAATCATCGCAATGCGAAGTCTAGACCAGCACGACGAAAAGGTCGGCCAGTTTCGGCGGCGCGGTTTTTAGTCTTCGGCCGAAGTCGCAGGGATGATGCGTCCGCCCACATTGGCCTGCGTCAGAAGTCGCGCCAAACCGATGCCGATCAGCATGGCTGGCACGAAAATGAGCGTGCCTTTGGCCAAGAGCGGAAGAGAGGTGATGGCAGGGCCCGGGCAGAAGCCGGACAGGGCCCAGCCTATACCGAACAGGCCGGCACCGATCAGGAGCCTGCCGTCGAGGTCCTTCAAGGTCGGAAGGTGGAACCGCTCAGCGAGCGCAGGTCTCGGCTGCCGCAACGCAAACCGGTAGCCAACCAGCGTCACGACCACGGCACCGAACATCACGAAGATCAGACTTGGATCGAACGTGCCGGCGAGATCGAGGAAGTTCTGGACCTTTGCCGGATTGGCCATGCCCGAGATCAGAAGTCCGAGGCCAAAAATCAGGCCGGCGACAAAATTTACGGCTGCGCGCATGGTCAGCCCCCGAACGCGTGGCGCATGATGAACACCGTGGCGAAGCCGGTCGCCATGAAGATCGCGGTAGCGACGAGGGAGCGGGGCGATAGCCGCGCAATCCCACACACGCCATGCCCGCTGGTGCAGCCGCCACCAAGGCCTGCGCCGAAGCCGACGAGGACGCCCGCGCCCGCCATCAACACCGCATCGCCAGAGACGCTTTGTACGAACGGCCCTCCGGCAACGATCACATAGACCAGCGGGGCGACGATCAGACCCAGCACGAATAGAACAGCCCCGCCAACGTCACCACCGGCATAAGGCGGGAGGAGGCGGCCAACGATCCCGCTGATTCCTGCGATCCGCCCGTTGAATGCCATGAGCATCACGGCGGAGAGGCCGATCAGGACGCCGCCAAGGATGGATGCCATTGGCGTGAATTCTGTGACCATGGGATGTGAGGTCTTCTTTGCCGAGGAAGCTCACGAGGAGGTGGCAAAACTCTAATTGCAAATCAAGTCAACGGGCGTGCTTGCCAGTAACCTCAACCCCAACTCGGCGGTGCAGATTGGCTCATTTCCGGCCTATAACGGAACGAGGAGGGGCTAATGGCTGAGACCTATACCAAGACCGCAATCGCGCTCCAGGGCGGGGGCGCGCTTGGCGCCTACGCGTTCGGCGCGCTCAAGCGCATCTACGAGTCGGAGGCCAATTTCCGGCCTTCGGCCATTTCCGGCGTTTCGATCGGCGCCTTTACCGCCGCCATCGTGGCGAGCCATCCGGACGATCCGATCCCCAAGCTTCAGGCATTCTGGGATGACCTCACCGTGCTTCATTCGGCCTTCCTGCCGCCTTCGGCTGAGAAGTTCCTTGCCTATTTCGGCAACAGCGCTTTCTACTGGCCGCGGCTCGATTACTTCCGGCTGCCGTTCTGGACCAACATCTACGATCTGAGCCCGATCAAGAGAACCTTGCAGCGCTATATCGACTTCGATCGGATCGTCAACCGCGAGGTCAAGCTGGTGGTGACGGCGACCAATATCGAGAGCGGCGAGATCGAGGAATTCTCCAACGACGATCCAGCGAAGCCGATCACCATGGATCATCTGATCGCAAGCGGCAGCCTGCCGCCGAGCTATCCGGCGCGGGAAATCGGCACGAACTCGTACTGGGATGGAGGCCTGTTCGACAACACGCCGCTCTCCGCGCTGCTCGGTACGACGCCGCCGAGGCAGCGAAGACGCGCGCGATCGTGATCAATCTCTTTCCCAAAGAGGGTGATATTCCCAAGAACATGCTTCAGGTCTTCGACCGCATGACCGAGCTGCAATTCGCCAACAAGACGCGCAAGGACGTCGCGCTCGCGCAGAAGATCAACAAGCTGGTCGCCATTATCGAGGCGCTGCCGGGCGGCCGCGTGGCATTGAAGGACGAGGCCCAGGATCTCGCGAAATACAAAGTGTTCGAGCACATCATCGCCATCACCAACAACGACAAGGAGCCGGTGTCGAGCTCGGCCGATTTCTCAAAGGAGAGCATCGAGCGGCGTATTGCCGCCGGTTATCGCGATGCCGGGAAGGCGCTCGGCAGCCGGCAGCAGTCTGCAAGCGCGCTCAAAGCCGCCGTCGCCAAGAAGAAGTGACGCGGGCGCCGGCAGTGCGGAACCGCCATGCGCGCGTGACGTTGGGCCGTCATGCAATCGCTTCTAACAATGCTTGATTCGCCCGTTGCGGCTTATGTGACCGGTGTGCCCGCCATCATGCTGGGATCGATCCATAGCAGCAATCATCGCCCTGCTGGAGCCGCGCCGCGACGACCATCACGCGCCTGGTCGTTAGGCGTAGGGCTTCGCCTGAGACAGCTACCTACAGCCGAAGCCGAGCGTCACGATGCACCACACGCCTTTGCCGGTTTTCTTGGCGACCGTGGCGGTGCCTTTGGCAACGCCTGCTCCTGCCTGACCGACGCCCTTGGCTGCAGTGACCGTGCCTCGCGCCACGCCGGTCCCGGCTTGAGCCGTACCCTGCGCGAGCCCGGTACCCACGGTGGCGGTACCCTTCGCGACGCCACGCACTGGCCCTTGCGCCTGCGCTGCGACTGAGGCGGCGCCTACGAGTAGCAACGCCGCCAGGAGCGATAGTGATTTCCGGATCATCGTGGCCTCCCTCGTGGAGTGATGGCCGTTACTGCTTCGCCCCGTCGCGAAGCGGCCCATGCTCCTTCAGAAGCCAATAATTGGGCTCAAGTAAGACCCTCGCCGCGTTTCGGACTCAAAGGCCCGCCTCAAAGACGGAAAAGCGCCGCTCGAGCTCCCACTGCTCAGTGGCCTTCTCGCTGCCGGCGAGAAATGCTGCGCAGGCTTGCGAAGGTTTCTCCGCGCCTAGCGTATCGTTGCGGCATAACTCGACGACCTGCGCATAGCGGCCGCTCCCTCCCCACAGGCTCGCCCCCGGCAAGAAGCTATATTCGAGGCTATTGCGCACGATCTCCTTGAGGTCTGCGTAAGAGAGGCCGAACGTCTCGACGGCGCTCACATATTCATGCGTGAGGTCAATGCGCGCGACGCCCTCGTCGTCGGTCGAGAGCGCGACGGGCACGCCAAATGTGCGATAGAGCGTGAAAGGATGGTCTTTACCGCTCACGCCGAGAATGTCGGCATTGCTGGTCAAGTTGGTCTCGACTAGGACGCGCTTGGCGGCCATCTCTTTCAGAAGCTCGTAAGGGTGGTCCTCGTACATGACATCGACGCCGTGACCGATGCGCTCGGCGCGCGCCTCTTCGACTGCGAGCCTGATGTGGCAGCAAAGTCCCTCTGGCGGCACGAGCCCCGGGGCAAGTTCGCCGGCGTGCAGGGATATCCGCACCTTGGGATAGAACTGGCGCAAGAACCCAATGATGCGCATGTGCTCGGCGTAGTCCGCCATGGCGATCACGTCGTCTTCGCCGCCCACGAAATTTATGGCGACGATGCGCGGGTCGGCAGAGGCGAGCTCCAACCCGAACAGCGTCTGCGCAAAAATAAGTTCCTTCGGCGTGTTGCGGAAGACTTGGTAGATGTAGCGCGTCTTGACCTTGCAGCCCGGCGCCTCGTCCGGCTTGCCGCAATGTTCGCGCTCGTTGCGCGAAGACTCGGCCTTGTCCCAGAACTCTCGAGCTAGCGGCACGTCGTCGGTCAGTCCTTTGGCTAATAGTTCGTTCCGCATCGCAGCAAGATCGTCGCGCCAATCCTTGGTGATGTCGTTGAGACGGTGCCAGGTCGGCGTCTCCATCAACTCGAGATATTGCTCGTTCTGAGTGGCGGCGCGCGTCGCGACCTCGTCGAGAAATTCGCCGGTGTGGCGGGGATCAGTGCCGCCGAACTTAGAAAAGGTCGCGAAGAAATGGTCATGTCCGGTCACGCCCTCAGACGGCACGAAGCCGCGCATCGAGAAGGAATCGACCAGTGCATCATAAAGCGGCTGTGTTTGCGGCACGTTTGCAGCCGGCACGTCGCCGGCCTCACACACGGGCTTGGGCTCGACGCCGGACCTGATCGGCTGCGATTTGGTGAAAGCTTTGGAGGCTGGATCGACGCATAGTCCGTCTTCTCCGCCCACCCTGATGAAGGTCTCAGCATAGACCGCGCCATCCAAGTGGTTGTGCAGGTCTGCGCCTTTCGGCATGCGCTTGAGGAACTCGCGAAGCTCGAGCGGACTTGCGCGAACGCGGTCGAGCTCTTGTGCTGTGCGTTGCTCGGGCGTGGTCTCGGCGGCGGCGATGACGGTAGGCGCCGCGATGAGTGGCAGGACGGCGAGCGAAATTCGGCAGGCGGCGAAACAGCTGCGCACAGTCACCCCCAATGCATCCCGATTTTAAGGACTGTTTGCTTTGATGAGATCGTCGCGTGCCTTTTCGAGATGCTCGCTGATCAGGGCATGCGCCTTTTGCGCGTCCCGTTCATTGATCGCATCGAAGATGCCGCGATGCTGCCGATTGTAGTCGTCGATCACGTCGGATGTCAGGATCTTCTCCTTCATCGCGTCCCATTGCGCGTGCAGCCGCACGTGATTGATCTGACGGTAGACATTGATGAGTAGCGGATTGCTGGAGGCGTGCGCGATCAAGAGATGAAATTCGCAGTCCCACTTGGAGAACTCATCCTTGTCGGTGAGCGACTCCTCGGCGTGGGCGAGCACCGCCTCCATGTCGTCGAGATTCCGCCGCGTCGCGTGCAACACCGCGAGCCGCGTGGTGAACGGCTCGACCGCGAGACGCGCCTCGACGAGCTGGAGCGGGCTCACTTGATCGACAAGATCGCTTGTCTTGCGCGTGCATGACGCCGCGCCCACGAATGTGCCGCTGCCGAGGCGGCGCGATACGAGTCCCGCCTTTTCAAGCTGGTCGAGCGCACGACGCACCGTGCTCCGCGCTGCTTGGAATGTCGCCGCCAATTCGCGCTCGGGCGGGAGCCGATCGCCTTCGCTGTAGGCTCCAGTCTCGATCGCGCGTTGGAGATAAGCGGAGATCGCGCCCACGCCGCGGCTCGGCCGCGCGAGGTTGACAATGATGGCTTCCGCTTCCGTGTTGCGTTGCTCGGTCAAGGTTTGCCCTCCTCTCGCGAAGCGGTACCGCTTTGGGCCCGAAAGTAGAAATTGGTTTACAATCGGTCCTTAATCGTGCGGTAATAGGTCGCCATAGCTGGCATACCAATGTGGCCCAATTGGGCGTCAACGTCCATAGGGAAAGAGACCAGATTTGGACCAGCAGGTTGACCGGAGCAGGGCGGCAATGGTCCGTAAAGCTACCAAATACGCCATCATTGGCGCGGGCATTCATGGGCTTAGCACAGCCTTTCACCTCGCCCAGCGTCTCAAAGCAAGCGGCAAAGGCTCCGGCGCCGACATTCTTGTTGTGGATAAGACCACGGTTGCAGCGGGCGCGTCCGGTATCGCCTGCGGCGTCGTGCGCAACAACTATTTCCAGCCTGCCATGCGGGAGCTGATGGCCCACTCCGTGGACGTGTGGGAGAGCGATCCGAAGGCCTACAGCTACCATCCCGTGGGCTATGTGCAGATCAGCCCCGAATGCATGCAGGCGGATGTCGCCTCGATCTATCAGCAGCAAAAAGCGATCGGCTACGAGTCGGTGTTCATCGAGGGCGCCGAAGACTCCGCCAAATATATGAGAGGCCTGTTCGACGATTGGCAGGCGAAAGGCATTACCTCCGTGCTGCACGAGAAGCGCGGCGGATATGCCAACAATCGCGCGAGCATGCAGGGGCTTGCCGCCAAGGCCGAGGCCGAAGGCGTGCGAATTCTCTCCGGCGTCGAAGTGCTTGACTTCGAGTTCGGCTCAAATTCCGGCGCCGTCACCGCGATCAACACCAATCACGGCCAGATCGCCTGCGAGACCATCATCGTCGGCGTCGGTCCTTGGGTGAACAAGATCTGGAGTCTGCTCGAATTGCCGAAGCGGATCACGGTTAAGGATCTTAACGGCAAGGTCCATGAAAACGTGCCGATGTGGAAGTTCTGGTGTCTCGAGGAAGGCACGCTGGGGGTCGATCCGGACATGCACAAGACCAATGACGGTCGCTTCCCGCCGGTGCTTCACGTCGATACCGACGCGCCGCTCTATTCGGATCGCGACGGCAAGCTCATCACCGACAAGCTCTGGGGCATCTACTACAAGCCCGATTTCAGTTTCGGCGGGGTTCAGGGCGGCGCCTCTCCCTACAAAGTCGACCAGGATCCGGATCAAGTCGCGGTCGATCCTTACGGCCCTGAATCCCCCGAATTTGTCGTCGGCGAGGATTTCGTCGAGATGTGGTGCTCCGCGCTCGCGCATTGCCAAAAGCGCTTCGAGGGCAAGATGCCCCTCTATCGGCGAGAAGAGAATTCGGGTGGGCTAGGCTGTTTCACGCCCGACAATTTCCCGGTGTTCGATACGTTCCGCGAGAACGTCTACGTGATTGCCGACTCCAATCATGGGTATAAGATGATCGGCGTCGGTAAGCTGGTGGCGCAGGAGTTGACGGGCGAGAAGAGCGCGCTGCTTGAGCCGTTCCGCTTTGCGCGGTTCGCTAAGGGCGAGTTGCACCCGACCTCCCACAGCCCATTCCCGTGGAGTTGAG
>JBKPSQ010000005.1:0-6212 GCA_046735075.1 Pseudomonadota bacterium
CGCCGACATCATCGCCGTGAACAAAGCCGACGGCGATAATGTCGAACGCGCTAATCGCGCGGCCATGGAATACCGGACTGCGCTCCATATCCTTGCCGCCGGCCACACCAATTGGGAGCCTCAAGTGCTGACGCTCTCGGCGCGGGACAATGCCGGACTGGATGCGCTATGGCAGAAAGTGAAGGACCGGCATGCCGCGCTCGTATCGTCAGGCCTTTTGGATCAGCGCCGCAGCGATCAGGCCGCCGCCTGGATGCGGGAGATTTTCGAACAGCGCCTGCTCGCCGCTTTCAAAGGCGGCAAGTGCGCGGCGCGCCACTGGAAGGAGCTCGAGGACAAGGTACGAGCAGGCGAAATGACGCCTGCTGCCGCGGCGCACGAGCTTGGCCGGCTCGCCGGCATTAAGGACATCGAATAGCCGCCTGAATTTGCTTCCCTAGCGCCTGTCCGCCGGAGTAATCCGAAAAGATGGCTAAGCTGCGCGTCCTTCTCACGGGCTTTGGCCCATTTCCGGGCGTTTCCGATAATCCCTCGGCCAGGCTGGTCGAAGCGCTGGCGGCGTGTTCGCCACCGCCGGATTGCGATCTCCATTGGCAAGTTCTGCCGACTGAATGGGAGACGGTCGCCGCACTCGCCCCTACCCTGCACGAGGCCGTCCAGCCGCGGGTCATGATTCATTTTGGGGTGAGCGAACGTTCAAAGACCTTCCGCATCGAGCGCTCGGCCTTCAACCGCACCATGCCGCGCCCTGACGCAAAGGGAGCTCTCCCGTCAACCGCTAAAGTCCTCATGCAACGTCCAGACCGGCACGACACGCGATTGCCCGCCGCTGTGCTGGCCGCGCACCTCAGAGCGCGCGGTCTCGCCGCAACAACGTCGCGCTCGGCGGGGAATTATCTTTGCAACTTCCTGTACTATCTGTCGCTTGATTGGGGCGCGCGCCAGGAGACTCCACGACTCGTGCTGTTCGTGCATATTCCGCTTCGCGCCGCCCAAGGCGGGCCGCTCAGCGATGCACAACTCCTACACGGTGCCCAAGAGCTGCTCAGACTCGCTCTCGCCTATGCCGACGCCAGCGCGCCGGAGAAGCAAACTGGTAAGGCATTGATCGCCACGTTACTCCACAAGGACGCGTAGTCGATGGCGGTCGGGCGCAGGGAGCTGATGCTCGGCACGCTCGGCATGGGTCTCGCCCTTGCGGCAGGCCCGCGTCCCCTCAAAGCGGAAGACACCGACATTGCGCAGCCCTTCAGCACGTACGGCATCATGCCGGGAGGCGGCGTTGACCAGACCACGGCGCTACAGAAGGCGGCGGACAAGGCCGCAGAATCCGGCACGCCGTTCTTTCTCCCGCCAGGCAACTACACCACCTACAAGCTCACTCTGAAATCTGGCACGCAGATCCAAGGCGTGCCTGGCAAATCCGTGCTTCGCTACGCCGGCGGGGGTGCGCTTGTCTCGATTGAAAATGCCGCAGATCTGCGCCTCACCGGACTTGTGCTCGATGGCGAAGCCAAGCCGATTGACGGCGGCGCGCTTCTCGTCGCCGAGAAAGTCAAAGCCTTCGATCTATCCGACTGCAGCATCCGGGGAAGCGCCGAGGATGGCATCGTGCTGCGCAAGGTGTCAGGCCGGGTTACCGACTGCCAGATCGGTAGCATCAGCCGTACAGGCCTATTCAGCCAGGACGCGACCGGTCTCGAGATCGCGCATACCCATGTGCACGATTGCGGCGAGAACGGAATCCTAATCTCGCGATCCGATACAGGAGAGGATGCGACCATCGTCACTTCAAATCGCATCGAGCGCATCGCCACAAGGAGCGGGGGCGGAGAGAACGGCAACGCTATCAAGGTGCTTCGTGCCGGCTCTGTGCTGATTAACGGCAATCGTATTGCCGACTGCGCCTCCTCCGCGATCCGCGCAAGGTCAGCCTCGAATTGCCAGATAATCGGCAATTCCTGTGCGGCCCTCGGGGATATTGCGCTCTGTGCTGAGTTCTCTGTCGCGGGCGCGGTCATCGCCAACAACATCGTGGACAAGGCTGCCGTTGGCGTCTCGGTCACCAATTTCAAGGAAGGCGTCAGGCTCGCCGTGGTGCAAGGCAACCTGATTCGCAACGTTTTCTTCCGCAAGGACACAGACTCGCGCGGCATCGGCATCGCTGTTCAGGCCGATAGCGTGGTGAGCGGGAACGTGATCGAAACTTCGCCGGGTTACGGCATCATGATCGGCTGGGGCGGCTATCTTCGCGACGTGAGCGTCACCGATAATCTCATCCGTGACGCGCATATCGGTATCGGCGTCTCGACGGACACTTCGGCTGGCAATGCGCTCATCACGCGCAACGTGATCAGTGGCGCGAAAGACGGCGCGATCCGCGCCATGAATGGTCCGACTCCGGTGGGTCCTGATCTCGTGACGGCAAGTGCATCGAACTATCGGAACCTCGCCGTTTATTCCAACATTGCGCGCTAAGCTTCTGATTTGAACAAGAAGATTTTGCGCGGGCAAATTGCCCGGAACCGAGCCACACCTCATGTGTTTGCCCCATGCTGAGCGGCGCGGCGCGCGGAATGCGCGACGTCAGGAGCCGCGCCGCATATCCACCCAGATACGGAGTGAAATGCGATGACATCAGCAAAATTTATTTTTTGCTGCGATGTTTGCAGAAATCCTAGGCTTTTTCCCGGAATTGGCACCGGATTGGCACCGCATGTCGTCACATCGTGGCGACGTAGGGCTTCTGCGAATCAGCTATAAAATTGCTTAGCCACAGACAAACTAGCCCCGTCCTGTCGGGGCTTTTCTTTACCGCCCAGCAACAGTTAGGCTAGAAGTTTGCCACGCCGCCTTTTAGCAGACGGCACTATCGTCCCTTGCGAAATACAGAGACGGCCTCAGGACGGCAACCCTGGGGCCGTTTCTTTACACCTTGCCCTTTCACGGTCGATAGACCCGTACGTTTGAAACGACTTAGCGTCTGGAGTTGTTGGGCGGCACTAAGTGGCGCATCCTCAGGCAACGCTCCTGGCGGCACTGGAGTTGAAACCAGCTCTCAGAGTGAGGCGCCAAGACCACCAATGCGTATGAAATAGGCTTTCAGCCATTGCTTAATAACCGGCCTCAGTGACTTTCCTGGGGTCGTTTCTTTGGGCGGGACTCTAAGGCTTGGCTTTCGTTCTGATCGAACCCGTTTCTTCGGGAGGACCGAACGAGCCTATGGAAGAAGCAGGAAGGCGGATGCTACATGCCGTCAGCAGCAGCGACACCAATGTCAAAACTCCCATTCGCCACAGCATAGTTCAGGCTACCGGGCTGTGTGCAAAGCGGTAAAGAAAGCATCCGAGGGCTGACCGTGGGGCCGCCTTTCTATGGAAAGCTCGGGCGGTTTCGAGAACTCCCAACGACACAGTTTGGGATGACCAACGATTGCTGCCACGATGGCGAAGCGATCCTCTTCTTTCAAAGCCTTTCTGAAGCCGGGAATACCCACCTTCTTCAGGCCAAAGCCGGTGTCAAAAGCAAGCTGTTGCTCGGGGGTCCATTGGCCCATGTTGCCCCCGTAACCGGCACCGAATCAGATATAAGGGTTCTCAGTTCCTACTTAGACGTTTCCTCCAAACCCACTAGCCCCGGCGCTCCTTGTCGGGGCTTCCTTTTTGGAAATAAGCGCAAACGTCTACGTTATTGGGTCTCAGGAAATCCCAAGGAGAGAAGGTCATGAAAAAGTATTTAGTTGCGGCCGGCCTTATCGTTGCCTTCGCCAGCCCGGCGCTCGCCGCGGATTACTATGTCGCTTTGAAAATCGGTGGTGGCGGCTGCGTGATCATGGACCACAAACCAGGGCCCAAGTACAAAAATATGGGCTCATTTTCCTCAAGGAGCATGGCGAAAAAAGCCATGCACGAGATGAGCGATTGCAAATAGAACTGCTGAGCGGATTTTGGAGCGGCCTCACGGCGACAGTCATGGGGCCGTTTCTTTTGGCGTGTTGCATTGCGGCTACAGCGCGAGCACCGCTCTAGTGCTACTGCATGTTGCAGGCACTCTTCCCCGCCTGTGATAGTCTGCGAAGCCCCGGCACTGCCCAGTCCGGGGCTTCACCTTTGGAACAGAAGCTTTGACTTCGATTTGAATCGTCAGCGCGGGCCGAGCAGCCGCGCCAGCCTGGTGCGCGGAAGCCCCGGAACGCCCGCGAAGCAGCCGGGGCTTCTCTCTGGAAATAAGGCCACCCTCATTGCGTTGAGACATGGGCGAAGAGAAACCGTTCATCCGAGCCGGAGAGAGCTGCCAAAAGCCTGTCTATGGCAGGAGAAAGCTCTTGCCACCAAGCTAAGCAGACATGGCACTTAGGTGGTTCAATTTCCCTCGCGGTGGGGTCTTCTCCTTACCCGCCGACTGGTGGATCGAGGCTGGTATGGATCGGTTTCAACGCCATGAGAACCTTGCCTACTCGGGCAAGCCACAGCTGACCAGCCAGCTATATCCCCTTGCCGCTATTGAGCCGCCCCACATGGGCCAAAGACTTCGTCGCGGACATGGCGGCTTCGAACGTGAGAGGATGGTAAGCGTGTTGCGCGACATCGCCCTTCGCCAAGAAATTTGGCCCATCGAAATCACAGCGGACGCAAGTGGGGATTACCGCTATCGGGTTCACCACGGCGCTCACAGGTTTCATGCCTCTGTGGCCGCAGGCTTCTCACACATTCCGGCAATTTTAGTGGTGCGCTATTGAAGGCGCCGCCTTCGAGCCTGCACCGTCGCCAACGAGAGGGCGCGCGAGTCGGGTGGATCGTTTAGACTATATCTCTTGTTACGAGGCGGCAGTCCGGTGAGCGCGTTGCAAAAAATTAGGAGTCGCTGCCACGCGATTGTGCTGTGGGTTCCCCTAAGCGTCTCGCTGCTCAGCGGATGCGACAATGGCACACCACAAAGAGCGAAAGAAGATGCTACGTATCATTATGTGTTCTGCCGGGGCACTGTCTGCTCTGCAACCGCACGCTTCAAGGAGCTCGGCGAGTGTGAGAAATATCGCGAGGGCAAGCCGCGTAAGCGGACCGCGACGACCTACTGCGCAAAGTGGTGACTCGTAGCTTTAGCACCGAGCGAACGCGGCTGTTGGCTCCGCTCGCAAAGCCACGATAAGGTTCGCTCGCTCGCTTGGCGCCTTTTTTCTTTTGGAACGGAAGCTTTGAATTTAATTCTCGGCGCGGGCCGAGCAGCCGCGCCAGCGCACCTTGATGCGCGGAAGCCCCGGACGCCCCCAAGCAGCCGGGGCTTCTTATCTGAAAATGCACCAATGTCGACCGGCGAAAGCTCCACTACGCCGCATGGCGCGGTGTTTGAGTTTTGCGCAATTATGGGTGGTGCCGGAAGTATCGAGGATTCCTATGCGCAAACCGCGTCGGCTTCAGCTGACGCCCTTATTATCTCCTGTTGCTACGAGCCAACGGCTCGCAGTGCCTTGGTTTGTGTTCTTGTTGTGCGGCTGCACAGTGTGGTCGAAGTCCCTGCCTCCCTATGTCTTGTCCGATGGCGAAACGGCCATAGTGGAGGGCGACATTCTTTCTGCTACAAAAGTTTCCGATAAGCCTCCTTTTCACGATCTGAAAGCCGCGAAAAATAACAACGGCGAGTTGTATGTTTGCGGCTGGATGAATTCTAACAACAAGGCTTATCAATCTTCCGAGCAGGCGTTCATCGGAACTTTCTCGGCTGGTCGCTTCTCGCCATCTCGGATCGGAACCAACGCAGAGTCAAATGCGCAAGTAATGGTCGAATGTCAGAAACTCGGCATGTCTATCGCTAAACCGTCTTGGGACAACGGTGTGCCGGCCACTTTTCCGGGTCGGAAAAAATCAAAACATTGAACTGATGTTCCTGTGGTGCCGCGCAGCTGTAATTCAATCAAATCATTTTTAGCCAAACTCCTCGCATAAATTTCGCGCCATTCATGGTGGCGTCAGTCTTATCCCGGCCTTTCTCAAGCGCGTCGGCGGCATTTCACATAAGAGCGAGCGCCTTCTCTTTGGACATCTGCTTCAGCATCTCAGTCAGGATGGCGGCGCACGCTACGTTTAGGCCGGGTGACGCATTGAAGATCATTCGCTCCATGTGTGATGACTTGGCTATCGCGTTATCCTAATAGTCAGGCGCGGGGCGTTAGTAGCTGAAAAGTGAGCAACCGCCGATGACCCTCACCACCAAAG
>JBKPSQ010000006.1:0-9887 GCA_046735075.1 Pseudomonadota bacterium
GCTCTCTACCCTTACGGCGGCATCTTGATTGCAACCAAAGCGGGGTTCAGGCGTCCCGGACTAGCGTGTGGGAGACGGACGGGGATCCCAAGCGCCTGCGCGAGCAGGCGATCAGAAGCTGCCGCAAGCTTGGGCTCGAGCAGATCGGGCTCTGGCAATTGCATCGCATCGACCGCAAGGTGCCGGGCGAGGCACAGTTCGCAGCCGTCAAGGCGCTGCTCGATGACGGCATCATCAAGCATGCGGGCTTGAGCGAGGTCTCGGTTGACGACATCAAGGCCGCCTCAAAGGTCTTTCCGGTGGCGACGGTGCAGAACCGTTACAATCTCGTCGATCGCGGCAGCGAAGACGCGCTCGAGTATTGCGAGCAACACGGAATCGGCTTCATCCCATGGGCTCCTCTTGGCGCTGGCGAGCTCGCGGAGCCTGGCTCGATCCTCGACAGGGTTGCCAAGGCTCATAACGCGATGCCGGGCCAGATCGCGCTTGCGTGGCTGCTCAAGCGGAGCCCTGTGATGCTGCCCATTCCCGGCACCTCAAAGGTCAAGCACCTCGAGCAGAATGTCGCGGCCGTGAATAGCCAATTGACCGATGAGGAATATGCTGCGCTCGATCGCGAGGGCCGTGCCGAACACGCCGCGGCTTGATCCGCTTCACTTTTTGTCTGGAGCCACTGTCGTGCCGGTAAGCTGCCCGTAAAGGGCGAGTGCGCGATTGACATAAGAGGCCTGCGGCAAGGCAATCGACGAGGCCAAACTCTCGCCGGCGAACGCCAATCCGTAATAGCGATAAATACCGGGAGATTCTTGCTGCACGAAGTGCACCGACAGGAGCTCCCCGGGATCAAACAGCGTGAGCATATAGCTTCTGACTGGGGTCACGTTCTCCACGGCAACCACGAACCCGTTGGCGCTCAAGTCTCGGACTTGCATCCGGTACACCACTTCCTCTGAGGTGCGGTTGTCTTGCTGCGCGAAGTAGAGGTCCTTGCCGCTCTTCATCTCGGCAAATGTGAAGTCAGATCTGGAATGGCCGGAGTCAGGCGACTCAAGCGCTTCCGCGCTCGTGATCAGGGTCTGCCAACCGCCGTCGGTAACCGACCAATATTTCAGGCCCTTCAGCGTCGAGATCGCGCCGAAGTGCTTGAGCAGGTCTTCGGTCGAACCTTTATAGGCGAAACGGCCGGCAAGCGCGACGAGCACGCCGTCGTCTTTCGTCCCCCAGCCGACGCAAGCTGCCGGCCTCCAAGCAGCAAGTTCGGACCCGCTGACGACCTGAACGGCCGGCGCTGCATCGACGGCGGCATAGCCGGGAACTGGCGGCGCACCGCAGGGCGGCTGTGGGCCTGGCTCGGCGGCGAAGCCAACTCCGGCCGATAGCAACGCCGCAGCGATGGCAAGAAGGACCCTCACGGAGGAGAAGCTCTACTCGATTTCGGGCAGCCGTAAAGCGGGAATGTGTCGCTGAAAGGCCTGGACAGTCTGCCGGCAAAGGTGAGCAAATCCGCACCGCTTAATGACACAGGGGTGAGGATAAAATGTTGCGCGAGGGGCTGATTTTCGTCGGGACCTGCGACATCGCCGGCCACGTGCGCGGCAAGGGCTTTCCGGCGAGCGAACTGCCAGCCCGCCGCAAGACCGGCATCGGCTGGACCCATTCCAATTTGATGCAGACGGCCTTCGGGCCGATCCTGGACACGCCGTTCGGTACCGGCGGCGATCTCATGATCGTGCCCGACCCTTCCGCCGAGGTGGACGTCGATTTCGGCGACGGTTCGGCACCAGAGCATTTCTTCCTCGGCGATATCCGCAATACCGACGCCAGTCCTTGGGAGTGCTGCCCGCGCGAGTTCCTACGCCGCGCCATCGCCGCGCTCGACGAGGCAAGTGGTCTGCAGGTGATTACGGCCTTCGAGCAGGAGTTCGTCTATACCGGAAATGAGGACCGTCCAGGCGACCCTTACAGCCTCAGTGCATGGCGTCGGCAAGGTGCTTTCGGCGAGAGCCTAATCGCCGCGATCACGGCGGCTGGCACCGAGCCCGACTCATTCCTACCGGAATATGGCCCACGGCAGTTCGAAGTGACGGTGAAGCCCGCCCCTGCGCTTCGGGCGGCCGACCGCGCCGTGATTGCCCGCGAGCTGGCGCGCGCTACGGCCTTTCGCCTCGGCCATCGCGCCATCTTCTCGCCGATGCCGGCGGCCGAGGGCGTCGGCAACGGCGTGCACATCCATTTCAGCTTGCGCGACAAGTCCGGCGAGCCAAAGACCTACGATCCTAACGGTCCGTTTGGTTTGAGCCCGGACGCAGCGCATTTCGCCGCCGGCGTCCTTGCACACCTCTCTGCAATCTCCGCTATCACCGCGCCGTCGCCGGTGTCCTATCTGCGGCTCACCCCGAACTGCTGGGCCCCGACCGCCATCGACATCGTGAAGCAGGATCGTGGCGCCGCGCTTCGCGTTTGCCCTGTGTTCGCCGCATCGAAGAAGAAAGACATCGCCAAGGCGTACAATCTAGAGTTCCGGGTCTCGGACGGTTCCGCGAGCCCCTACATGGCGCTCGGCGCGCTGATCTTTGCCGGCGCCGACGGCATTGCGTTGAAGCTCGATTTGCCCGAGCCTGGCGCTGAGGCATTGCCTCTGCCGCGCTCGCTCGGCCAGGCGCTGGACAATATGGAAAACAGCGTGGCGGTGCAGAGGTGGTTCGGGCCGACTTTTCTCGAGGCCTATCTCCGCCATAAGCGCTCCGAGCTTGCCCACGTTGCGGCACTCGATGCGCCACAGCTCTGCGCGCGCTACGCCGAAGTCTATTGAGATGCCTCGGCGAGCTTGACCACATCCTCAGTTGCAAGCATGCGGCAGTAACCTTTGAAGCAGGAGAGCGCCGCCTCGTGCCGCGTCTTGCTCTCGGCTGCGCAAGCATCGTGCACGCAAGTCATGTAGAAGCCGCGATCGGCGCCATCCTTGATGGCGTGATCGATGCATTGGTCGGTGAGGAAGCCAACCACGAACACATCCGCGATGCCGATATTGCGCAGGAGATAGTCGAGGTTCGTCGAGTTGAACACCGAGGAGGAGGTCTTTGGCAAGACGATCTCGTCAGCTTGGGGAGCGATCTCGTCGAGGACTTGCGCCTCCCACGATCCTTTGGCGATCGATACGTTGGAAAGCTTATAGTCGAGACTGCGGTCGCGCCCGTCCTCCGTGAGATTTTCCATCACCGTATAGATCACTTCGAGTCGGGCGCGCCTAAAAGCGGCAAGGAGGCTTTGGATGTTTGGAATCACGCGGCCGGTTGCGGCAGCATAAAACTCGGGCTTCTCTGCTTTTTCCCTCGGGCCGCAAGTTGCATTCTGTGCGTCGATGACGAGGAGAGCGGCGCGGCCGCGCATGATCGGACGGTCGCGGGTTAATCGGGCGGACGGGGTTGTCAATCGTTACTCGCTATGCGTGAGGTGAACGCTATGCGTGAGGTGAAGTTGACACCGAAGTGAGGCATGATAGCCGCCCCGAAGCCGCCCGCGGAAAGGAGCTCAGCATGCGAAGCCTAGCCATGTTCTCTCTCGTAATTCTTACCATTGCCGTGGCGTCCAAGGCGCTGGCGGGCGATGCCGAGACCATCGAGGCAATCAACGCATCGTCGAACGCGCTCGACAAGGCTTTCGAGCAGAACGACAAGGCAGCGATCAAGGCGCTCATGACGCCGGACCATATCTCCGTCACGCCATATTACGATGGTCCGCAAACCACCGACGATCAGATCGCCTCGCTGCCCGAGCTGAAATGGGACCAGAGGATCGTAAGCAACGTGAAGGTCTCGCTGCTTGGTGACGATGCGGCGCTGCGGATCTTCACCGCCGACCTCAAAGGAAGCTTCAAGGGCAAGCCCTTGCCGGCCAAGGTATTCGCGACCGAGATTTTGGTGAAGCGCGACGGGAAATGGATCGAGAGATTCTATCAGGTCACCACGCTGAAACCTTGATCGCAGGCACAACGTAGCGAGGGGCAAAGCCATGACTTTGATGAAAGCGCTTCACCTTGCCGTCGTGGTCGCGGCTTCGGTCGCTCTCTGCGGTTCGATCAATGAAGCCCTAGCTGAGTCCAGCGCTTGCCATGATTTGGTCGGCACTTACCTCACCAAAAATTTCGCCAAGGGTGAGAGCGGTGCAAATTTCACCAGCCGAAGTCTGCTCGCGCTCTCTGGCAGCGGCGTGGCTTCGTTTACGGATTCCGGAGAAGGAGGGGAGGCGGGCTTCGGTCCGTTCACGGACGGACGCGGCTCGTGGCGTTGCATCGACGCCAACAAATTGCACGCGGTAACCCTGGATTTCACCACGCCAACGGCAGAAGCGCCCAAAGCGGACATCGGCCGACTCGATTTCGACCTCGCCTACGATGCGGCGAGCAAGACGATCAAGGGCACGGCGACGCTCCGTTTCCTTCCGCTCGGCAGCGATCCACTTGCTGCCGGAGGCGGAAACGGGAGGCAATTCGAGATTGTCGGACAGCGCGTGGAGGCGCAGTAAGATTGCATAATCGCAAGTGCATCATGTGGACCAAAGTGGCACAGAAATAGCGGATCTACTCGCTTATCTCCCAAGGAGGAAATGAATGGCTGGGCAAGACATCACGCGCGAGCAACTCGCGCAGCTTTTGAATGAGGATCTGTCGCGCGAATATCAGGCGATCATCGCCTATGTGGTCTACTCGCAGGTGCTGAAAGGCGCCGAGTACATGAACATCGCCGCGCAACTTGAGGAGCACGCGCATCAGGAGCTGCAGCATGCGCTCATCATCTCGCGGCAGATCGATTATCTCGGAGCCATGCCGAGCGTTACACCGAAGCCGGTCAAGACGTCAGAGAAGGCGCGCGACATGCTGAGCTTCGATCTCGATAATGAGAACGAGACAGTTCGCAACTATCGCGACCGCATCCGCCAATGCGAGGCGCTCGGCGAATTCGCCATGGCCGAGCAGATCAGGGAAATTCTTGTGCAGGAGCAAGACCACCAGATCGATCTTGCCACGGCGCTCGGTATCGAGGTTCCTGACGTCGGCGCCGGCCGGCCACCAAGCAAGGGAACGCGCTAGCCGCAAAGCACGAGGAGGAAACCATGCAAGCCACCTGGAAGCCCTTTACCGAGCACGGCGATTTGACCACGCGGAGCAATCTGCCCGACAGCGTCTATGCATTCCCCAAGCAGAAAAAAGAGCCGCTGACCGATGCGAATCACGTCAGGAATGCTTTGGCGCGATTCGACCAGGTCGAAGGTGTCTCAGACGGGGATCGCGACCTCGCCTTCGCCAATATCAAGGCAGCGGCCGAGTATTACGGCGTGGACGTGCGCGAGAAGAGCTGGCGCGATCTCGGCCGCCGCTAAACTCAGCGCGGCTACTTGCCGGTCCGCTTGATCGGAAAACAGGTGGCGACGATCTGGGCGTTGGGCACGTCCGCCGATTGCGTGTAGCAGAGCTCGATCTCATCGGCCGATAGGATGGTGAAGTGGAAATTGCCGTCGGTATCGGCACCGTAGGCGTATTTGCCGTCGAGGGAGATCGCGGCGCCGAACGGCTCGGTGCGGTCTCCGCTCTTGATCTCGCCCCAGAACCGACGCCCATTCTGTCCCTTGATCGAGTAGTCGAACTTGCGCTGATCGACGAAGGGGGGATCTTTCAGCGTCTTATCGCCGGGCCGGTAGCCGCCGCTGCCGATAACGACAGCGTCCGCCACGCCTGACCATTCACCGAGTAGGTTCGGAACGGAATCCTCGGCAAAGGCGGGGCTCGCGAATAGCCCAATCAGGACCGGCACTGCAATTCCAACCACTCGTTTCATCGCGTTCCCCTTCCGCCCTGCTTAGGAGACCTCTGACAACGAAAATTCTAGCGGCCGGTTCCCGATCAAACAGGGGCCCGAAGACAAGCGACCAAACATTGTATGCTGTAATGACGTGATCTGCATGACGTGAGGGAGGGGCAATGCGCGTTCTACTCTTGGTATGCCTATTGCTGCTACCCGGCCTGGCGCGAGCGGAGGAGCCGACGATAACGGTCACGGTCGGTGACGAGACACGGACGTTTACGCGGGATCAGCTTTTGGCGCGGCCGGATGCCACGACCATCCAAGTACCATTTGATATCACCTATCGCGTGCCCATGACCTACCGTGCCGTGCCGGTCGCGGCGCTACTCGAAGGCATGACGCTGCCGCCGGACAGCTTCATCGAGGCAATCGCACTTGACGGCTTCATTGCGCAACTGCCGCTCGACCTCGTGCTCAACAAAGATGAAAGCGAAGCGGTGGCGTGGCTCGCGATCGAGCCGGCGGATCACCCTTGGCCGCCGGTTACGGAGAAGAATGCGAGCGCGGGCCCGTTCTACATGGTGTGGACCGGCGCTGAGATCGGCAGCATTCGGAGCGAGCAATGGCCATTTCAGGTGGCAAAGCTCGTGAGCCAGCCGTCGCCGGCGGCGCGCTGGCCGGCGCTCGCCGTCGATCCGGCGCTGCCGCCGACGGATCCAATCCGAGCAGGCCAGGCGCTGTTCGTGGTGCAATGCCTCACGTGCCACAAGCTGAACGGCGCCGGTGCAGCCGACGTCGGGCCTGACCTCAATCTGCCGCAAAATCCGACCGAATATCTGACGCCGCAAGGCCTGCACGATCTCATCCGCAACCCGAAGGCGGTGCGTACCTGGCCTGCTCAGGCGATGCCGCCATTTCCTCCTGACTATCTCAGCGACCGCGAGATCGGCCTTGTCATCGCTTATCTCAAGCACATGGCGGGCCGTAAGCAGAATCAGTAGCGGCTCTACTTTTTCTCAGGTTCAGCATCGGGAAAGGCGTCCGGCGCATCAGTGAGAATCTTGGACATGGTCCAACGCGGCTTCAGCGTCTTCTCGATGTCGTCGATACGCCAACGTCCGTCCTCGAGCACGAGAGCGAACAGCATGTCGCTCGGACGGTCGAAGTTCTTGAAAGTGGCGCGCACTTTGGCTTGCGTATCCGTTTGCGAGACGGGTGTGATCTTGAGGTCAGTCAGCTTCCAATCCTGGCCGTCGATGAACACGTCCCAGTCAATCCGGCCCACGTCGCCTTCAGGCGTTTCTTTATCGTCCTTGTCGATGAGAGCCTGGAGCCGCTTGCTATAGACGTGAGGCAACCCAGCCTTATCCGTCTCGTAGGTCTTGTAGATCTCGGTGATCAGCGTCACCGGATCGCCGTCGACAGGTTTCGCCGACGCCGTGCCACTGAGCGCGAGACCGAGAATGAAAGCAAGAAGGATACGCATCGAGACTGCCTCACTTTAGACCAAGGCTGGTAACACCACGGCGGCATTGGCGGCAAGATAGGCGGCAAGCAGCACGCTCACCCATATTCGATCTGCGCGTGTGATCGATTTCTCCGCCGCCTCATCGGCTCCGCGCCATGAAGTCAGCACCACGCGTGCCAATGCCGCGATGATGAACACGTAGGCGAGCAGATAAATCTTGTCGAGCATCATCAGATAGTCGACGTCGGGAAGCGAAGCGCTCGAGGTGAGTTGCAGCGCGACCAGCGTCAAGAGGGCGGTGATGCCAAGCCCGATGCGGCCCTCGACGTAGTGCGGGCGCACGAAGAACACCAATGCCGCGCAGATCACGATCAACACGATGGGAACGAAGGTTTTCACCGACATTGCCATGAGCGGCCGGGTGACCGGAACGGACAGCACGACGCGCGAATAGGTGTCTCCTTGTGGCTCGGCCAAGTCTCCGAAATTGGTTGGGTAGGTGTTCGATACGATGCGCATCTCGGGCTTGCCCACCTTGAAGCCGGGTAGCGTGATCTCGGGATCGAGACCGATGCTGCCGGTAGGATCGGGCACATAGACCTGAGTGTCTTCGCTCGAGATCGTGTCCTCCATCACGACGGTGAGGAATTGCGTGTCGAACGGGTAGTCGCCGAGCTGGAACTTGGTCGAGAACCGCCCCTGATTGCGCACGATGGCGTAGAGGCTGCCGTCAGGCATCTGCTTCGGCTTGTCGTAAAGTTCGTCCCGCTCGTGATCGTTCGGGTCGTAGCGGTTCATGAACTCCATGGTCTTGGAGGGATCGAGGTCCGATGGCTTCCAGCGGAACCAGACATAGAGATCGACGGCGTAGCTGTTCGTCTTGAAGTCGAGTTCCTGGATGTCGTTGATGTAGGCGCCGACCGCGACCTTGGCCGGGCTCTCCGGCGCTTGCGCCGCAGCAACTGCCTCAAGCACGCCGTTTGGCGGGCTCTCGGAAGCGGGTTCGCTTAGTGCGGAAAGAGAGAAGGCAAGTAGGGCAAGCGCGGCAGCAGCCAGGCCTCGCACGGGGGAACGCATCGGAAATCTCGTCAAACTCGAATCTCTTTGCTGATGGAGAGGCTTAGGGAGGATTTTCGCGAGCCTATTTGCCACAGGCCGCGCGTGGATCAAAGCCACTTTGACCGCTAAAATCGGGGTTCGAAACCGGGGGGGCCGTGTCGATCATCGCGCGCAATGAAGGGTTTTTCGCCCTCGACCCGGCCGAGGACGGCGCCAGCCTTTCTCACGCAGTGCAGGGCCCTGACCAGAGGTTGAGCCTTGCCGGATCTACGATCTTGCATGGGCTTGCGCTCGCTCTGCTCATCCTGCTTGCTCCGCAACACGGGACAGAGAGGGCGGGGAAAGGCCTGGGCCTCGTGCCCGTCGAGGTCGAGCTCGATTGGAACCGGACCGCGCCCTCCGACGCGCCAACGCCGACGCTCGCGCCCGCGGCCGGGACTCCTGAAGCGCCCGCCGTCGCCGACGCGCTCGCGACCAAGCTCGAGGCGCTCGCCAAATTGCGCGCGCCGAGCTCCGGCACATCAGTCGCGGAAGATGGCACGCGTGCCGCAACCATGCTGCCGTCGAGCATCTCTTCGCCGGGGCAAAAGGGCCAGTATGGCTTGAAGGACTTCATCCTCGATCAAGTCGTGCGCCGCTGGAACTTGAATCTGGCAAATCTCAAAGGCGCAGACTACTCGGTGCCGATCCGCGTGAAGCTTGCGCGAAGCGGAGAGGTGCTGAAGGCCGAAGTCATGGACAGCCCATACTCAGGCGATCCGTTCTACAACGAGGTCGCGATCAGCGCCCGCAACGCGGTGCTCGCGTCGTCACCGCTGGCGCTTCCCGCCGGGCAGTATGACGAGGTGATGGACATGGTCCTCTATCTCGACCCGAAGGCCACGCTGCGCTGAGCTTCCGTCACGGCAAATCTCGCGCGATGCGAAACCCGGTCAGGCTCGAATAGTCGGTATCCTTGTCGCCGCGGTCGCTGCCGCTGCGCGCCGCCGAGCGGATGAATACTGGCAAACTGCTCCACGAGCCGCCGCGGATCACATGCTTGCTGCAATCGGGCTCGTTCCACGCGCTGCCGTCTTGCGGCGCGCCAACATAGCTTTGATGCCAGCAATCGGCGGTCCATTGCCAGGCATTGCCGAGCATCCCGTACAGCCCAAAGGGATTCGGATTGAAGCTGTCGACATCAGCGAGCATGCGGTTGTCCCAGGGACTGCCGCAGCCATTGCAGTTGGCGTGGTTAGTGCCGATGCTATCGCCCCACCAGCGTGCGGTGGTGGTACCGGCGCGCGCGGCATATTCCCACTCGGCTTCACTCGGCAAGCGATATGGGCCGTGCTCGCGAGCCGTCGACGGATGCTCGGCCCGCACCTTGGCATTGAGCCAATCGATGTAGCGCTGAGCGTCGCGCCAATCGAGGCAGACCGCGGGCCAGCGGGGAAGGTCGGCCCCGAAGGGCGGGGTGGCGAGTCCGTGTCCCGGGGAATGCCACCTCATATCGAGCATGGCGTTGCAGGGCGCAGGTTGATAGCCGGTTTGTTTGAGGAAGGTGAGGAACTCCTCAC
>JBKPSQ010000007.1:0-12610 GCA_046735075.1 Pseudomonadota bacterium
GTGCTGGGCGTTGTCCCCGAGCAGCTCAAGCCCTTCGATCAGGTCAAGGACGAGGCGACCAAAGACTGGAAGGCGGAGGAGGTGCGCACTCGTCTGACCAAATATACACAGGAGCTCGTCACCGGCTTGAACGGGGGCAAAAGCCTCGAAGACGTTGCCAAGGATCTTAATACGCAAATCCTAGCCAGCGATCCGCTGAAGCGCGACAGCATCACCGTCAACGTGCTGCCTGCCGCGGTGGCCCAGGCGTTCACCTTGCCGGAAAAGGGCTACGGATCGGCCCCGTCCGGCGTCGAAGAGGGACGCATCGTATTCCAGGTCGATAAGGTCACACCTCCGCCTGCGCTCGACCAGACCGAGGCTGAAAGGCTGAGACAGCAAATTGGTCTTCTTATCGGCGAGGACGTGATCGCCGAGTATTTCAGCGCGCTCGAAAACCGCTATGGCGTCAGCGTGAACGAGGCAGCCCTAGCCAAGCTTGTGGGTACTAGCGAGGAGCCATGAGCCAAGCCCAGGCCTCCGTCACGCCTTTACCGCAGCCCCACGCGACCCATCCAATCGAGCCGGACTTTCCGAGCTTCGCGCGTCGCTACGAGGAGGGTGTGCCGCAAGTGGCATGGACGCGGCTGGTCGCCGATCTCGAGACACCGGTCTCGGCCATGCTTAAGCTTGCTCACGACAGGCCAAACAGTTTTCTGTTCGAGTCGGTAGAAGGAGGCGCGACGCGCGGTCGCTACTCAATCATCGGCTGTGAGCCGGATTTGATCTGGCGCACGGAAGGTGCCGCGGCGGAGATCAACCGCGCGCCGCAATCGGATCTCGACGCATTTGCGGCCTCGCCTCTCCCTGCACTTTCCTCGCTGCGGGCACTTCTTGCCGAGTCGGCCATCGCGCTGCCGCCTGGGCTTCCGCCCATGGCGGCCGGCATCTTCGGTTATATGGGCTACGATACGGTGCGGCTGATCGAGCATTTGCCGCATGAGAAACCCGACTCGCTCGGGCTTCCCGACTCGATTCTGGTGCGGCCGACACTGATCGTGATCTTCGACAGCGTTAAGGACGAGATGACGATCGTCACGCCGGTCAGGCCCGCACCGGGCGTCAACGCCAAGGCGGCCTATGCGCGCGCCGCAGATCGGCTGAATCTCGTTTTGGAACGGCTCGAACAGCCTTTGCCCTATCCGGTCGAGCCTGACGTCGACGCTGCGCATCCGGAGCCGCGCGCCACGACAGCGCCGGACGCCTACATGGCGAAGGTGAAGCGCGCTAAGGAATACATCGCCACCGGAGATGTTTTTCAGGTGGTGCTGAGCCAGCGCTTCGAGGCGCCGTTTACCCTCCCCTCATTTGCACTTTACCGGGCACTCCGACGCGTCAATCCCTCGCCGTTCCTCTATTACCTCAACTTCGCCGGCTTCGCCGTGGTGGGCTCAAGCCCGGAAATTCTCGTGAGGGTGCGCGACGGGAAGGTCACGATCCGCCCGATAGCCGGCACTAAAGCCCGCGGGGCGACGCCAGAAGAGGATAAGGCGCTTGCGGAAGATTTGCTTGCTGACGCCAAGGAGCGGGCCGAACACTTGATGCTGCTCGACCTTGGAAGGAACGATGTTGGCCGTGTCGCAAAGGTTGGCAGCGTGCGCGTCACCGATTCCTTCTTCCTGGAATATTATAGCCAGGTCATGCACATCGTCTCGAATGTGGAGGGGGAGCTTTCCTCGGACTTTGATGCGGTCGATGCGCTCATGGCTGGCTTCCCCGCAGGCACCGTGTCAGGTGCGCCCAAAGTGCGCGCCATGGAGATCATCGATGAGCTCGAAGATGCAGCACGCGGGCCTTATGCCGGCTGCGTCGGCTATTTCTCGGCTGATGGCGAAATGGACAGTTGCATCGTGCTCAGGACTTCTGTGGTGAAAGATGGCACCATGTATGTACAGGCAGGCGCAGGCATCGTGGCCGACTCAGTGCCTGAGCGCGAGCAGGCCGAGTGCGTGAGCAAAGCGCGCGCCTTGTTCAAGGCTGCCGACGAGGCGGTGCGCTTTGCGGCGCGCGCCAAGCGCGCGCAATAGAGGGCCGCCGCTCGTGCTCACACTAAGCCTGCTGCGCCACGCAAAATCGAGCTGGAAAACTCCTTCCCTTCCGGATCAGGACCGTCCGCTCGCCGCCCGCGGCATCAACGACACACCGCTGATAGGAAAGGCGATGGCCGAGCGCGGTATCGACCCTGACCTCGTGCTCTGCTCATCGGCCCGACGGACGCGTGATACACTTGCCCTTGTCCTGCCTGAGCTCAAGATCGAACCGAAGGTGGTCTACGAGGATCGCCTTTATCATCCCAGTCCGACGGGGTTGCTGCAAAGGGTGAGAGAAATCCCGCCGGGCTCGAGCCGGGTCATGATCGTTGGCCATAATCCCGAGCTCCACAGCTTTGCGCTCGACCTCATCGGCGCAGGGCCGAAGCATTTTCGCGATCGTCTCAAAGAGAAGTTTCCCACGGCAGCGCTTGCGGTCATCAACTTTCCGAGCGGGCTGTGGAGCAATATCGCCGTCAACAGCGGCACCCTGAATCTGTTTCTGGCGCCGAAGGATCTCCGCTCCTAGATTCTACTCTGTTGGCGGCCTTGACGGCTCGCTTACCTGGAGCGTAACACCACGCCATGCTGACGCTGATCGATAACTACGACAGCTTTACCTACAATCTCGTC
This sequence comes from Pseudomonadota bacterium, assembly GCA_046735075.1. Classification (GTDB taxonomy): domain Bacteria; phylum Pseudomonadota; class Alphaproteobacteria; order Rhizobiales; family Methyloligellaceae; genus Methyloceanibacter. The sequence goes on from JBKPSQ010000007.1 coordinate 2,703, forward strand.
CACTTCCTCGGCGAATTGGGCGCATCCACGCGCGTTTACCGCAACGACAAGATTAGCGTCGATGACGTGCTCGCCGAGGGCCCTGAGGCCATCGTGTTATCGCCAGGTCCGTGCGACCCGGACCGCGCCGGCATCTGCCTCGACCTGATCGAGCGGGCCGGTCCGGTCGTGCCAATCCTCGGCGTCTGCCTCGGGCATCAGGCTATCGGTCAGGTCTATGGCGGCCGCGTCGTACGGGCCCCGACGCTGATGCATGGCAAACTCTCGAAGGTGCATCATACCGGCAAGGGTGTTTTTGCCGACCTGCCCCAGGATTTCTCGGCAACACGCTATCATTCGCTTGTCGTCGAGCGCTCCTCGCTTCCCGAAGTGCTCGAGATCACCGCCGAAACGGCTGATGGCGTGATCATGGGTCTTCAGCACAAGCGCTACCCGGTATATGGCGTTCAGTTCCATCCGGAGAGCATTGCGTCGGAGCATGGACACCAGTTGCTCGCCAATTTCCTCGACCTTGCCCGCGTCGAGCGGCGCGCGCGAGGCTCGGCGCATAGAGAAGCGGCCGGTGTCGTCTAGTCCGGCGCTGGCAGAAGCCGCGCAGCCCGCCGATCTCAGCAAAGCCGTCAGCAAGGTCGCGTCGGGTCAAAGCCTCACTCAAGATGAAGCCGCGCACGCCTTCGACCTGATTATGTCTGGCGCGGCAACCGACGCGCAGATTGCTGCCCTGCTCATGGGAATGCGCGTGCGCGGCGAGACCATTGAAGAAATCGCCGGTGCTGCCCGTGCGCTGAGGTCAAGAGCCATTCCGGTACGCGCGCCCGAAGGCGCCATTGACACGTGCGGGACGGGCGGCGACGCCAAGGGCACGCACAACATCTCGACTTGCGCTGCTTTCGTAGTCGCGGGTGCGGGCGTTCCAGTTGCCAAGCATGGTAATCGCTCTATCTCCTCGCGCTCGGGCTCGGCCGATGTGCTGAGTGCCCTTGGCGTCAATATCGACTGCGGCCCAGAGACCGTCGCTCGGTGTATCGAGGCCTGCGGCCTCGGCTTCATGTTCGCGCCCGCCCATCATGCGGCGATGCGCCATGTGGCGAAGGTGAGAAGCGAGCTCGGCGTTCGCACGATCTTCAACCTACTGGGGCCGCTCGCCAATCCGGCGGGCACGAAATATCAGGTCGTTGGCGTGTTTGGCGAGGAATGGGTTGAGCCCATCGCGCACGTGCTTGCCCTATTGGGAGTCGAACGAGCCTGGGTAGTGCACGGTGCTGATGGTCTCGATGAGCTAACCACCACAGGCATCAGCCACGTCGCCGTGCTCGATGGCGGCAAGGTCTCGACCTTCCGAATCTCACCGCGCAATGCCGGCCTGGCGGAAGCAAAGTCCCAGGATCTGATTGGTGGTGATGCGACTGAGAACGCGGCGCACATCCGTGCGGTGCTGCAAGGAAACCAGGGGCCACTTCGGGACATTGTGCTTCTGAACGCCGCGGCAGCGTTGCTCGTCGCCGGGAGGGCCAAGACGTTGCGCGATGGAGTGGCGCTTGCAGCTGTCTCGATCGACACTGGCAAGGCCATGAATGTGCTCGCGGCGCTCGTTAAGCTCAGCCGTGATAAGGTCTGAGCCATGGTACAAGTGCTCGATAAGATCCTCGCCTATAAGCGTAAGGAAATCGCTGCCGCCAAGGAAGCCGCGCCGCCTGACGCCATACGCGCGCAGGCGAAAGCCGCCTCTCCCGTGCGCCCCTTTGCGGAAGCCTTGACGTCGCGTGTCGGCAAAAACGCATTTGCGCTGATCGCCGAGATCAAGAAGGCTAGCCCCTCCAAGGGGCTGATCCGTGCCGATTTCGATCCGGCGAGTCTCGCACACGCGTATGAAGCCGGAGGCGCGACGTGCCTCTCGGTATTGACCGACACGCCATCGTTTCAGGGCCGACCCGAGTACCTCAGGGCGGCCCGCGAAGCCACGCGGCTCCCTGCGCTGCGCAAGGACTTCATGCTTGACACATATCAGGTGCTGGAAGCGCGGGCCTGGGGCGCCGATTGCATCCTGATGATCATGGCTGCAGTGGATGATCAGACGGCGAAGGACCTCACAAGCGCGGCACACGACGTTGGCATGGATGTACTTGCCGAGGTGCATAACGAGGCTGAGCTCGATCGTGCGCTGAAGCTCGATACGAGACTCATCGGCATCAACAACCGCGACCTCAATACTTTCACCACGACATTAGCCACTACGGAGCGCCTCGCCCCTCGCGTTCCATCCGATCGGATGGTCATTGCCGAAAGCGGCATCTTCACCCACGCAGACCTTAAGCGGCTTGCGTCACACGGCGTTCGGGCGTTTCTTGTGGGTGAAAGTCTGATGCGGCACGACGATGTTGCTGGCGCGACCCGCGCGCTCCTCACCGGCTCAACCCTGCGCGCCGACGCAGCGCAATGACCGCGCGGCTGAGCCATCTCAATGAGGAGGGTGAGGCGCGCATGGTCGATGTCTCCGCCAAGGAGGTCACCTCCCGCACGGCGAGGGCCGAGGGCTTCGTGTCCATGACATCAAAGACTCTCGATCTCATCCTTTCCGGCACCGTGCCCAAGGGCGACGTGCTGGCAACTGCGAGGATCGCTGGCATCATGGCGGCTAAGCGCACAGCGGAACTAATTCCGCTTTGCCATGCCCTGCCCTTGACGGAAGTTACAGTCGACTTCGAGCCGAGCCGAGAGCCACCCGGTCTTAGAGTCGAGGCAAGCGCAAAGGTCGACGCCAAGACTGGGGTCGAAATGGAGGCGCTCACCGCTGTCTCAATTGCCTGTCTGACCATTTATGACATGGTCAAAGCCGTGGACCGCGCCATGTCGTTCTCTGACATCCGCCTAGTTGAAAAAACAGGCGGCCGCTCCGGTCATTTCAAGCGCTGATGGCTCTTCTTTCCGTTGCCGAAGCTCTGGCCCGCGTAACTTCTGGGCTCGAGCCGCTTGACGCTGAGCGCGTCGCACTCGATAGCGCGAACGGCCGCGTGCTTGCCGAGGACCTTGCCGCCCGCGTGACGCAGCCGCCCTTCGATGCCTCGGCGATGGATGGCTACGCGGTGCGCTCCAAGGACGTGGCCGTCCTGCCGGCGACGCTCAATTTGATCGGGATTTCGGCAGCCGGCACGGGTTTCGATGGCAAGGTCGGACAAGGCGAGACGGTGCGCATCTTCACCGGGGCGCCGGTACCTCAAGGCGCCGATACCATCGTCATCCAAGAGGAGGCTGAGCAAACTCACGGCCTGGTGACAGTCAAGAAAGTCGACTTGCATGCCCATATCCGCCCACGAGGGCAGGACTTCAAGGAGGGAGAGACTCTGCTGACTGGGGGCATTCGGCTCGGACCGTGCGAGCTGATGCTGGCCGCCGCAATGAACCATGCCGAGGTTCCCGTCCGCCGCAAGCCCAAAGTCGCGATCTTGGCGACTGGCGATGAAGTGGTGCCAGTGGGCTCCGAACTTGGCAAAGACCAGATCGTCTCCTCGGTACCAATCGGACTCGCCACTCTTATCGAGAAGGCTGGCGGACAGGCGATGCCGCTCGGCATCGCCAAGGACGATCCAAAGAGCCTGGTCACACTGGCCCGGTCTGGAAGCGCTGCCGATATCCTGGTGACGATAGGTGGCGCATCTGTCGGCGAACGCGATCTCGTGGCGAGCGCGCTCAAGTCGGAAGGACTAGAGATTGATTTTTGGAAGATCGCCATGCGCCCAGGTAAGCCGCTTCTGTATGGGAGACTGGGGCACCAGCGCGTCCTTAGCGTGCCGGGAAACCCGGTTTCAGCCCTGATCACGGCACACGTGTTTCTCGTACCGATGCTTAGGGCCATGCTTGGGCTTACCACCAAGTCTATGCCCCTACCGCAGGCGGTGCTCGGCGAAGCGTTGGAGGCGAACGGAGCGCGCGAGCACTATATGAGGGCGCGCTCAGAATGGAGGGAGGATGGCACGCGGGTCGTCCGTCCGCTGCCCTCTCAAGACTCGTCTCTCGTTGCTGAGCTTGCCCGGGCCGACTGCCTAATCGTGCGAGTGCCGCATGCACCCCCGCTCGTGGCCGGCGACCCGGTCCGGATAATTCCGTTCGAGCGCGATTAAGGCGGCGGAAACCCGAATCACGCGATTTGGCACTCCCTGGGCGTCTCTACTGCATTTTGTGGCTTTCCCCCTTGCAGAACACAAACAGAACAGATAAACTGTTCATGATTTGTACAGCGGCGATCCGGTATCGTTAGACGTCAACCAATCCGAGTCCAAATCGCTAAAAAGGGGACCAGATGCTCACACCGAAGCAAAAAGAGCTTCTCATGTTCATCCATGAGCGGTTGAAGGAGACCGGCGTTCCCCCGTCCTTCGACGAGATGAAGGAGGCGCTCGACCTCAAGTCAAAATCGGGCATTCACCGGCTCATCACGGCACTTGAGGAGCGCGGTTTTGTGCGCCGTCTCCCCCATTGGGCGCGTGCAATGGAAATCGTCCGACTCCCAGAGTCGGTGCCCCAGGGCGTGGCCCAACGAAGTCGTGGCTTTTCCCCCAGCGTTATCGAGGGCAGCCTTGGCCGCGTGCCTCAGGTCGCCGAAGGCGAGAGTCTCCCCCAGACCGTGAGCGTGCCGGTCATGGGGCGCATCGCCGCCGGCGTGCCCATCGATGCAATCCAAACCCGACTTAGCACCATCGAAGTCCCTCCCGAGCTGCTCAGCAGGGGCGAGCACTACGCGCTGGAGGTCAAAGGTGACTCGATGATCGAGGCCGGCATCCTCGAAGGCGACACCATTATCGTGAAGAAATGCGAGGATGCGAATAACGGCGACATCGTCGTGGCCCTCGTGGACGAAGCCGAGGCCACCTTGAAACGCTTGCGTCGCCGCGGCGATTCAATTGCGCTCGAAGCTGCCAATCCAAGCTACGAGACGCGCATCTTCGGGCCGGATCGCGTGCGCGTGCAGGGTCGCCTCGTCGGGCTCATCCGCCGCTACTAGCCTCAATCTTCTGAATTGCCATTGAGACGTCGATCGGGGTCGGCAGCCTGGTTGGTTTGATCCAACGGTGTGGTCCTGAATACCGTTCGATCAGGAACCCACGGCCTCCTACCACGCGCTTCCGCGACGGACTCAGCACGGATGGAAAGCCCCTCGACGTAGAGCGCGTATGCCCCCTCGGCCCTCAACATGCGCCGGTCGATGATTACGCGCGCGGCGCGGCACCTCTTGCCCATGGTGAAGGGGGCGATGACAATGTCAGCAGATCGGCAATCATCCTCCAGCGCTGCCGGATGCCGAACGAGCGCGACTTTCTTGCCCTTCACTGTGCCGATGCAGCCGAGCAGATCGCAGCGAAACGTGCTTTGGTCTGCGGCAGTCTTGGCATCGCGCTCGTCGCCGTCGGCCAAGAGCCAGTTGTCGACGCTGTAACCCGCGGCGGTCGCGGGCGGAAAGACGAGATCGCCGCTGTCCGACCGCAAGGCGGCCGTTGCCCCGTTGCGGTCGATCAGTACGTCGGGCCGTTGGCTTGCTGGAGCTATGGCAAGTCCGAGAGCCGCGATGACGAAACCAAACGCGCGAGCGCGCGTCTGCCATAAGCAGAACCAAAGGCCGCCGAGTACCATCAGCGCCAGAGCAGTTCCCGAGATGGCTGGAAAAACCGAGACCGCGCCAGGCCAGCAGGCGACCCACCTCCCCGCGTCGACCATGAGGTCGATGCCGAGCCCCATGGCTTTGAGTGGCCAAGTCTCCAGACCGAATGGCATGGCGATCAGGCTGAGCACGGCCATGGGCATGATCATGAAGCTCACGAGCGGCGCCACGATCAGGTTGGCGATTAGCCCGTAATGCGTCATGCGGTGGAAATGATAGACGGCAAACGGCGCAATCGCGATGCTAGCCACGAGAGTCGTGAGGGCCGCCGCCATGAACAGGCCGAAGCCGCGGTGTATCGCTGCCCAAACCGGGCTCACGTCGCGTAGGCCGTCTCGCTTCCGTTCGGACAACCACTCATAGAGAGCGACGAGCGCGACCACTGCGGCAAAACTCATTTCGAAGCTCGGGTCGAACAACGACTCCGGCGCGACAACGAGGATAGCGAGTGCTGCAAGCGCGACATTGCGCATGGTGAGCGCCGGGCGGTCGAGCATCACAGCGATAAGCACGATGCTCATCATGATCCATGAGCGCACCGTTGGAACCGCTGCGCCTGACAGGGCAAGATAGAAAGTAGCGGCAAAGAGCGCCGCGCCCGCAGCCCATTTCTTGATGGGGAAGCGAAGCGCCAGAGCTGGGATAACAGCAAGCAGCGCACGCACGAGCCAGAATACTGTGCCCGCCATGATCACCATGTGCAGGCCGGAAATCGACAGGATGTGCGCCAACCCTGAATCGCGCATCGCCTGATTCAGCCCCTCGGAGATGCCGCCCCGCTCGCCGGTAATAAGGGCTACGGCGATCTCTCCGGTCTCGCCTGAGACCGCCGCTCTGATGCGCGCATTGACACGAGCTCTAAGCGCATCGATTTCCGACCAAGCTCTGAGATCCCAGGGAAGAGGGCCGACTTCATTTAGAGGCTGGACTTTGCTGGTCGCGTACCCCGTCCCTCCCAAGCTCGCAAACCAGGTTTGCCGTCCGAAATCGAAGCCGCCGGGCTGAATCGGCTCAGGCGGAGGCTGGAGCGTCGCGCTGAGTGCTACGGCTTCCCCAATTCGCACATCCGCGGCGTCGTTCGCGGGCATTGTGACGCGCACACGGTAGGGACACTCCTCGGACTTGAGATCGCCTAAGGCAAGCACCCTGATGGTGAGCCTTGCGCGCCCCTTGTCGCGAAGTTCATGCGCCTCCACCCAACCCCTCAGCCCGACATAGCGTAGCTCCTGGGCAAGAACAGGCGCGCGGACAAGTTCAGTGCGAAGCTTGGCTATAGCAAAGCCGCTTGCGAAGGCGAGAAAGGCCCCAGCAAGGGCGAGCCCAAGCGGCGCACTGCGCATCGCGAGGCAAATGCCGATCGCAGCTAACACAAGGGCGGCGGCGATACGGGGCCCCGGCTCATGGGAGAGGGCGAAATAGACGATGATCCCGCTGGCAAAGAAGACGGGCAGCCATAAGAACCAGCGGTCTGATTCGCGACCGGCGGCAACAACGGCTACGAGCAGCAAGCTGCTCCGGCCACTGGCGGATCGATGACCGCCGCCCCACTGCAGTTCTTCCCGCCCTGACATGTCGATGCTCGGCAGCGGGGCACCTTCCCACCCCGCTCTTACCCGCATCTGCCGCTCATGCTACATCACGCGCCCATCAGTCCCTAGCCCTTCAGGAGCCATGAGCGAAAGGGTCATCACGCGCTTTGCACCGTCGCCGACGGGCTACCTGCATATTGGTGGAGCGCGCACTGCCTTGTTCAACTGGCTTTACGCCAAGCACACCGGCGGAAAGATGCTGCTGCGCATCGAGGACACGGACCAGGCACGCTCCACCGAGGGAGCCATCCTTGCCATCCTCGACGGCTTGCGATGGCTCGAGCTCGATTGGGACGGCGAGCCAGTTTATCAGCTCGCGCGTGCGGAGCGTCACCGCGCGATCGCTGAGCAATTGCTCGCTGAGGGCAAAGCTTATCGCTGCTATGCGAGTGCCGAAGAGCTTCAGGCCATGCGCGAGAAGGCCCGTGCCGAAGGTCGCGCTCCTGGCTATGACGGCACTTGGCGCCATCGTGATCCTTCCGAAGCCCCACCCGGCGTCGAGCCGGCCATCCGCTTCAAAGCGCCGCGCGAGGGTGAGACGGTCATCGAGGATCGCGTGCAGGGCCGTGTCGTCTTCGCCAACAAGGATTTGGACGATCTCGTGATCCTGAGGAGTGACGGCTCGCCGACCTATAATCTCTCAGTCGTTGTCGACGACCATGATATGGCGATTACCCACATCATTCGCGGCGATGACCATCTCACCAATGCCGCGCGGCAGACGCAGATTTATAGTGCTCTCGGTTGGGAGACTCCGCTTTTCGCCCACGTGCCTCTGATCCACGGGCCTGACGGTGCCAAGCTCTCCAAGCGTCATGGTGCGCTCGGGGTCGAGGCTTATCGCGCCATGGGCTATCTGCCGGCGGCACTTCGCAACTATCTCGTGCGCCTCGGCTGGAGCCATGGCGATGCCGAGATCATGTCTACCGATGAGATGGTGCGGTGGTTCGATCTTGATGGGATCGGGCGCTCGGCGGCGCGCTTCGATTTCGCCAAGCTTGAAAACCTGAACGGTCATTATCTGCGGGAAACACCTGATCCCGAGATCGTTGCGCGGCTGAAGGCGCTTCTTTCCGAGCTTCCAGAAGGTGCTGCACTCGCGGAGCGCATCGGAAAGGAAGGCTGGGGCAAGCTAGAGCGCGCCATGCCGGGGCTGAAGGAGCGTGCCAAGACGCTCGTCGAACTGCTCGACAATGCAGCCTATCTCTTCACCAAGCGGCCGCTAGAGCTAGATGAGCAAGCCAAGAAAGTGCTCGACAGCGCCGGAACAGAGACGCTGGGTGCCCTTCTTCCTCGCCTGGAAGCTGTCTCATCCTGGACGCCGGAGGCGTTAGAGGCTTTAGTCCGCGCCTTCGCGGAGGAAACTGGACGCAAGCTCGGCAAAGTTGCACAACCGCTCCGCGCAGCCCTCACCGGCAAGTCAACGTCGCCCGGTATCTTTGACGTACTGGACGTGCTGGGGCGCGGCGAGTCGCTGGGCCGAATTCGGGATCAAGTGCAGTGAAGCGCCTGCTTAACTTTTGACCACAGCCACATGTTGCGCTGCGAGAGAAACGGCGCGAATATGTGGCAGTGCAATAACGTGTTCGCTAATGCCGCAACAGTTTGAAGAGTCGAGCGTTCGTTAGCGACCCGCCTCCCATCCGGTAAGAGGAGCTTTTAGATGAGCGTCGCAGAAAACCTCCGCGCGTCGGGCGCCGCCGAGGCATCCATGCTGATTGACGGCGCGACTTACGATTTGCCGATCCGCAAGGGCACGATGGGCCCCGACGTGATCGACATCAACACGTTCTATCAGGATACCGGCTGCTTCACTTACGACCCGGGCTTCACCTCGACCGCGAGCTGCGAGTCGAAGATCACCTTCATCGACGGCGACAGGGGCATCCTGCTCTATCGCGGCTACCCTATCGATCAGCTTGCCGAGCACGGCAACTTTATCGAGACCTGTTATCTGCTGCTCTACGGAGAGCTTCCCACCCGCGCGCAGTATCGGGCGTTCGACGACCGCATCGTCAAGCACACCATGGTGCACGAGCAGATGACGCGGTTCTACACCGGGTTCCGCCGCGACGCGCATCCAATGGCAGTCATGGTCGGCGTGGTAGGCGCGCTTTCGGCCTTCTATCACGACTCGATCGACATCAAAGATCCTGCACAGCGCGAGATGGCGTCGATCCGCATGATCGCCAAGATGCCGACCATCGCCGCTATGGCCTACAAATATTCGATCGGCCAGCCCTTCGTTTACCCGCGCAACGAGCTCAGCTACGCGGCGAACTTCCTGCATATGTGTTTCGCCGTACCTTGCGAGGAGTACAAAGTCGATCCAATCCTCGCGCGCGCCATGGACCGCATCTTCATTTTGCACGCCGACCATGAGCAGAACGCGTCGACCTCCACGGTGCGGCTTGCCGGCTCTTCGGGGGCTAACCCCTTTGCCTGCATCTCTGCCGGTATTGCTTGTCTTTGGGGGCCTGCGCATGGTGGCGCCAACGAGGCTGCGCTTCAGATGTTGCAGGAGATCGGTACTGTCGATCGCATTCCTGAATACATCAAGCGCGCCAAGGACAAGAGCGACCCCTTCCGGCTGATGGGCTTCGGACACCGCGTGTACAAGAACTACGATCCGCGGGCGAAGATCATGCAGAAGACCTGCTACGAGG
>JBKPSQ010000008.1:0-3518 GCA_046735075.1 Pseudomonadota bacterium
GGCTAACGCTGGCTCCGAGATAGCTGGTATCGGCAGACGAATATTCACGGTATTGTAAGTTCGGCCAGCTGAGGCCCCTGGTATCTCCTTGGAACGACGGACGTAGAGGACCGCCAGACAACCCGCCAGCACCTCCTGGAGTGCCCGTCGCCCTCGCTTGTTGTGACAGACGTGGTGTGGCTACGGGCCGGAGTAGCCTGACCAGGCAGCCAGTCTTGCAGAGGAGACAACCAATGACCCAATCCGATATGCCTACTCAGACCGATGTTCCTGGTGAGATGACAGGCAAGCCGCTGATCGAGAGCGACCGAGTCGAAGGTACAGCTGTCTATGATCCTCAGGGCAACCATCTCGGCTCGATCAAACGGGTGATGATCGAGAAGATAAGCGGCAAGGTTGCCTATGCGGTTATGTCGTTTGGTGGCTTCCTCGGGATGGGTGGGGACGAGCACACCATTCCATGGAGCAAGCTGACCTACGATACTAGCCTCGGTGGCTATCGCAGCGATATCACGGAAGAAGAGCTTCGTGGGGCTCCGACCTTCTACCGGGATCAGGACTACGCTTGGTCCGACCGAGAGCGTGAGCGGGAACTGCACGATTACTGGCGTGCGCCACATTACTGGGGCGTCTAAGCCTATACGCCTGAGCCCGAGAATACCTGGATATCAGTTTCTCGGGTTTAACGGAGAACTCTCACCTTGAGGCGCAAGTCGAAGGTCCGAACTAGGTCACCCAGGGAAATTCCTTTCACGGCAGGAGTGCCCGGTGTTCCCCACCTGAGCAGACTTTCGATCTACTTCCGCCCCGTGCCATGAGGCGACCTTCCGGGATTTCTCAATTTCGCGGAAGCAGGGATTATGGACCAACATCGGGTCGGCCAAAATGGGGTGGAATTCGGACCGCAGCTTTTGGGTTAGCCGATCAAAAAGCAGACCTTGGTCCATTGGCGAATTCCGGGCCGTGAGCGGACCAGCGGCTTTTGGCGAATGGTTGCGGATGACGGACGTTCGGCATCCGCCGTATCAAACGGTTGGGCGGGAAGCGAACGGTAGGCTATCCGCCCGCATGGTCGTTGCCACTGTGCGCGGCGATGAACATGGCGACGGCCGACCGGCAATAGGATTCGATTTCGTTGTCGTCCTCTGCTCTCGCCTCATCGAAGCGTGCGATGATCAAGAGATCGCATCCTTTGATCAGCGCGGCAAACAAGCGAGCGGACCGGAGAGGATCGGGCACGTTCAGAACCGCCTTCGCGTGCAACTGACGCAACAGCGCCTCGATTAGGGCGATGACGTGGGCGGGGCCAGCTTCGTAATGGAGCTCGCTTAGCGACCTTTGATTTGTCTTGTCGGCCATGATCATAGCTTCGACACTGCGGACATCCGGGCTCAACAGCGTGCGAAGCAGGGATGATCCCACCGCCATCAGCTGCTCTTCGGCCGAACCGTCGACGCCTTCAATAAGGGCCTCTGGCGCAAACTGATGGCAGCGGGCCGCGATGGCCGCACTAAACAGCGCCTCCTTGTTCTCAAAGTGCCGATAGATGCTGAGCTTGGATATCTTCGCTCGCTGGGCGACCTTGTCCAAGGTCGTCGCTTGAAAACCTAATTCCACAAAGAGTTCGCACGCGGCGTCGACTATCGTTTGGGCCAGCGCCTCGTTAGCGGGCCGGCCGCGCCGGGCCCGGCTGTTTTCGGTCACCACGATTTCAGTCCTTGACGGTATCCTAAATATCGAATTACGATACCATGCAGTGTCCTAAATGGGCAAGCTACTCGATCGGCAACACGGAGCCCATCACTATGGATGACGTCATCATCATCGGCGGCAGCTTTGCCGGCCTCGCCGCCGCCTTGCAACTCGGCCGTGCCCGCCGCAAGGTCACCGTTCTCGATACCGGCCTGCCGCGTAACCGTTTCGCCGGCCATTCGCATGGTCTGCTCGGCCACGATCACAAGCCACCATTGGACATCTTGGCTGAAGCGCGGCAGCAGCTAGCGCGCTATCCCACGATCAGGCTTGTCAATGTATGGGCCGAAAGCGTCTCCGGCACCATCGACGATTTCTCCGTTCTCACTGGCGATGGCGAAAGCCTTGGGGCGCGTCGCCTGATCCTGAGCTATGGCGTCGCCGACCAGATACCTGATGTTCCAGGCTTTGCCGAAGGCTGGGGCACATCTATCGTGCCCTGCCCCTATTGCGACGGCTTCGAAGTCGCCGACCAGCATTGGGGCCTCGTCTGGTCCGGCCCTCAGTCGCGCAATTATGTCAGGCTCTACCACGATTGGACCGACACGTTGACGGTCTTCGCAGATGGTCATGACATTGCACCCGATATCCGGGCCGATCTGATGCGCCAGAACATACCTGTCGTTGATGGCCGGATCACGGAAATCGCCCGTCACGGGGGCCATAATGCCACCGTCAAGCTCGATACCGCCCCCGATGTCGCAGTCGACATCTTGTTCGCGCATCCTCGCAACAAGCCGTCCGCAAGCCTGCATGATGCAATGGGCCTCGTCACGGTCAATACGCCCTTTGGCATCGCTCTCAAGGTCGATGAGCGCCGCGAAACAAGCCTGCCTGGCATTTACGCCGCCGGCGACCTTGCCAACCCCCAGATGGCCTCGGTCACCACGGCAATATCACACGGCGCGACGGCGGGTATCTCCGCCCAGCAGTCGATGCTGGTTTGAAAGCACAGGTTGGAGGACGAGCATGGGCGTTGAACCGAACAGTGCGGGTGTGCGCTTCCCTCCGCCCTTCATCTATCTAGGAGCGCTGCTGTTGGGGCTGGCGGCGGAGCGGTTCGTCACTCTGCGCTCGTTCGGCATCGATTGGTGGTTGCTGGTTGCGACGGGCGCACTGCTGTTCGTTGCCGGCGCGGCGATGATGCTTGCGGCGGCGAGGCTGTTCCGGCGGCTGGGCACCAAGATTCCGCCGTCGCAGCCAACGACCCTCATCGCAACGACCGGTCCCTACAGGTGGACCCGCAATCCCATGTATCTAGGAATGGCACTTATCTATGCCGGCCTTGCGATCGGCTTCGACGGGCCGATCGCCTTCGCCTTGCTTCCGTTGGTGCTGATCACGATCCAGACACAGGTGATCGCCCGCGAGGAGCGCTATCTCGAAGCGAAGTTCGGCGACGACTACCGCCGCTACAAGGCCGAGGTTCGCCGCTGGCTCTGACTATTCCGCCGCTGCCGTCTGCATGGCCGCGAAACCAGCATGCCTGGTATGGCAGCGGTGCAGAAATCAAGATTTCTGCACCGCTGCCAAAGAGCCTCGAATTTCCGATAAGACGCTGTATGGAACCGGATAAAGGTACGTTCAAGCGTAGTCGAAAGAGCTCGTCGGCACATCAGGATGTGAGTCAGTAACGAACAAGTCTAAACTGGCATTTTGCCCGGTCTGGCAGGGATCCGAATACTGAAATGCATTTGGCGGATCGCTCACGAACCGTCCTAGGGATCATGTTACGTACAAAGCAAATAATCCCGGATCAGTTAGAG
>JBKPSQ010000009.1:0-4942 GCA_046735075.1 Pseudomonadota bacterium
GCGCACGCGGACGACGCGCCCGTTGGGGTCGGACTTCACGATGATATTGCCGAACTGCGCCGGATCAGTCAGGCGTCCTTGGGTCTCGACGTTGAGCTGGAAGGCTCCGGGTTGCGGCACCGGAGGCTGGTTGATCACGCCGGCTGCCACCTGTACGTTCTGTGCCCGCAGCGCGTTGACCACGTCGCCAGCGGTGAGGTTGCGCACCGCCAGTTTCTCCGGATCGAGCCAGATGCGCATCGAGTAGTCGCGCGCGCCGAAGATGGTGACGTTGCCGACGCCATCGATGCGGGAGAGCACGTCCCGCACGTGCAGAGTCGCGTAGTTGGAGATGTAAAGCAGGTCGCGAGAGCCGTCAGGCGATGAGAGATGGATCACCATCATGAGGTCTGGCGACTGCTTGGTGACGGTGACGCCGATCGAGCGCACCTCGTCCGGCAGCCGCGGCGTCGCCGTAGAGACGCGGTTCTGTACCAGCACCTGTGCGGTATCGAGATCGGTGCCGAGCTTGAAGGTGACGGCGAGCGACATGCTTCCGTCGCTGGTCGACTGCGACGTCATGTAGAGCATGTTATCGACGCCGTTGACTTCCTGCTCGAGCGGCGTGGCCACGGTCTTGGCCACGATTTCGGCGGAGGCTCCGGGATAGCTCGCCGTCACTGAGATCGAGGGCGGGGCAATATCGGGATATTGGGCGACAGGAAGGCTGAAATAGGCCACCGCGCCGAGAATAGTAATGATGATGGAGATGACCGCCGCGAAGATCGGCCGGTCGATGAAAAAATGCGAGATGTTCATTGGGCGCCGGGCACCGGCTGGAGGGCCGCGCCTTCGACCTTGCCTTGCTCCGGCGTGACCTTCTGACCCGGACGCGCGCGCAGCAGACCGTTGATGATGATCTGATCGTCAGGCGTGATTCCGCTCCTGATGATACGCAGACCGTCGTCGGTGACCGGGCCGAGCTCGACTTGCTTCGGCACCACCGTGCCATCGGGCGTCACGGTGTAGAGCTGCTTGACCGACTGGTCGGTCACCACCGCGGCGTCGGGAACGAGCATAGTGGGCCTGAGCTGCGACATCGGCACGCGCACGCGGCCGAATTGCCCCGGCGTGATGAAGAGATTGGGATTGGGGAAGGACGCGCGCACGCGGATGGTACCGGAGTTGCGGTCATATTGGTTGTCGACGAAATCGATGTTGCCTTTCAGCGTCCAGGTTTTCTCGTCCATGAGCTGGCCCTGCACGGCGACGCTGGTGTCGCGCGGCGACTTAATCTCGCCCTGCTGCACCAGCCGCTTATAGGTCATGCCATCGCCCTCGCTGACGAAGAAGCTGAGCCAGATCGGATCGAGCGAGACGATGGTGGTGAGCAGCGTCGTCGAGCCGCCGGTGCCTCCCATGATCAGATTGCCCACGCTCACTTCGTGGCGTCCCATGCGGCCGGCCACCGGCGCGGTCACGCGCGTATAGTCGAGGTTGAGCTGCGCCTGGTTGACCGCAGCTATGGACGAGTCGCGCGAGGCAGTGGCGATGTTCACTTGCGCCAGGCGCTCGTCATAGGTCTCTTGCGTCGCATAGTCATTCTTGCGGAGCTGGGCGGTGCGGGCGAGCTGAGCCTTGGCGAGCTCAAGCTGGGCTTCGGCTTGCGCCTGCTGGGCCTTGGCCGTCTCAAGCGCGAGCTCGAAGGGACGCGGCTCGATCACGAACAGAAGGTCGCCTCTCTTGACCAGCTGGCCGTCGGTGAAATTGATGGATTCGAGATAGCCGCTCACCCGCGGGCGCACCTCGACCGCCTCGCGCGCCTCGAACTGGCCGGTGAAATCGGCCCACTCCTGGATCTCTCTCATCAAAGGCTTGGAGACGGTGACGGTTGGCTGCGGCGGTGCGGCTGGACCTGCTTGCTGGCCCTGCCAAAATCCCCAATAGCGGTAGAGCAGCGCGCCTATCGCAACTGCGAGGAGCAATAGAAAGAGGCGCTTGGCCAAGCCTCGCGTTCGTGGAGGTGGCGCTTCGGGAGCTGGATGCTTGGGCTCTGCGGCCGGCTTCTCGGCCGGTTTTTCAACTGGAGCCTCGGGACGCTCGAGCGCAACAGTCTCGTCTGACGCGTCGGAGCCCGCGTCCTCGTCGGGCGTCCGGCGCCCCCCGTTCCGATTTCGCCTCTCAATCATGGCCGCATCTCATGCGAGCGCTTCAACGTCATCTGTGGCTCAATGTCACCCGTTGCAAGACCCGCTGAATGGAACGCTATCCTAAGCGCGGGCCGGAACGCGAGCGCCATCCTGGGATGGCCTCAAGCCGTACCCAGAATAGCTGTCCGGCAGGAAATGGTCGAATGATAAGCCCCTCGAACCTTAGGACTCGCCGAATCCGTGGCTAAAAATGGGCAGGCGACTGCGGCGGGCTCAATGCCGCACGTCGCCCGGGACCGGAACCCGCCGACAGCCGTCCGGTTCCTCGCAAAACAAAGCCGCGCTAGGGAAAACCTCATGCACCACGGACTTAGGGCGTCGCTCCTTGTCATCTTATTGACGCTCAACCTTGCGGGCTGCCGGGACGAGGCGACGCTGCCGGTGGAAGCCGGCACCGGTCCCGATCCGAAGCTCCCTCCGCCAAAGCAGAGATTGCTCCCGACCGTGAATGTCGCTCATGCCATAGGCTGGCCGGAATGGGCGACGCCGCGCGCCGCCTCAGGCTTTGCGGTGAAGGCCTTTGCGCGCGCTCTCGCTCATCCGCGCTGGCTCTATGTCTTGCCTAACGGCGATGTGCTGGTCGCCGAGACGAGCGCTCCGCCTCAGCCCGCGCAGACCGGTCTCACGGCCTGGGTGATGAAACTCGTCATGAAATGGGTCGGCGCCGACGTACCAAGCGCGAATCGTATCACGCTGCTGCGCGACTCCGACGGCGACGGTGTCGCCGAGACCAGGTCCGCCCTCCTCACTGGGCTGAACTCGCCGTTCGGCATGGCTCTTATCGGCAATCACTTCTATGTTGCCAATACCGATGCCGTCTTGCGCTTTCCCTACCAGCAAGGCGGGACCGCCATCACCGCGCAAGGCGTGAAGGTCGCTGATTTGCCGGCCGGCCCACTCAACTACCACTGGACCAAGAACATCATCGCTAGCCGCGATGGCTCACACCTTTTCGCCGCTATCGGGTCCAACAGCAATGCCGGCGAGAACGGACTGGTGGCGGATGAAGGCCGCGCGCAAATCATCGAGATGGATCCCAAGACTGGAGAGTCGCGCCCCTTTGCTACCGGCTTGCGCAATCCGGTGGGGCTTGCTTGGCAGCCGGACAGCGGCGCGCTGTGGGTCGCGGTCAACGAACGTGACGAGCTCGGCAGCGATCTCGTCCCCGATTACGTGACGGCGGTAAAGGACGGCGGCTTCTATGGCTGGCCTTACAGCTATTACGGCCAGCATCTCGATCCGCGCGTGAGCCTGCAACGGCCGGAGCTTGTGGCGACGGCCATCGTGCCAGATTACGCGCTCGGGGCGCACACCGGCTCGCTCGGGCTTGCCTTCTACGACGGCACGCTGCTGCCGAAGCACTACTTTGGCGGCGCCTTCATCGGCCAGCATGGCTCGTGGAATCGCACACCTCAGAGCGGCTACAAGGTGATCTTCGTTCCGTTCGAGGCCGGTCGCCCATCGGGACCGCCGGAAGACATCCTCACCGGGTTCTTGAACGAGGCTGGCGAGGCGCAAGGACGGCCGGTCGGCGTCGCGGTCGACAAGCAAGGCGCGCTGCTTGTCGCCGATGACGTGGGAAATACGATTTGGCGGGTGACTCGTGCAGGCCGCCTCGGAGATAGGTGGCGTAGCCGCCGACTTGCCCGCCATCGAATGAGAACAGGCGGTTGATGGCGTCATAGTCGAGATCGGAATGGATGAAGCCGCCAAGGGCGCCGAACACCAAGATATCGTTGTCCGACAGCAATCCTCGCTTGCCGAGGTCGATGCCGCCCTGGAAGTCCACGGTCTCGAGGTCGCGATTGAGGTTGTATTTGTAGCTCCGGCCATAGGCGCTCACATTCTCGCTATCGTCGCGCTCGAGGAAGCCGCCTGCGCCCCTCACCCACAGTGCCGGCGTCATATTGCCGGCGGGTGCAGCGCCTGGGGCTTGACCATAAGCAAGCGGGGCTGCGCCGCCGCCATTAAGCAGCACGCGGAGATCGGTGCTGCGGTCGAACCACGTGTCAGAACCCTGGTGCCACATGTCCTGCATCGCCGTTTCGAGCTGCGGCAGCACGAAGGCGCCTTGGCCCAAGAAGCTGCGCAACTCGAACACGCCGCTTCCGATCGGCCGGAAGAACAGGTCGTAGTTGAAGAAGCCGGTGTCGATCGGATTGGCTAGGAAGAAGGCATCGCTCTTCACGTTGCCGCCGACAAACACCACCGGAATGCCGGTCGAATTGAACACCCCAGGACCGGTGTTGACGTTGTTCACCGTGACCCTGGTCTTGCCGCTGACATCGCCATCGATGATCAAATGGTCGGCCGTCGATCCCGGCCCACCCAAGAAGGCATCGATGGCTAGCTCGCGTCACCCGAGCCGTTGAAGGCGATGCCGCCGTCAAAGAAATATTCGCCGACAAACCCCGGGGTGTTGGAGATGCGGAACGTGTCGCCAACGCCGCCGTCCTGCAACGAAATGGTGCCCTTGTTGTCGAAGCGCTCGAGCAGCTGGAAGGAGCTGTATTCGCTGGCCTTGGGGGCATTGGTCGCTCCAAGCACCGTGCCACCTTGCTCGTTCGTGAACACGTCGTAGCCCAAGCCGAAATCGCTGGTGAGCTTGGTCTCAAACACGCCGCCCTTCTGATTGACGAAGGTATCGTCGGCATCGAGCACGATGAAGCCCTTGACGAGGCCGGAATTGTAGATCGTGGCGTTGCCGGCGCCGGTCGTGTTGATGGTGAGTAGAGAAGAGGCCGACACATAGC
>JBKPSQ010000010.1:0-8883 GCA_046735075.1 Pseudomonadota bacterium
GACTGGAAGACTCTCTGAGAGCGCCGCCGACAGCGAGTCCGCAACGGATGTGGGCGCGGTCCTGAGCCTCTCGGCAATCGAGGTAAGCTCTCCTGGCAACCCGAGCGCGGCACCTGCCCGGCTGAGATTTTCCGAGAGGGAATGGGCAGAATTGATGGCGTCGCAGACGGCGCCGAGATCGCGCGGGCCGCCGCGGCTTAGCGCGAGCCTTGCCAAAGCACGGGCGAGATCGGGTGCCGCTTTGAGCTCCTCGCGCAGCGTCTGGCGCAGACGCGGCTCATTGGCAAGATAAGCAACAGCATCGAGGCGCGCATTCAACACACTGACGTCGGTGAGCGGGCTCCCGAGCCGGCTCGCGAGCTCACGGGCTCCCGCCGCCGTCACGGTGCGGTCGATCGCAGCGAGCAGGCTTCCCACGCGCGAGCCTTGGTTCGAGCGCATGAGCTCAAGATTTGAGCGCGTCGCCGCATCAATAATGAGAAGGCTGCCTGCGCTCTCTTTGCGCGGCGGGCGCAGGACAGGCGCTTTACCGACCTGGGTGATCTCCACGTAAGTGAGCAGGCCGCCAAATGCTGCAAGCTCTGCCCGGGTGAACTCGCCGAAGGCGTCTAGCGCCGCCACGCCTAGCCGCAACTTCAGCGCTCGTTCGCCACGCAGCGAATCGAAATGGGCGCGCGGGCACGGGGTGAGCGCCGCCCCAGCCTCATGGACGATGCGGCGAAGTTCGGCATCGCCTGCAAGATCCTCGCCGAGCAGAACCTCGCCCGGTTTGAGCCGTGCAAGCTCCCCGGCAAGATCGCTCAGGCGCGCCGAGGAGGCGACCACCTCGCCGGTCGAGATGTCGAGAGAGGCAAGAGCGTAGGTGGTTTCGCTCGCGTCTTTCTGTGGCGCGCGAAACAGCGCGGTGAGGAAATTATGCGCGCGCGCATCGAGCAGCGTCTCCTCGGTGAGGGTACCAGGCGTCACGAGGCGCACCACGTCGCGCCGCACCACGGCCTTGGGTCCGCGCTTCTTGGCCTCTGCGGGTTCCTCGGTTTGCTCGCACACCGCAACGCGGTGCCCTTGGGCAATCAGCCGCTGGAGATAATCGTCGGCGGAGTGCACCGGCACGCCGCACATAGGAATGTCCGCGCCGAGATGCTTGCCGCGTTTCGTCAACGCAATGCCAAGGGCGCGTGCGGCGATTTCGGCGTCGGCGAAGAACAGTTCGTAGAAATCGCCCATACGATAGAAGAGCAGGCAGTCGGCGTTGGCCGCCTTGATCTCCAGATATTGGGCGATCATGGGTGTGGCCAGCGGAGCATCCTCGCTGCGCGAGGCGCTTGTGGCGGCTCCTGCAAGCGAAGCGCCACCGGCCCTCATCTCCGTCTCGGCCATGGCCAAGGCGTAGCTTCTCGCCCTTCCCTGCACAAGGCCGCGAGGCACTTCAGTTGGGGAAAGCTCTTTTCCCGACTTGGCGCCTCCTCTAGGGTGCGCGGCGAATTTCGCGAGGAGATCACGCCATCGTCCGGCCTTCAAAACGCGCGCTCGACGCGCTTCGCCCCATCAGCTTTGAGCGCGCCGTGTCCCGGCACGCCGAGGGCTCCTGCCTGGTCCGCTTCGGCGATACGCACGTGCTGTGCACGGCAACCGCAGGCGAGCCCGTGCCGCCTTGGCTCAAAGGGGCGGGGCGAGGCTGGGTCACCGCGGAGTATGGCATGCTGCCTCGCGCAACCTCTGAGCGAACGCGGCGCGAGGCCTCGGCGGGGAAGCAATCCGGGCGCACGCAGGAAATTCAGCGCCTGATCGGCCGTTCGCTGCGCGCCGTTACCGACCTTACTGCGCTCGGGGAGAAGCAAATCGTCGTTGATTGTGACGTGCTCCAAGCCGACGGCGGCACGCGCACGGCATCGATCACCGGGGCATGGGTGGCGTTGCACGATGCCATCGCCTGGATGGCCGCGCGCAGCATGATCAAGACCAACGCGCTACGCGATCATGTCGCCGCGGTGTCTTGCGGGCTCTATGGCGGCGAGGCGATCCTTGATCTCGACTATGCCGAAGACTCCGAGGCCGACGCAGACGCAAATTTCGTGATGACGGGATCGGGCGGCATCGTCGAGGTGCAGGGCACGGCGGAGACCGAGCCCTTCAGCCAGGAGCATTTCGACAAGTTGATGAGCCTCGCCCGCCAAGGCATCGCCGAGCTCGTGGCGTTGCAGAAGCTCACCGTTGCTTAAGCGAGCTACACTTCGCCGCGGCACGAGAATCGTGATCGCGAGTCATAACCAGGGGAAAGTGCGGGAGCTCGCAGAGCTGTTTGCGCCTTATGGCATCGAATGCATTTCGGCGGCAAGCCTGGGCCTGCCTGAGCCCGAGGAGACGGGAGAGACCTTCGAGGAGAACGCGAAGCTCAAGGCTGTCGCGGCGGCAAATGGAGCCGGAATGCTGGCTCTTTCCGACGATTCAGGATTGGAAGTCGAGGCGCTCGGCGGCGCGCCGGGCATCCATTCGGCCCGCTGGGCCGGTCCCAATAGGGCCTTCGACCTTGCCATGGCCCGCGTGCACCATGAGCTGAAGAAGCTCGGCACTTCGGACCTACGCGCGAACTTCGCTTGTGCGCTTGCCCTCGCCGTACGTAATGGGGAAGCGGAGGCCTTTACCGGTCGGGTCTACGGCACCATCGTCTGGCCGCCCCGGGGAACCCGTGGCTTCGGCTATGATCCCATCTTCGTGCCGGACGGCTATAGTGAGACCTTCGGCCAGATGGATCCCGAGCTTAAGAACCGGCTCTCGCACCGCATGCGTGCTTTCGAAAAACTGATGTCGGCGACCTATGTTGGCGATGATGCGTGAGCGGTTTGGGATTTATGTGCATTGGCCGTTCTGCAAGGCGAAGTGCCCCTATTGCGACTTCAACTCTCATGTCTGGCATGGTGGCATCGACGAGCCGCGCTTCCTCGCCGCGTACCTCGCCGAGCTTCGCCATTTCGCGGCGCTTGCGCCTGAGCGCAGCGTCACCAGCATCTTCTTCGGCGGTGGCACGCCGTCTCTGATGCGCCCCATGACTGTGAGCACGATCATCGATGCCGTCGCCGAGCATTGGGATTTGGAGCGCGACGCCGAGATTACGCTCGAAGCCAATCCGACCAGCGTCGAGGCCAAGAACTTCGCAGGTTACGGCGCCGCCGGCGTCAACCGGCTGTCGCTCGGCGTGCAAGCCCTCGACGATCAGAGCTTGAAGGCCTTAGGACGACAGCACTCGGCGCGAGAGGCTTTGGATGCGCTCGCGTTGGCAAAGCGCAATTTCGACCGCGTCTCATTCGACCTCATCTATGCGCGCGAGGCCCAGACCGCGAAAGCCTGGGAAGCAGAGCTTGCTCACGCGCTCGATCATGCCGCAGATCACCTCTCGCTCTATCAGCTCACCATCGAGGAAGGCACGCCATTCGCCGCACGCCATGCCGCCGGCACGCTGCGCATCCCGGACGGGGCACGCGCTCGGGCGCTCTATCAGCTCACGCAAGAGCTTTGCGAGGCGGCGGGGTTTCCGGCCTACGAGGTGTCGAACCATGCCCGGCCTGGGTCGGAGTCGCGCCACAACTTGCTCTATTGGCGCGGGCATGATTACGCGGGCATCGGCCCGGGCGCCCATAGCCGCATCACGGTCGCCGGGACCAAGCGAGCTCTCTCCACGATTAAGTCCCCAGAAGGTTGGCTCGCAAAGATCGAGGTGCATGGTCATGGCCTCGTCAGCGATGAAACTTTGAGTGCCGAGGACACGGCCGAAGAATATCTCTTGATGGGTTTGCGGCTCAGCGAAGGCATCGATCTCAAACGGCTCGCGAACATCTATCGACGCGATCTTGATGAGACACGCATGAGCGCTCTCGCCAGCGACGGATTGCTCAAGCGCGATGGCGACAGGCTTGCTGCGACGCCCAAGGGCCGGCTCGTGCTGAACCGGCTGATCCTAGAGTTGGCCGCCTAGCCTCAATAACTCGACGCGGTGGTGAAGGAACTCGGTGCCGGGTCGATCACCACCGGGCCACCCTCGCGCACTTCGAGAATGGCAAGCCCGCGCTCGCAGGTCCCGTCCGGAAGCAGGCGGAACAGGCCGTCGATGCCGGCAAAGCCGCTTGCGCGTGTGAGCTGCCCCATATCATAGCGTTGCCCCGACGGATTCTGCGACAGCGACACGGCGAGGCTTACCGCGTCATAAGCGAGGCTCGCGAGCCGTGGCGGCACCGAGCCGTAAGTCTTGGAATAGCGCTGCACGAAATTGCTCCAGCCCTTGGGGTCAGGCGCAGGATACCAGCCGCCGATCAGCGCTTTCTCGCTGCCAATATTGGGGTAGTCCCATTGCCCCGTGCCGACGAATTGAACGCGGCCGCTGGTGAGATCGGAGGAGGTGAGCAGTGGGGCAAGCGAGGGAAGCTCCTCGCGCCCGGCGGGCAAGAACAGCGCATCGAACCTCTGCCCGCCTTTGAGGGCGTTGGCGACCTGCCTGACCGGGCCGAGCATGGCGTTTGAGTCGTCAGGCGGGAAGGCCGCGCGCACGCCTGTTTCTCCGCCGGCCTCCGACACCGCTTTGGCGAACGCAGACTCCGCGACACGGCCGTAGGGCGATTGGGGCACAAGCTGCGCGAAGCTGCGTTTGCCCTTCGACATGGCATAGCTCACGATGCGGGGTACGTCGCGGCCGGCCTGGAAGCTCAGGAGATAGACCCCATTACCGGCGACCTTCTCGTCGCTCGAGAAGGCGATCATGGGGACGCGGGCTTGGCGCGCGACGGGCGCCGCGCCGGCGACTTCCTGAGCGAACAGCGGCCCGATGATAAGTTCGGCACCGTCATGAATCGCGCTCTCGGCTGCAAGACGCGCGCCGTCGGGGGTGCCTTTGGTATCCTTGGGCACCAGCGAAACGTTGGGATTGTCGAAATCGAATAAGGCAAGCTCGGCCGCCTGCTTCAGTGCCTTGGCCACGGCGGGGGTCGAGCCAGACGAGGTGACGGGAAGGAGCAGCGCCACCTTCACCGCGCCGGTCGAGCCGGTGAAGCTCGCGCCCCCTGGTCCGCCACTACTGCCGCCACCAGGCGCGCCGCACGAGGCGACCAGCATTGCCGCCAGCATGGCGGCAAGAGTGATCCCCGCAGCAACAAAACGACCAATGCTCGATGGAAGCCGCATAGCCCTCTTGCTTATTGGCGGCAGCTCAAAAATGAACAGCTCCTCCGGTTGGGTCTTTCGACCGCAAGCCGCTTGCATTTGCGAGGAAGCGCGTTCGCAAACGATGGCCCAATGGCGATGGACGAAGCGCGACTATATCACGTAACGTTCGAGCGCCTAGGGCGGGGTCACCCTGTCCGGCGCAAGCTAAGTCGTTGGCTCGAACCTCAAAAGGCGGGCGCGGCGCGTGCAAGACCGTCGCCACAAAGATCAGGCCGAATTGTCAGCCGACAGTATCGTCGCGCGGGCAGGCGAGGTTCTTGCCGATTTGCTCGAGCGGCCCCTTGCATCCGGCCTCTATCTCGTGGCGACGCCGATCGGCAATCTCGGCGACGTTTCACTCAGAGCGCTGTCGGTCCTCGCCCGCGCCGAGTTGATCGCCGCCGAGGACACGCGCCACTCGAAAAAGCTGTTCTCTCATTTCGCAATCGCGGGCGAGCTCACGCCCTATCACGAGCACAACGCCGCCAAGGAACGCCCGCGTCTCTTGGCGCGGCTTCGCGCCGGAGCATCGGTGGCGTTGATCTCTGATGCGGGCACGCCGCTCATTTCGGATCCCGGCTACAAGCTCGTGCGCGAGGCACTTGCTGAAGGTCTCACGGTAATCAGCATCCCTGGTCCATCGGCGATCCTCGCCGCTTTGACGAGCGCAGGTCTTCCGACCGACACCTTTCTGTTTGCCGGATTCCTGCCGCCCAAATCAGGTGCGCGACGCGTGCGGCTGGAGGAGCTCAAGTCTGTTCCCGCGACGCTCGTGTTTTTCGAGACTGCACGTCGCCTAGCAAAGAGCCTCGCTGACATGGCCGAGGTGTTGGGAGCGCGCGAAGCTGCCATCGCGCGCGAGCTGACGAAGCTGCACGAGGCGGTAACACGCGGAACGCTCGACCGGCTTATTGGCGAGTTTTCAGAAAGCGACACGCTGAAAGGCGAGTTTGTCGTGGTGGTTGCGCCTCCAATTGAGGACGCCGCAGGCGTCAGCGACGAGCAGATCGTCGAGCAACTCAATAAGGCGCTTAAGGTGGAAAGCTTCCGCGACGCAGTGCGGAGCGTCGCCGAGGTGCTGCAAGTTCCGCGCAGCCGAGTTTACGAGATCGGGCTTTCACTTAAATCCAAGGCCGACTGATATGCGGCAGGCGCGCGCAAGGGCCTATCGCAGCGGCGTGTTCGCCGAGACCCTGACCGCGCTACTGCTTCGCCTCAAAGGTCACCGCATCGTGGCGCAGCGCTACAAGACGCCGGTCGGCGAGATTGTCCTCGTGGCGCTCAAAGGCAGGCGGCTGGCTTTCATCGAGGTCAAGCGCCGGAAGACCAAGGAGGACGCCGCCTGGACGCTGCCAACCAGGCAGCGGCGCCGCATCGTGGGAGCCGCACAATATTGGCTTGCCGGTCACCCCGACTTTGCCGGCCATGACATCGCTTTTGACGTGGTGCTGGCCGCGCCTTTCGCCTGGCCGCGCTATATCGCCAACGCCTTCCCGGTCTGACCCTCGTTCATTCCCCTTTGGCGAAACTCTGCCTATAAGGAGCGCCATGGCCCTCAAGGTCGCCTTCCAGATGGACCCCATCGAGCGCATCGATATCAGGGGCGATTCGACCTTCGCGCTCCTGCTCGAAGCGCAATGGCGCGGGCACGACGTGTTCTACTATACGCCCAACAATCTCTCGCTGCGCGACGGGAAGCTCATCGCCGCAGGGCACAGCCTCACCGTCGAGGACAAGCCTGGCAATCACTACCGGCTCGCGCACCCAAGGGAGGTGGACCTCGCCAGCTTCGATGTGGTGCATCTTCGCCAAGATCCGCCCTTCGACATGGCCTACATCACGACGACGCACCTCTTGGAGCGCATCCATGCCAATACGCTCGTGGTCAACGATCCGGCCGGCGTGCGCAATTCGCCTGAGAAGATCTTCGTGCTCGACTTTCTCGACCTGATGCCGCCCACCCTCGTCACGCGCTCGGCCGAAGAAATCCAGGCCTTCCGCGACAAGCACAAGGACATCGTGGTAAAGCCGCTCTACGGCAATGGCGGCGCCGCGATCTTTCGCATTCCGCCTGACGACACCAATCTCAACTCGCTGATCGAGCTGATGGGGCTCACCTTCCGCGAGCCGATCATGGTGCAGCGCTTCGTTCCCCAGGTCGCGAAGGGCGACAAGCGCATCATCCTCGTTGACGGCGAGTTCGCCGGCGCCATCAACCGCGTCCCGCCCCCGGGAGAGACGCGCTCGAACCTGCACATCGGCGGCAAGGCCGAGGCCACCACGCTGACCAAGCGCGACAAGGAGATCTGCGCGCGGCTTGGACCCGAGCTCAAGCGGCGCGGGCTGATCTTCGCCGGCATCGACGTGATCGGCGACTACCTCACTGAGATCAACGTCACTTCGCCGACCGGCATCAGGCAGGTTGCCGCGTTCGGAGGACCCGACATCGCTGCCATGATCTGGGACGTTGTGGAAGGGAAGCTCAAAGCGCAGAGGGCGAAAAGGAGGGCGTGATGGCCTCCGATCCCAAAGGGCTGGGCGCCAAGTTCGACGCTCACACGGACGCAGAGTTCAACACCCGCAACATCGAAGCGACCATGGCGACCATGGGGAAGTCGCCGCACGTCACCCACGTGCCCACAATGACCGGAGGCTCTGGCTACGATGCGGTCCGGCATTTCTACGAAACCTACTTTGTCGGCCGCGTGCCCGACGATTGGAACGTCAAGCTGATCTCCCGCACCATCGGCGACGACCAGCTCGTCGATGAGGTGCTGATCAGCTTCACGCATGATTGCGAGATCCCGGCGATCCTGCCTGGGGTAAAGCCGACCGGGCGCAAGGTCGTGATCCCGTTCGTCGTTGTGGTCGGCTTCGACAAGGACGAGAAGGTCGAATTCGAGCGCATCTATTGGGACCAGGCGAGTGTCCTTGCCCAGCTCGGATTGATCGATAAGGAAGGCCTACCGATCACCGGCGCCGAGCAGGCTGCGCGCCTGCTCGATCCTCGCCTACCGTCAAACACGCTGATACCCAAGACGTAAGCCTCAGCCTTTAGACTCGCGCTGCCGCGACGCCCCGTTGCGCGGCGACCTTGCCTGAGGCGCTGGGATGGTCGCCCGTCTCCGCCGCTTGCCGAAAGCGCACCAGAGATGAAAACCGATGCCGATGCCCCAGCCGAGCGCCACCCAATAGAACCACCAGACCTTTGGCGTCACGGTGAGGTTGACGAAGAACAGCAACGCCATGACAGCCAGATAGGCGAAGAGGTGGACAATCGCGGCGCGCGCCTTTGGATCGATAAAGATGCGCTCGCGCCGCCGCGTCTTGCGCAACAGGAGCGCAAAGGCATGGACCGCAATCGCCACGCCCCATCCCATGAGTACCCATGGGAACCAAAGCCTGTCTGGCGTGAGCCAAAGATCGAGTCCCGCGCAGATGAGGACGCCCGCGATGAAGGCAGCGAGGTGCAGGGCAAAAATGCGCATTGGCAGGTCGCTGAACACTGCCCATCCTTGGCTTCCCGTGCCCTCAGTCAAGCCAAGCACGCCGAATCTGGATGTTCTCTGATTGTTCTTGCTGCTGGCCCACGGCTCCGCTAAAGTAGAAGGAGTAGAGGGACGGGGCTCAGCGATGTTCGCGCGGATCACCACGGTCGCTTTCGAAGGGATCGAAGCGCGGGCGGTCGACGTG
>JBKPSQ010000011.1:0-4213 GCA_046735075.1 Pseudomonadota bacterium
CTTCTATCCCGACGCCCTCAATCCCAAGGCCGCGCTCGAAGGGGGTGGCTTCGACCGCTCATCGGTCCATCCAACGGCGATGCTTGAGCCGGGAGTGATTGTCGAACCTGGCGCGGTGATCGGTCCTGAAGCGCGAATTGGCGCCGGTACCACCATCGCAGCAGGCACGGTCATCGGCTACCGAGTGCATATCGGGCGCGGCTGCTATATCGGCCCTAACGCCTCAGTGACCCACGCCCTTATAGGCAACAATGTCACGCTCCACGCCGGCGTTGCCATCGGCCAGGACGGCTTCGGCTTCGCCATGGGCAGAACCGGGCATGCCAAGGTGCCGCAAATCGGCCGCGTCATTATTCAGGACGGCGTAGAGATTGGCGCCAACACCACCATCGACCGGGGCGCCTTGCGCGATACCGTGATCGGGGAGGGCACGAAAATTGATAATCTTGTGCAAATCGGGCACAACGTGGTGATTGGAAGGCATTGCATCATTGTGGCCCAAACCGGTATCTCCGGTAGCGCGGAACTCGGCGATTTCGTGGCCCTTGGGGGCCAAGTAGGCGTCGTGGGCCATGTCAAGATCGGTGCTGGCGCGCAGATCGCGGCAAGCAGTAATGTGCGGGCCGATGTGCCGCCTGGCGTGCGCTGGGGAGGCACCCCAGCCAAGCCCGTGCGATTATGGTTTCGCGAGCTTACGCTGTTGCGCAAGCTTGCCGAGAGCAAGGATTTGAAGCTTGATCAAGATGACGACCCGAGTGAGCCGGACAAGTAAATTTCTAGCCGCGGGCCTCAGGAGCCGGGGTTAATGAATGAAAGTGGAGTGAAAGCGAAGCTCGGGAGAGCTGAGGTCACCGAGATCCTCAAGCTTCTGCCGCATCGCTATCCGTTCCTCCTGGTCGACCGCATCATCGATATGGACGGCGATCATTCAGCCACCGGCATCAAGAACGTGACGGCGAACGAACCCTACTTCCAAGGACACTTTCCCGGCAATCCCGTCATGCCGGGCGTGCTCCTTATCGAGGGCATGGCGCAGACCGCCGGCGCGCTTTGCATGCGCCATATCGAAGAGTTCAAGGAGCCGCCCCTCGTCTATTTCATGGCAATCGATAAGGCGCGCTTCCGGCGGCCGGTGGTTCCGGGCGATACCGTCCATTATCACGTGCAGAAGATGCGCAATCGCGGACGCGTCTGGCGCTTTCGCGCCCAGGCCCATGTCGACGGCACTCTTGTCGCGGAGGCCGAGGTCAGCGCTGTGATCGTCGAGCGTTAGCCAGGGCAGGCATGGCCAATATCCATGCGACCGCCGTGGTCGATCCAAGCGCAAAACTTGGGTCGAATGTAGAGATCGGCCCTTTTTGCATGATCGGGCCCGATGTCGAGCTCGGCGAGGGTGTTGTAGTCCATTCGCACGCCGTCATTACCGGCCGCACGACACTTGGTACGGAATGTAAGGTCTTCCCTTTCGCATCGATCGGCCAGGCACCCCAGGACGTGAAGTTTCATGGTGAGCCAAGCACGCTAACTATCGGTGCCCACACGATCATTCGTGAGCACGCCACGATCAATCCGGGAACCGCTGGTGGCCATATGGCGACTAAGGTAGGGTCTAACTGCCTCTTGATGATTGGGGCGCATGTCGCTCACGACTGCGAGGTTGGCGATAATGTGACGCTGGTGAACGGCGCCACCTTGGGGGGTCATGTCACGATTGGCGAAGGTGCCATCATCGGGGGACTCTCCGCCGTTCATCAATTCGTGCGCATCGGTTCTTATGCTTTCGTTGGCGGCATGTCCGGCGTCGCCGCCGACCTTATCCCGTTCGGTATGGCTATTGGAAATCGCGCCAATCTCTGCGGCCTGAACATCGTCGGGCTGAAGCGAAAAGGCTTTCCGCGCGAGCAGATCCACGAGCTTCGCCAGGCCTATCGCATGCTGTTCTCGACCGAAGGGACGCTCAAAGAGCGGCTCGAGGATGTCGAGGGCATGTTCTCGGGAAACCCACTGGCCAAGCAAGTGGTAGATTTCATCAAAATTGGATCGGATCGCCAATTCTGTGTGCCGAACAATGCCGCGCCGCCAACCAGATGAAAGTGCGACGTCTGTCGGATCTGACGCGAGCAAGATAAAGGGGCCGCTCGGGATCATCGCTGGGCGTGGCCCGCTTCCGTGTGTCTTGGCCGAGGCAGCAGTCGCACGAGGGCTTCCTCTGCACATCGTTGGCATTCGTGGCGAGGCACAGGATGATATCGAGCGCTTTTCTCACACCTGGATCAAATGGGGCGAGGTCGGCAAGTTGTTCGCTGCGCTGGAAAAGAACGGCTGCGGCGATCTCGTCATTATCGGCGGGGTAGACCGGCCCGATCTTGCCAACGTCAAATTCGATTTCGGCGCACTGAAGACTTTGCCCTTTATCCTGAGTTTGGGCAAAGGCGGCGATGACAATGTGCTCTCCAGGATCGTCCGCTATCTCGAAGAGAGAGGTTATCGGGTGCACGGAGCTGGCGACGTGGCCCCCAATCTTCTGGCTGGAGAGGGAACGCTCGGCGACGTCTCGCCATCGCCAGATGATCGGGCCGACATCGAGATGGCTTTCAAAGTGGTGATCGCGCTCGGCCACCTCGACATCGGACAAGCCGCGGTGGTGGTCAAAGGTCACGTGCTCGCCGTGGAAGCAGCCGAAGGGACTGACGCGATGCTCGTCCGGTGCGCCGAGCTTCGCGAGTCGGGTCGGACGCGCCGCCATGGCCGCGCCGGAGCGCTCGTCAAGGCCCCCAAGCCAGGGCAGGAGGAGCGGGTAGACCTGCCGACCATTGGTCCCGAGACGGTCCGCAAGGCCGCAGCCGCAGGTCTCGCCGGCATTGCCGTGGCGGCCGGACGGGTATTGATGGCCGAGCGGCCGGCCACGATCGAGGCCGCAAACCAGCATGGCCTCTTTCTCGTTGGCGAAACTCTGGGCGCTGGGTCGGGAAGTGGCTAGGCGCGTTCCTCAGCCGGGACATAGGGGCGTTCGACAGCGCCGGTATAGAGCTGGCGCGGCCTGCCGATGCGCTGCGAGGGGTCCTCGATCATTTCCTTCCACTGCGCGATCCAGCCGACCGTCCGGGCGATGGCGAACAGCACGGTGAACATGTCGGTCGGGAAGCCGAGAGCCTTCAGCGTGATGCCCGAGTAGAAGTCGATATTCGGGTAGAGCTTTTTTTGGATGAAATAATCGTCCGAGAGGGCGATGCGCTCAAGCTCGAGTGCCACTTTGAGGATCGGGTCGTCACCGTGGCCGACGGCGTCGAGCACCTCATGGCAGGTCTTCTGCATGATCTTCGCCCGCGGATCGTAATTCTTATAAACGCGGTGTCCGAAGCCCATCAGCCGGAATGGGTCGCTCTTGTCCTTGGCGCGCTTGATGTATTCGGGGATGCGATCGACCGTGCCGATCTGCTGCAACATCTGAAGCGCGGCTTCGTTGGCGCCGCCGTGAGCTGGTCCCCAAAGACAGGCGATACCGGCAGATATACAGGCAAAGGGATTTGCTCCGGATGAGCCGGCAAGGCGGACAGTGGAGGTCGACGCGTTCTGCTCATGGTCCGCATGCAGAATGAAGATGCGGTCCATAGCGCGCGCGAGGATCGGATCGACCTTGTATTCCTCGCACGGCACCGCGAAGCACATATGTAAAAAATTCGCTGCGTAGCTGAGCTCGTTGCGCGGATAGACGAAGGGCTGTCCGATCGAATATTTGTAGGCCATAGCGGCGATAGTCGGCATCTTGGCGATCATGCGGATCGATGCCATCTCGCGCTGCTCGGGATCCTTGATGTCGATCGAGTCGTGGTAGAAGGCCGAGAGCGCGCCGACCACGCCGACCATGACAGCCATCGGATGCGCGTCGCGGCGGAACCCGGTGTAGAATTTGGTCATTTGCTCGTGGACCATCGTGTGCTTCACGATGCGGTCGTCAAACGCGCGATACTGAGCGCGGGTGGGAAGCTCCCCGTAGAGCAGCAGATAACAGGTCTCGATAAAGTTGCCCTCCTCGGCAAGCTGATCGATTGGGTAGCCGCGATAGAGCAGGATGCCCTTGTCGCCGTCGATGAAAGTGATTTTGGACTCGCAGCTCGCCGTCGAGGTGTAGCCGGGGTCGTAGGTGAAGCAGCCGGTCTCCTGGTAGAACGAGTTGATGTCGAGGACGTCGGGACCGAGCGTGCCCTTGCGG
>JBKPSQ010000012.1:0-11762 GCA_046735075.1 Pseudomonadota bacterium
GCCGAGTATGTGGAATGGCCCAGCCCCTGAACGACGGAGTCGGCAAGGATGAGAACCGGGATCTCATCTTCGACTAACAACATGCGCGCCATGGGGCCCCCGGGGGATGCGCGGGAATAACGCACGCTACTTGGACTTCGATCCGTCGGACCTGCCTAAGCCTGCGGCAAATCAAGGGTTGACGTTTGTTCTCAGAGTGCTAAGCCGCCTTACGTGATGGGCTTCCCTCCCCATCACAGGTTCCCCCCATAAGGAACCGGAGAAGCCCCGTGGTGTCCCCCCGTCCGGGGCTTCTTCTTTGTGGATTCACACTCTCAAGCCATTTCACCTATCCGCCGCTTCAGGCCTAAATTCCTATAGCCATGCGCTTCCGCCTTGCCACCTGGAACATCAATTCGGTCAGGCTAAGGCTCGACCTTGTGAGCCGGCTCGTCCAGCGCGAGAAGCCGGACGTGCTCTGCCTTCAGGAAATCAAATGCATCGAGGGCAAGTTCCCCGAGCTTGAGCTCCGTGCGCTCGGCTTCCCACATATCGCGGTCGCCGGTCAGAAGGGCTACCACGGGGTCGCCATCCTCTCCTGCCTGCCCTTTTCGCTGCTCGAGCGCCGCGACATTTGCGGGCGCGGGCACGCGCGGCATCTCTCGGTCAAACTCGGCGAGAGCAACGGGGAGGCGAGCCCCCTCATCTTGCACAACGTCTACGTGCCGGCCGGCGGCGATATTCCCGACCCGGTCGTGAACGAGAAGTTTCGCCACAAGCTCGACTTCCTCGAGGCGATGGACGCCTGGTTCCGCGGCATGCGCGGAAAGCCTAAGAACCGCATGATCATGGTCGGCGATCTCAACGTTGCGCCGCTGCCGACCGACGTGTGGTCACACAAACAGCTCCTGAGGGTCGTGAGCCACACGCCCGCAGAGGTCGAGCGCTTCGAACGCATGCAGGCCTCGCATCATTGGATCGACGTGATGCGGCGCTACGTTCCTGCCGAGCAGAAGCTGTTCACCTGGTGGAGCTATCGCAACCGCGATTGGCGCGCGTCCAATCGCGGCCGACGTCTCGACCATATCTGGACGACGCCGGCACTTAACGGTACGGCGGTTTCAATGCGGGTGCTCGACGAGACGCGCGATTGGACGCGCACCTCCGACCACGTTCCGGTCATCGCCGACTTTGTTGTGGGCGACTAAGGCACCAGCTTGTAGCCGCCGGTCTCGGTGATGAGCAGCTCGGCCTGCGAAGGATCCTTCTCGATCTTCTGCCGCAGGCGATAGATATGTGTCTCGAGCGTGTGGGTGGTGACGCCCGCATTATAGCCCCACACCTCATGCAGCAGCACGTCTCGGGTCACGACCCGCTCGCCCGCGCGATAAAGATATTTCAGGATCGATGTTTCCTTCTCGGTCAGCCTGATCTTGCGGCCATCGCCGTCCAGGAGAAGCTTCGACGCCGGCCTGAAGGTATAGGGCCCGATGGTGAATACCGCGTCCTCGCTCTGCTCGTGTTGGCGGAGTTGCGCGCGGATGCGCGCAAGCAGCACGCCGAGCTTGAACGGCTTGGTCACATAGTCGTTGGCGCCTGACTCGAGCCCGAGGATCGTGTCGGAATCGGTGACTTGGGCCGTAAGCATGACGATGGGTCCTTTGAAGCCGCCGCGGCGGAGCAGCTTGCACGCCTCGCGGCCGTCGAGATCGGGAAGACCGACGTCGAGCAGCACGAGATCGACATGGCCGTTGCGGGCCTGCTTCAGCCCGTCCGAGGCCGTGGCTGCGAGTGCCGTTTCGAACTCCTCGTGCAGCGTGAGTTGCTCGCTCAAGGACTCGCGAAGCTCGTCGTCATCATCGATGATGAGGATCTTGCGCGCATTGCTCATCAGTGGCCCCTGGACTAGTTCCGCACCGGTGAGTTGTAAGCGCGGGGAGGCGCTTGGACAAGCATGTCGCGACGCACGTTGGCGGACAAAAAAGGCAGGGCAGTCATTAGGGTTAGGCGCTCTCGGCCGATCGTGGTGAGGCGGGCTCCAGGAAATCCATGTGAGGGCCGGATTGCACTTGCGCACAGTGTGCGAAAGGCGGCGCTCGGAAGGTCGGGAGTTCGTGCCCTGAAGCGTGAAGGTGACGGTGGGACGCCGCTCGGCCGCTTTCCCATTCGGCAGGTCCTCTATCGCGCCGATCGCGTGACCCGCCCGCGAACCACTTTTCCCATTCACGAGATCCGCGCCGGTGACGGCTGGTGCGAGGACCCGGGTCATCGCAACTACAATCGTCTGGTCGAGCTCTCGGCCAGCAGCGCCGCCGACCGCCTCATGCGTGAGGACCACCTCTACGATGTGGTAATCGTGCTCGGCTATAACGACAGGCCGCGCGTGCGCGGCAGGGGCAGCGCGATCTTCGTTCATTTGGCGCGTCCCGGCCTGACACCGACGGCGGGATGCGTCGCGCTTCACCGCCGCGACCTCCTCGCGCTCCTCGCAGAGCTTCGCGCCGGCTCGGCGATTTGGGTGGTGTGCTAATCCACCGGCGGGCGCGCGCCGAAAATGGCGGTGCCGATGCGCACATAGGTGGCGCCGAACTGAATGGCGCGCGCGAAATCTCCGCTCATGCCCATGCTGAGCTCTTTGATGCGGAGCCGCTCGGCGATCTTGGTGAGCAGCGCGAAATGCATGGCCGGCTCCTCGTCGAGCGGCGGGATGCACATCAACCCTTCCACTGAAAAACCGAACGTATCGCGGCATAGCGCGACGAACTCGTCGGTTTCCGCGGGGAGCACCCCGGCCTTTTGCGACTCCTCTCCGGTGTTGACCTGAACGAAGAGGCGCGGGTTCTTTCCTGCACGACCCATCTCCTCGGCAAGCGCGCGGGCAAGCTTAGGACGATCCACGGTCTCGATGACATCGAACAGCCCGACTGCGTCGCGCACCTTATTGGTTTGCAGCGGACCGATGAGATGAAGTTCGAGATCAGGATGCCGCTCTTTCAATGCGGGCCATTTCCCGCGCGCCTCCTGCACCCTGTTCTCACCGAAGAGGCGCTGGCCAGCGCCGATCGCCTCCTCGATGGCGTCAGCCGGCACGGTCTTGGTCACGGCAACAAGGCGCACCGAAGCAGGATCGCGGTCGGCGGCCTCCGCGGCAAGCGCCATCTCCTGCCGGACCAGGCGGAGCCGTCCAGCTACCTCGCTGGAAGCGTCGTGTTCTTCCTCCATCAGCGGCTATCTATCAGGCTTTCGCCGGAGCGTAACTTGACCGTTTCGCCCATTTAGGCTCGATAACTGCATTACCAAGTCGGTAACCACCCAAGCGGAACGATCGAGAATGGCGGCGGAACGCTACGACGCGCCGAAACGCGAGAAGCACTGGCAGGCTGAGTGGGAGAAGCGCGGCATCTTCCGCGCCTCCGAGGATGACCCGCGCCCGAAATACTACGTTCTTGAGATGTTCCCCTATCCTTCGGGGCGCATTCATATGGGCCATGTGCGCAACTACACCATGGGCGACGTGGTCGCCCGCTATATGCGCGCCAAAAGCAACAACGTGCTGCACCCCATGGGCTGGGATGCCTTCGGACTGCCGGCAGAAAACGCCGCGATCGAGCGCGGCATCCATCCCGGCACCTGGACCTACGACAACATCGCCACCATGCGCGGCCAGCTCAAGAGCATGGGACTGTCACTCGACTGGAGCCGAGAGCTCGCCACCTGCGACGTCGACTACTATCACCAGCAGCAGCGCCTCTTCCTTGACATGCTGAAGGCCGGCCTGGTCGACCGCAAGACGCGCAAAGTGAATTGGGACCCGGTCGATCGAACCGTGCTCGCCAACGAGCAAGTCATCGATGGACGCGGCTGGCGCTCAGGCGCGCTGATCGAGCAGCGCGAGCAGCCCGAGTGGGTGTTCAAGATCACCGATTACGCCGAGGACCTGCTCGAGGCGCTTCAGAAGCTCGACCGCTGGCCGGAGAAGGTCAAGCTGATGCAGGCGAACTGGATCGGCCGCTCGGAGGGCCTCCTCATTCGCTTCGAGACGATCAAGGCCACCGCACCCAAAGACCATGAGCTGATCGAGGTGTTCACCACGCGCCCCGACACGCTGTTCGGGGCGAGCTTCATCGCCATTGCGCCAGACCATCCGCTCGCCAAGGCGCTCGCCGAGGACGACCCGGCTGCCAGAGCTTTCATCGCCGAGTGTCAGCGCGGCGGCGCGACCGCGGCCGAGCTCGAGACGCAGGAGAAGAAGGGCTTGGACACTGGCGTGCGCGTCCGCCATCCGGTGATCGCGGATGCCGAGCTTCCCGTCTACATCGCCAATTTCATCCTCATGGAATATGGCACCGGGGCGATCTTCGGCTGCCCCGCGCACGATGAGCGCGACCTCGAATTTGCCCACAACGAAGACCTGCCAGTGATCCCCGTGGTGCTACCGCCGGGCGAGGATCCAAAGCGCTTCAGGATCGGGGACGAGGCCTATACCGGCGACGGCACCATGATCAATTCAGACTTCCTTAATGGGTTCAGCGTCGAGGAGGCCAAGGAGAAGATCGCCGGACATCTCACCGCGCGGAAAGTGAAGGGCAACCCGCAAGCCGAACGCCAGACACAATATCGCCTGCGCGATTGGGGCATCTCGCGCCAACGCTATTGGGGCTGCCCCATCCCCATGATCCACTGCCCGATCTGCGGCATCGTGCCGGTGCCGGAGAGAGATCTACCCGTGAAGCTTCCTGACGACGTGACGTTCGACAAGCCGGGTAACCCGCTCGACCGGCATCCCACCTGGAAGCATGTCACGTGTCCGACCTGCGGCGGCCCGGCCACGCGCGAGACCGACACCATGGACACCTTCGTCGATTCGTCCTGGTACTTCGCCCGCTTCACCTCGCCGCATTCGTCCGAGCCGGTCGACACCAACGCGGTCGGCTACTGGATGCCGGTCGACCAATATATCGGCGGCGTCGAGCATGCGATCCTCCATCTGCTCTATGCGCGGTTCTTCACCCGCGCCATGCACGAGACCGGTTACACCAAGCTCGACGAGCCGTTCAGGGGCCTGTTTACCCAAGGCATGGTCACGCACGAGACCTACAAGGACCAGCACGGCAAATGGGTGTTGCCGGAGGAAGTGACCAAGCGCGACGGCAAGGCGCTGCATATCAAGACCGGAGAGCCGATCACGATCGGTGCGGTCGAATCGATGTCGAAATCCAAGAAGAACGTGGTCGACCCCGATACCATCATCGCGAGCTACGGCGCCGACACCGCGCGCTGGTTCATGCTGTCCGACACGCCGCCAGAGCGCGACATCGAATGGACCTCGGCCGGGGTGGAAGGCGCCCACCGATTCGTTCAGCGGGTCTATCGGCTCATCGGCGAGGTCGCCAAGCTCGCGCCTAAGCCGCTCGACGGGCGCGATAGACTTGCCGAGTCTGCGCCCATCAGGCGCGACGCCCATAAAGCCATAGATCGCGTCACCAAGGCGATAGAAGAGCTCCGATTCAACAGCGCCGTTGCTTACATCTATACTTTGATCAACTTGCTGGAAGCCGCCGTCCGCGAGGGGGCAGGCGGGGCGGCCACCCCCGAGGCGCTAGCGGCGCTCCGCGAAGCAGCGGAAATCCTCGTCCGTATTGTTGCTCCAATGATGCCCCACCTTGCCGAGGAATCCTGGGCCATACTCGGCCATAAAACCCTGGTTGCCGAGGAGCCTTGGCCCAAGGCCGATCCCGCGCTTTTGCTCGAGGAAACCGTCACAATCGCGGTTCAGGTGAATGGCAAAAGGCGGGATGAATTGACGATTGCGCGGGACGCCGCGAAGGAAGATATTGAAGCTGCGGCGCTAAAGCTCGACAATGTCGTGCGCGCCATCGGGGGACGTAAAATAAAAAAGGTGGTCGTCGTGCCACAGAGGGTCATCAATGTCGTGGCGTAGTCTCGCCATCGCCATAGCGGTGAGTGCGGCCGCCTGCGCGGTCGGCGGCTGCGGCTTCCAGCCGCTTTACGGCGGCACCACGGCCGGCGGCGAGAAGCTCGCCAATGTTATGGCCGGCGTCGAGATCGACCCCATTCCCGGCCGCGTTGGCCAGAAGATCCGCAATGAGTTGATCTTCGCCACCACCGGCGGCGGCTACGGCGCTCCGTCGCGCTACAAGCTCGACATCTCCATCAAGGAGAGCCTGACCGATCAGCTCGTGGAGATCACCGGCGACGCCACCGGCCAGGTCTACCAGCTCGACGCCACCTTTAAGCTGATGGACCCAATGGGCAAGGTGCTGCTCCAGGGCACGGCGATCTCGCGGGCGCCCTATAACCGCTTCCAGGAGATCTTCGCCAACGTGCGCGCCCGTTACGACGCCGAGAACCGCGCCGCGCGCACCATCGCCGACAGCATCAGGACGCGGATTGCGGCCTATATGAACACCGCCGCCTAGGCGTTAGCCGTCGTCGCCTCTATATCCCATCAGACATGGTTGCCATCAAGTCATCGGGCGTCGCGCGTTTTCTGAAATCGCCCGACCCTTCCTGCCGCGCCGTCCTTATTTACGGGCCTGACGCGGGCCTCGTCGCCGAGCGGGCAAGCGCGCTTGCCGAGACGTTCGCACGCAAGGGCCGAGGCCACACCGAGACGGTCCGCCTCGACGACCGCGACTTGGGCGAAGATCCCGCGCGCATCGAGGTCGAGCTTCGCGTCAAGCCGATGTTCGCCGACCGCAGCGTGGTCAGGGTCACGGCCGGCCAGCGACTCGATACCGCCGCGCTCAAGGCGACGCTGGCAGAGCCGTCGGAGAATTTTCTCATCGTCGAGGCCGGCAATCTCCGGCCCGACTCAGGCCTGCGCAAAGTCTTCGAGAAGGACAAGACCGCGGTCGCCCTTCCCTGCTACAGCGACGAGCGCGCGCTCGCTGGCATGATCGACGACGAGCTTGCCGAGGCCGGGCTCAGCATCGATTCGGACGCGCGCACTTACCTCATGACGCGGCTCGGCGCCGACCAGGCACTGTCACGCTCGGAGGTCGCCAAGCTCGCGCTCTATGCCGCGGGCGGAAAGACGATCAGCGCCGACGACGTCGAGGCGATCGTAGGCGACGCGGCCGAGACCGCGCTCGAGAATTTCGTCTATGCCGCGAGCGGCGGCGATCCCGCCATCGCTCTCCGCGAGCTGCAACGCCTCGCTGCCGCCGGCACCGACAATGCCGCCGCGCTCGCGGCGCTTGGCCGGCACTTCACCCAGCTTCATCGCGTGGCGGCGGCGCAAAGCGCCGGCGGCAGTTTCGAGGACGCGGTGCGGTCGCTCAGGCCCCGCCCCCATTTCAAGCGCGAGCCGCAGTTCCTCGCTCATTGCAAGCGCTGGGGCGCCACGCGGCTTGCCCAGGCGCTGCCACTCATCCAGGACGCGATCAGGCGCACGCGCAAATCGCCCGAGCTCGAAAGCCCGTTCGCCGAGCGCCTCGTGCTCAAGCTCGCCTCCCGCATTTGACGCGCGCCTGTGCCGTTGTATGTAACCCCGACCGCCTTTTCAGTCGTCATGCCCGGGCTTGTCCCGGGCATCCAATAGGGCACTGATAATGGCGGAAGGTCTTCATTGGATTGCCGGGACGAGCCCGGCAATGACGAATCGGGGCAGGCATGAGCAAACAGAACACAACCGACAACGCCCGCGACAAGCTGTTCGCACTTCTCAAAGAGCGCGCGTTCCGGCGCGGCAAGATCACCCTCGCCTCGGGCCGCGAGAGCGATTTTTATTTCGACATGAAGCCGACGATGCTCGACCCCGACGGCGCGAATCTGCTCGCCGAGCTGATCCTCCATGAGCTGCAAGATGTGAAGGCCGACTGCATCGGCGGGCTGGAGATGGGCGCGGTCCCGCTGATTGCGCCGGTCGCCATGCGCAGCCCTGAGTTCGGCCGGAGGCTCGCCGGCTTCTTCGTGCGTAAGACCGTGAAGGATCACGGCACCAAGAAGCGCGTGGACGGCGCCGACATCTCCGGCAAGATGGTGGTGATCCTCGAGGACGTGACCACGACCGGCGGCTCTGCCATGGAGGCGGTGAAGGCAGTAGAGGAAGCCGGAGCCAAGGTCGCGCTGGTGCTGTCGATCCTCGACCGCGGCGAAGGCGCCGCCGACCTCTACGCCAAGGAAGGCGTTCCGTTCAAATCGCTGTTCCGCGCCGAGGAATTCCTCGCCGTCGCTTAGGCGCTCACCCGGACGCCGGGGTTGCGTCGCCGCAACGATGGGACCAGCGCGTAGGCGACCAGCCAGGCAATCAGCACAGGCGCGAGGCTGGCCAGAGACGCATAGGTGACCCGGTCGCCGCTGTACAGAGACCAATCTTCATGCAGCTTGCGTTTGCAGTCGTCGAGATTGGCGTCGGGGCTGCTGACGCATGTCGAATAGGCTGAGGTCGCGGGGGACACGGCGAAGTGCAGGCCGGCATTGCCTGCGGCTATCGTCCAAATGATCGAAGCAACGATCCCCCATCGAATCCATTCACTGGTTCGCATCGTCCGCCCCCGGATTTTGCCACGGGAGCATAATCTCTCGGATTTTTTACGGAGCCATGACGGTGTTGTGACACTCCGCCACGGGGGCTAAGCCACCTCCATCCTCCCGGCGAGGGAAGGATGGAGGGACTATCGAACGGGCTTGTTCGATCAGTACGCCGTCATGCCGTGAGCGGCCGTGAACGGGCTTCCCAATTTCCGGGACGTCACACGCTCCGATGCGTGGCGGCTGTTGGTGATGTGCCTGACCGCGGCCTGACCGTTCGGGGCTGGAGCCGCATAGGTCGGGCAGCCTTCGGCATTGGGCTGCTCGTCGCACTGGGAGTAGTTGGCGAGAGCCGGGGTGAGCGCGCCGGCGCCGAGCATCAGCGAAGCGGCGGCGAGCGCGATGGCAGTATTGCGAAGCATGGGGGAGTCTCCTTGCCTTGGTTGAGGTGGCGATCACGGGATGTGTCGCCGGCCAGGCAAGTAAGCGCTTGTCGTCAGGCTACGAGTGAGCGCGGGTGACGCACGCGCTGCGCTTTGCCGCGGGCGCCGATCGCCGCGGCAGACTTGAACTGCATGCTCCATGCCCAGCGCTTTAAGCCAAAAGCTGCGGCGCGAGCCAAAAGCTGCGGCACGCGCTCTTTATTGAGCGGGAAGCGTGATGAGCTGCTGCACCTTCACAACCGGAGGCGGACTCCATTTGCCGGTAAGGGCCTCCGACTTCGGCGCATATAGCCGCATCGTCAGATTGTACGGCCCTTTAGGTGCGGGCAGCCAATTCGCCTCCTTGTCGCCGCCCGGGCTTTCACTCTGGAAATAAAGGTCGAGCGATCCGTCCGGATTGTATTTGAACGGCATCCAGCTCGAGAGGGCGAAGCGGTTCAGCGCATTCGCCACTTGGAATCCTTCGAGGTCGTAGAGGGTGACCGACCAGAAGGCTTGGGCCGGCGGCGCTTGTCCTTTGTCGAAATGGATCGTGTAATTGTTGGCGCCGTCCAGCGGCTTGCCCTCCGCGTCACCGAGATTAAGGGGATAGATTGCGTCCTGCGGCAAGTTGGCGCCGAGCCCGACCTGGGCGACGATGGCGCGCTTCAGATAGTAATTACCGTAGACACCCATAGTGTCGGTGTTCATCGACCAATAATTCACGACGCGTGCGAGCGTCGGGACTTTCCACTGCATGAGCGCATGCGCGTCCTCTGGGGCATTTTCCAGCCCCTTCTTGACGGCCGGATCGGTCGCGTCGAGATCGAAGCTCTTGCCTGCCTCGAAGCCGACGCGCTTCAAACGCGCAATGATCGGCTCGTCGGTGATGTGTGGCGGGTGCAGCTTGAGCAGCTCGGCGGCATAGGCGAAGAATTTTGCCGCCGGCATGGTGTCGACCTGCTCCTTCGGCGGCGTCTTCATGTCGATGGAGGGATCGATCTTGACCTCCGGCGCAACGGGCTCCTTGCCCCATTGCGATAGCGGCGTGATCTTGTAGCCGGCCTGAATCTTGTGGACCGCATCGTAATCCGCCGGACCGTCGGTCTTGGTGCGGCCGATGATCCAGACATACGGCGTGGGCGCTTTGATCTGCACGAACTCGGCGGGCACCGTGCCGGTCCAGCCGGGAGGCGTGACGAGGAAGTTGGCTGCCGCCGTGCCTGTCGTGCGCCAGCCAGGCGAGGCGAATACGTCGGTCCACATGTCGAGCATAGGCAGCAGGTAATAGCGCCCGCCGGTATCGGGCACCGAGACGACCATTGGCTCCTTGGTCAAATCGAGCCAGCCGCTCGAATAGAGCGTATCAAAATTCGGCCTGACGACGGTCTTCATGTCGGCGGTGGGAAACGCCCCGATATTGGCGAAGCGGTTCATCGGGCCGCCCATGCCGCCCGGGGTTGGCTCCTGATTGGTGAGTTGCTTCCGCGTGAGATCCATGGTCACGAGCGGATAGAAATAAAGGTAGGCGTCGACGCCGATGGCGTGCGCCTCCTCCTCGGTCATCGCCATTGCCCTTGGCGCAAACACTGGAACGAGAAGCAGGGCGAATGTCGCAGCGAGCAAATGTTTCCAATGCATTTTGGGCCTCCATTCCGCTGTTCGGACGACTTCAAACCTCCATTTCGCTGTCTGAACGACCTCAAAAGAGTACCACCGAGACAAGACAGAATTGAGCTGGGCGTCCGCCGTCGCACATCCGCGTCAGGAAGAGAAATGACTCGCTATTGATGCATGAAAGGCGCAGGGTCGGTCATCACGGGGACATAATCACAACAGGCCCCGGTGGCTGAGAGCACAAGACTCCCGCCTGCATGAACAGAGGACGGGAGCCATGCCGGGTGATCCCCACCAATGCCGCTTTAACGCGGCGCGCTGTCTGCGGCTTGCCGAACGTGCGCGCCGGCCAGAGCTGCGCGAGAATTTGACGGCTCTGGCAAAGACCTGGGCCAAGCTCGCGGCGGAAATAGAATCCGACCAAACGTTGCTCGCCGCAATATTGGAGCTCGAGCTAGGCGAGCGCTATGAGGCTTTGCCGCGGGCTTTGCGGCTTCGCTCTTAGGCGGCAGCCCGCGCCGCTGTCCCATTCAAATCTCTGTCCCGCGCCGAAGATTTTCTCGCCGTCGCGATGGCAAGTTCTCACCGCGTGAACCCACAAACTCATCATGGCCGGGCTTGCCTGTCCTCGGATTTGATCCGAGGATCCCGGCCATCCACGATGCCCACCCGCCATTGTCATAGAATGTGATAGGTTAGATGCAATTCAGGAGTACCAGTCGCGACAAGTTCGCGACCTTGTACGGCGCTAGCTCAGTTGGATAGAGCGCCCTTTTCGTAAAGGGGAGGTCGGAGGTTCGAGTCCCCCGCGCCCCCTTTGACTCTTTTAACGAATCAAACTACCCGTCTCATATCCGAACGGGGCTTTCCCCCTCCTTCACGATCGGGACGTGCGGGATTGCACGGGCGCTTGTCGCCGTGCCTTCGGACAACTCCAAAGGCAAACAACAAGAGTCTGGGCGGTCTCCAAGGAGATTGGCTACGAACGCTTCTTTGGCTTTTCGTGTGGTTGTTTCGGCGCCTGTGCGTTGCGGATGTTCTTCATCTTCGTTTCAAATGCTGCCTCATCTTCGTCGCAACCAAGCATCCTGGCGGCTTCCTTGAATCGCTCCAGCTGTTGTTCATAGGGCTTCTTCTTAGCCGTGACCTTCATCCATTCCTCCAAACGATACCGTCTGTTTTTTGATGAAACAGGCAACGGTGACCTGCACGCTGCAAAAAAGGATCCACACCAGAGATATCTGAGTG
>JBKPSQ010000013.1:0-4351 GCA_046735075.1 Pseudomonadota bacterium
GTCTAGCACGCTCCAAAAAACTTGGTAGGTGTTCCGACGACGTCGTTAAATGAGCAAATAGTCCAAATCGGAACCCCGGTTACTTCCGGCAGTTTGCCTTGCACCACTGCGAAGGAGGCTAATCAGATGAAATCCACGGCAATTAGTTTGACGTTCGCGGTCTTGCTCTTGGCCGGAACGCCCGTACTGGCGGAAAGCGCGGTAGAGGCCCCGCCTCCCGGCTCCGATTTGACGGCACCCGCTATGCCGTATGATCCAAACGCCCCGGCGATTGTCGTCGTACCTGCACCGGAGCCCGGAAAAAACACTGGGGCTTCCAATCCCGATACGCCGGACCCGACCAAAAACACACCAGGGTCGGAGGCAAAGAACTGATGTGATGATCCCGCCGCGCGGCCGATGCCGCCGCTCAGCTCTTCTTGCCTGTGCACTGCCGTTTTTCGCTATCCGAATGGCACCCATTCACTTCGCAATAGAACTCCGCGTGCTTCGAACAAGAAGGACCGCCTGAATCTTTCTTGGTGCATTTAGACTTCTTGGAATCCCATTGGCAGGATGAATCTCCATTGCACGTCGTCTCATAGTGATTCGCCGAGCATCCCGCCGCTACGCCAACCACTGGCGCGGCAAAGAGCGCAACCATTGCGGCGATTAGGGATTACGTACTGGTGGACACGAGCTTCAGCCATGCTGAGACAAAGAAACGACCCCAGATTGGCATCCTGAGGCCGTTTCATTGCAAGGTCACTTGCTAACTGATTCTACATATTGGGCTTGGTGCACTTCTTGGTGGCATCATCCCACGACATTTTCGCCTTTTCGCAAGCGGCCTTGGTGGTCGGAGTCTTGGCAGCGGCCATGGTTGGGCCAGCGAAAGCCACCGTCAGTCCGAGCGACAGGATTACTGCAACGACTTTTTTCATAGTTTCCTCTCCTTTTTGCGCGACCGAAAAAATCGGTGCTCAAAAGGGTATCTCGCAGGCCTATGCAGATCGCTGAGG
Organism: Pseudomonadota bacterium; assembly: GCA_046735075.1. GTDB lineage: Bacteria > Pseudomonadota > Alphaproteobacteria > Rhizobiales > Methyloligellaceae > Methyloceanibacter. The sequence goes on from JBKPSQ010000013.1 coordinate 1,002, forward strand.
TCTAGTAGCGCTGGGACAAAATGACCAATCCCTGAGCGGGTAGACGGCTCATTCTGTCAGATGCACGTCATAGACGATGCTTGCCAGTGGCAGAGGTTGGATTGGCAATAGAACTGGGTCTGATGGGCCGAACATCGCATGCGTGGTGGCGCTCTAAGGGCACTCGCTCGGCTACAAGAGCATCGGTACGATCGTCCTCCTCTGAGCGCTGCCGTTGAGCGCCCCAGCCATCCGCACCAGCAGGCCACGGTCTGAACCGGCGAAGCGAAGGGCGCTCCGACCCCGGTCAACGTGGTCGCATTCACGTTCCAGGTCAGTGATGCGGTAAGCAGGAGAGCTAGGCCGGCAGCTACGATCGTTGGTTACGCATTCGCGGCTCCTCCGCCGTCTGCCCTCGTCCCGACAATATAGCGCGGAAGTGATCCCGAACCTTGGCATTTCGCCGGCGCAGCCTTTTTGGGACTGAGCAAATAAAAACAGGGCACATGTGGCGGAGAGGGTGGGATTCGAACCCACGAGACGGTTGCCCGCCTACACGCGTTCCAGGCGTGCGCCTTCGACCACTCGGCCACCTCTCCTTGGAAAAAGCGCCGCGACTATAGCGAAGCGTCTCCGAGGTTCAAGCAAAGCTCTGAGCCGTCTGCCTGTTCACGCCCGGTTCAAGCAAGCCTGATTTGAACGCCGGCCGGCAATGGACTATGTAAGCGGGGAAGCAATCACCCGCTATAGAAGGTCATGCTTACTCTCATACGCCTCTTAGGCGTCTGGTTTCTCTTGCTTGCCATGGTCGCCGCCGTGATCGACGCCACCAAAAGTCTCGCGGGTGGCGGCGCATGGGTGGTCACGCCGATGGGCGAGCAGTGGAAGGCGCTGAACGCCCAGAGCCTCGACGCCGCCAAAGCCTGGGTCACGGGCACTGCCGGTCCCTATCTATGGGATCCGGTTATCACCACCATCCTGCACGCTCCCACCTGGGTCGTGTTCGGCATCCTCGGGGTCCTGCTCTATTGGCTCGGACAGAAGCGCAAGCCGGTCGAGGTATTCATCAATTAGGGGATTTGTCGGGGGAAGCTCTTTCTCACTGGAAACGGAGACCTCCATGTTCACGCTGAAGCGCAAGCCTCTCTCAATACCCTCGCCCGATCAGGCGCTGCCTGGCCGGCCAACTGCCATCCCCACAGCAAAGACCCATTTCGTGAACGGCGCCTCACTCAAGGGGCCGTATCCGCAAGGCTTGGAGATGGCTGTGTTCGGGCTCGGCTGCTTCTGGGGCGCGGAGCGCAAGTTCTGGGAGACGCCAGGCCTGTATGTCACTGCGGTGGGCTATGCCGGAGGGCTCACGCCGAATCCGACCTACGAGGAGGTCTGCTCGGGCCGTACTGGGCATAACGAGGCGGTGCTCGTGGTCTATGATCCGAAGCGCGTTAGCTATGACGAGCTTCTGAAGGTGTTCTGGGAGGCGCATGACCCGACGCAGGGCATGCGCCAAGGGAACGACGTGGGCACACAATATCGCTCCGGCATCTACTATTTCTCGGAGGCGCAGAAGCGTGCGGCGGAGGTATCGAAGGCGAATTACGAGAAAGCGCTTCGCGCGAAGGGGCTTGGCTCCATCACCACCGAGATCTTGCCGGCGCCAGAGTTCTATTTTGCGGAGGACTATCACCAGCAATATCTCGCCAAGAACCCGCACGGTTATTGCGGGCTCGGCGGTACCGGCGTGTCCTGCCCGATCGGCACCGGCGTCGAGGCAAGCGCCTAAGCTGAGCTGCGGATGAAGCCGACGATATCCTTGGTCTTGGCGAGGATCGGATCGGCGATGCCGTGAGCTCGCCGCGCGCCGTCAGCCAGGATGCGATCGATCTCGACCGGATCGGCCATCAGGCGGCGCATCTCATCGCCGATCGGCGTCAGCTTGCTCGCGGCAAGCTCGGCGAGTGCGTCCTTGAATTTCGAGAAGGGCGAGCCGCCGAAGTCGCGTAGCACCGTCTCCTTCGTGACGTCGGCAAGCCCGGCATAGATGCCGACCAGGTTGTCGGCCTCCGGCCTAGTTTCGAGCCCCTTCACCTCTGACGGCAGCGGCTCGGGGTCGGTCTTCGCCTTCCTGATCTTCTTGGCGATGGCGTCGGCATCGTCGGTCAGATTGATGCGGGTCATATCCGACTCGTCCGATTTCGACATCTTCTTGGTGCCGTCGCGCAAATTCATCACCCGCGTGGCCGGGCCGGTGATCAGCGGCTCGGGCAGCGGGAAGAAGCCGTCCGGGTAGCCCGCGCGCGCGATGGTCTTGGCGAAGTCGTTGTTGAATTTCTGCGCGATGTCGCGGGCGAGCTCGAGATGCTGCTTCTGGTCCTCGCCGACCGGCACATGCGTCGCGTGATAGAGCAGAATGTCGGCGGCCATCAGGTTCGGATAGACATAGAGGCCGGCGGACGCATTCTCGCGGTCCTTGCCGGCCTTCTCCTTGAACTGCGTCATGCGGTTGAGCCAGCCGATGCGCGCCACGCAATTGAAGATCCAGGCAAGCTCGGCGTGGCCTGACACCTGGCTTTGGTTGAACACGATGTGGCGCCCGGGATCGATACCCGAGGCGATGAATGCCGCCGTCACCTCGCGCGTGTTGTGCGTGAGCTCGTCGGGATCCTGGAACACGGTGATGGCGTGCATGTCGACCACGCAATAGAGGCAGTCATGCTCGGCCTGGAGCGCCACGAATTTGGTGATGGCGCCGAGATAGTTGCCGAGGTGCAAATTGCCGGTGGGCTGCACCCCCGAGAACACGCGGGTCTTGGTCTTGGTCTTTTGCATGGCTTGCCCTAACGACCGCGGGTTATGGCGTGGCGCTCAGGGCGAAGCAAGGGCTCGCTCATCGGGCTCGGCGCATGCCACCTCCATTTGACGTATCTGCTCGGCGATCGAGACTGTGCGCTCAGCCATGCCGAGATGCAGCCGTTCCACCATGCGGCCTTCCACCACGATAACGCCCTTCTGCTTGTTCTCAGGCCGGCTGAACGCCTCGATGATCTTACGCGACCACTCGACCTCCTCGCGCGTCGGCGAGAAGATCTCGTTGCAGGGCGAGACTTGGCTCGGGTGGATCAGCGTCTTGCCGTCCATGCCGAGCGTGCGTCCGCGCTCGCATTCCTCGCGCAAGCCAAGCTCGTCTTTGAAGTCGTTATAGACGCCGTCGATGATGTCGAGGCGGTAGGCGCGGGCGGCGACCAGCGTGATGGCGAGCCAGGGCACCACGGCGAAGCGATCATGCAGGGTGCGGGCGCGCGATTCCTTGATCAGGTCGTTGGTGCCCATGACCAGGCAGCACAGCCGGTTATCGTCGTAGACTGCGGTGG
>JBKPSQ010000014.1:0-8180 GCA_046735075.1 Pseudomonadota bacterium
CGGCAGCACAGTCCGCCATGGTGAAGCTGTCGCCCGTAGCCCAAGTCTTTGCCGATAGCTTGCGCTCGAGTACGCCGAGCGCAGCCTCGGCGCCGAGGATCTTCTGGTAGGATTTGAAAGCCTCTTCGCATTTTCCATCGAACAGCAAATAGGGATTGAGTTTCATCGCATGCTCCCATTGAAATTCGGACTGCTAAGGCACCCGCGCCTCAAGCCCTGGCCAGATAGTCGTCGAGGCGATCAAACGTTCCGGTCCAGCCGGCCTTCATCGAATCGCGGCCCTCTTCGAATGTCTTCCGCTCGGTCTCGGTCGCATCCACGGGGATCCATCTCACGGTCACCGTGGTCTTGCGGTTTGCTTCCGCGAAGGTCACGGTCGAAAGGATCGAGAGCGGCCACTTCTCATGCAGCGGGTGCCGCGTCACGCCTCCCGCCTCGTCAGAAAAGCTAACCACGAAGACAAGACGCTTTTGCGGCACGATCTCGTGATAGGTGAACTTGCCCCACATGTCGTGGCCGTCCGGCGATCTCAGATGGTAGTGGAAGATGCCACCGGGCCTGAGATCGACCTTGGTCGAGACGATCTCGAAATCCTTCGGTCCCCACCAGTGCTTGAGCAGGCTTGCGTCGGTCCACGCCCGCCACACGCGCTCGACCGGAGCCGCGATGACACGCGAGATAGTGAACTCTTTTCCCTCGGCCGTGATAACCCTCGGTTTTGTTTTGATTGCGGGTTGTGTGGTCATAGATTTTGTCCTTCGAAGGCGCGTTCGAGCGCCGAGATGTCGAACTTCTTCATCTGCAGGAACGCCTTGGTCACGCGCTGAACTTTCGCAGGGTCACGATCGCTGACCATCTCGATCAGGGTGGTCGGTACCACCTGCCAAGACAGGCCGAACTTGTCCTTGAGCCAGCCACACGGACCTTCTTCACCGCCGTCCGTGAGCTTGTCCCAGAAATAGTCGACCTCTTTCTGGCTGTCGCAATGGACCTGGAAAGAGATCGCCTCACTGAACTTGAACTGCGGGCCGCCGTTCAGCGCCACGAATTTCTGCCCTTCGAGTTCGAAGGCGACCACCATGACCGAGCCCGCCTCTCTCCCGTGAATTTCATGACCCTCCTTGCTGTAGCGGCTAATCTGGTTGATGCGGGAATTCTTGAAGACGGAGCAATAGAAGTTCGCCGCCTCCTCCGCCTCCGTATCGAACCACAAACACGGCATGATCTTTTGCGTGGCGATCGCCATGATTTGCTCCTCTGTGACTTGCGTTTGACAGGCGACCTTTGTGGTTAGGCCGCGTCGTCCTTGCGGGCTTCCGAGCCGCAGCACGCTTTAGATTGCGTGGCGTCCTCGTATTCGTCGTGGCGCCTCACCCAGGCCATGGTCCACGGCAGCTCGTCCTCATCTCGGCCTTTGGGCACTAAGTCGAGAAAGTTGTAAGTGCCGACCAGAATGTCGAGCCCGCGCGCGTAGGCCGAGTAGGTGTGGAAGACGGTCCCGCTCGTGTCCTTGTAGAAGACGCTCGCACCTGGAAGCTCGTCGTTTTGGTACTGCGGATCTTCGATCACGTCGTAGTTGTAAAAGATCTCGCCCTTGGCGAGCTCGTCCTTCGAGAACGACACGTGGTAATCGAAGTTGAAGTCGTTGCCGAACGAAGAGACCCAAGGAAAGCGCCAGCCCATCCGCTTCTTGTAGGCCTCGATCTCTGGCAGCGGCGCGCGCGAAACCACGACAAACGCCACGTCGCGATGGGCGAGATGGATGAGCGCGCCGTCGAAATGATCGGCGAGATAGGAGCAGCTTGAGCAGCCTTCCTCCCATCCAGGGCCGAGCATGAAATGATAGATGATGAGCTGGCTCTTGCCGCCGAACAGGTCGGCGAGCGTCTTTTTGCCCTGAGGCGTGTCGAAGACATAAGGCTTCTCAACCTTGACCCAAGGCAGGGTGCGACGCTCTGCACTTAGCGCGTCGCGTGCCTGCGTGAACTCCTTCTCCTTGGCAAGCAGCGCTTTGCGCGCTGCAAGCCATTCTTTCTCAGAGACGATGTTGTGCTGCATAGCGAACTCCACAGGTTGGGGGCGAGCAGCTAAGCGCTGACCGGAGTCATCCAGCCGACGCCCCCGCCGCCAGGCTCTTGCAGGATGGCGATGCGGCCGACGCCAGGAATGTCGAAAAGCGGCTTCATGAGCTTGGCGCCGGCTTTGACGGCTTTGGCGACGCGCTTGTCCACGTCGTCTACCGCGAGATAGGACATCCAGCTCTCCGGCACGCCGTCGAACTCGGCCTTGTTAATCGGAAAGATGCCCGCGATGGGCTTGCCGCCAACCATGGCGCACCAATAGGTGCCGCCATCGGCCATGGGCATCGGCGAGAAACTCCAGCCGATTGTTTCCTCGTAGAATTTCTTGGCGCGCTCCACGTCGCGCGTCATCAGCTCGTTCCAGCAGAACGTGCCGTGCGACCCGCAGCCTGATGCGTCCGTATGCTCCGCTTCGTGTTGTTTAGTTGCAGTCCGTGCCATGGTGGCCTCCTTCGGTTACGCAAGATAACGCTCGAGTTTGTCGAGGCAGCCGGTCCAGCCTTGCTCGTGGCGGTCCCGTGCGGCCTCGTCGAAGAACTGTTCGTGGATGAGAGCAAGGAGCGAGCCTGTCCCCTCAGGCTTAATGAGGACGGTCACGAGCGACTCTCGCTCGGGCATGGTGCGCCATGCCCAAGTAAACACGAGCTTCTCGTTGGCCACGACCTCGCGATAGATCCCACCGACGTTATGCTCCTCACCATCCGCGGTGCTGAATTGGACGGCGTAGCGTCCACCCACCCGCACATCAGCGGAAGCGTGTTTCACCGCCCCTGAATCAGGACCGAACCACTTCACGATTTTTTCGGGGTCGGTCCACGCGGCGTAGACTTTCTCCGGCGACGCATTGAGACGACGTTTGAGGGTGAGACTTGGCCTTGGGGCGACGGCGGGTTGGGCTGACATGACTCATCCTCCTCTAGGAAGGCGGCAAGGCGGTCGAGGCGCTCGGACCAGAAGCGCTGATAGCGGTTAAGCCAGCCGACAGCTTCCTGCATGGGAGCCGCTGCGAGCCGGCAGGATACAGTGCGCCCGGTTTTTGTCCGTGTGATGAGGCCCGCGTCTGACAGCACATCGAGGTGCTTCATGATTGCCGGCAGCGATACCGGAAAAGGCCGGGCAAGCTCACTGACCGAAACGCCGTCGCGGAGTTCGAGTTGCGCGAGCAGGGCGCGGCGCGTTGGGTCGGCAAGCGCGGCAAAAGTGCGATCGAGAGCGGCGTCCTGATACTTAACCATATGGTTAAGTTTAGGTCGGGTTACAGCAAGTGTCAACCCGTGCGGTGGCATCGTTGACAGGGAGGGCGGCGCTTTTTATGGTCCGCCCGCGCCTGAGAGGCTGATTGCCCGGGCCGCAACCCTTTCCGGCAACGATGGATGCTTGCCATGAAGATCAAGAATTCGCTCCGGGCTCTGCGCAAGCGCCATCGCAACAACCGCGTGGTCAGGCGGCGGGGCCGGCTTTACGTTATCAACAAGACCAACCGCCGCTACAAAGCCCGCCAAGGCTAACATCATGCGGCCGGGCTCAAGCTTCTGGCTGAAGCCTTACGGTGCACTGTCGTTTTGCCTTACCGCCCTCGCGTTTGGCTGCGTTGCGACTGGTCCTTCTTGGTACGCCGCCGCCGAGGAATCCCCTTCGCCGCGCGTCGACCAGCTGGAGGGCGCCGCTCCTGGCGAGAGCGAACCTGAGCTAATCGAGCCCGACGAGATCGCACCGGGACAAATGGCGCCGCCGGGCGAGAGTGCGCCCGGTCAGGCGGCCAAGCCGGATACCAAGCAAGGCGGCGGGGACGGGCCACCGCCGCGTTCGACGGAAGAGAGCAAGCGCGACAAGCTCGATCTCTCAACCGACAACCTGCCTCTGTCAGATCCTGTAGAGCGGCCGAAGATGCTCGCCAGGCTCTACGATGAGCTCGGCAAGGTGCATGATGCGCACGACGCCGCTCCGATCACTGAGACAATTGAGCAGTTGTGGCTTCTCTCGGGTAGCGACACGGTGGATTTGTTGATGGCTCGCGCCGATCGCTTCATCAAGGAATCTGATCTCGATCTTGCCCTCAAGATTCTCGACGCAACCGTGGATCTCGCGCCGAACGATGCCGAAGCTTGGCATCGGCGTGCGACGGTGCACTTCTTGGAGAAGGATTACCAGCTAGCGCTCGCCGATCTCAGGCGTGCGCTCGACATCGACCCGAAGCATTACAGCGCCATCAAGGATATGGGCGTAGTGTTGCAAGCGACGGGCGCGAAGAAAGAAGCCTTGCAAGCCTATCGCAAGGCGCTCGAGGTCAATCCATTTCTCGACGACGCGCGCCAGGAGGTCGAGTCTCTTTCCCGCGAAGTCGAGGGCCAGGACATCTAATAGTCCTCAGTCTCATCGCCGACGAACGCGATACGCAACAAGTTCGTGGCGCCAGGCGTGCCCAGCGGTACGCCGGCTGAGATGATCACTCGCTGTCCGGGAAGGGCGAAGCCTTCCTGATAGGCGATGCGGCAAGCCTTGGCGACCATGTCGTCGAGGTCGCGGGGGTCGTCGGTCAGCACGCAATGCAGCCCCCAGACCAGCGCAAGCTTTCGCCCCGTCGCCGGGATCGGGGTCAACGCGATGATTGGCTGCTGTGGGCGCTCGCGAGCAGCTCTGAGGCTCGTCGCGCCTGATGCGGTGTAGCAGACAATGGCCGCGAGGTTGAGGGTCTCGGCGACGGTACGCGCCGCCGCGGAGATGGCGTCTGCGCCGGTCGCCTCAGGGCCGATTCTCTGAGCGTGGATGATGGCCTCATAGAGCGGATCGCGCTCGACCTCCTGAGCCACGCGGTCCATGGTTTCCACCGCCTGGATGGGATATTTGCCGACCGCCGATTCTGCCGACAGCATCACGGCATCGGCGCCTTCGAACACGGCGGTGGCGACGTCCGAAACCTCGGCCCTGGTTGGCGCCGGAGCGTAGATCATCGATTCGAGCATCTGCGTCGCGACCACCACCGGTTTGCCGGCATTCCGCGCCGCCCGGGTGATCTGCTTCTGTAGCCCAGGCACCTTCTCGACCGGCATCTCGACGCCAAGGTCACCGCGCGCCACCATAATGGCGTCGGCAAGATCGATGATCTCTTTCAGATGATTGAGCGCCGAGGGCTTCTCGATCTTGGCCATGATCGACGATCGGCCGCGCGCGAGCTTGCGCGCCTCAGCAATATCCTCGGCGCGCTGCACGAAGGACAGCGCGATCCAGGCGACTCCGAGCGATAAGGCGAACTCGACGTCGGCGCGGTCCTTCTCGGTCATGGCACCGAACGGGAGCACGGTGTCGGGCAGACTGATGCCCTTGCGGCTGCCGAGTACACCGCTCGTCATCACCTCGGCGTCGATTCTAACGTCGCTTGCCTCGACAACCCGAAGCCTGAACTTGCCATCGTCCATGAGCATGGTGTGGCCGGGCTGCACAGCTTGGAAGATCTCGGGATGGGGCAGGTGCACGCGCCCCAAGCCGCCGACCGACTCGCGGCGGGTAAAGCTCAGAACGTCCCCCTCGGTCAGCCTAATCGCCCCCGACTCGAATTTGCCGATGCGGAGTTTCGGTCCTTGCAGGTCGACCAAGATGCCGATCGGCCGGGCGAACTCCAGTTCGAGCTTGCGCACGATGGCATGGATGTCGCGCAACCCGTCGTGGGTCGCGTGGCTCATATTGACGCGAAACACGTCGGCGCCTGCTTCGAACAGGCGGCGCATTGTTTCTTCGTTGTTGGAGGCAGGACCGAGCGTGGCGACGATCTTGACCCGGCGATTGCGCCTCATTGGGACTTCGCTTCGCCCTCGGGATCAGTGAGGCGAACGGTCCAATCGCGCTCTTCGCCGGTGTCGACTTCGAAGAAGCCGGTCTTCTTGTAGCCGCGCTTCGCGCAGTCCTTGGTATCGCGGATGGTGAAGGATTTGTCGTCGGTGCACATGAAAAGATTGCCGGCCCATTCCCCGCCGCGGTCATAATCGACGGCGTGGATATAATAGAAGCGTCCGATCAAGACGCCCTTGAGCAAGGTCTCGCAGGTATGCGAGGCGATGTTCCACCATCCTTCGGTGGCCCAGCCCTCCGCGTCTTTATAGCCGATCGAGACGCCGACCCGGCTTGCTGTGGTGTTGCAGAGCTTGAGGTCGGCATGGGCCGGAGCTGCTCCCATGACCAAGAGGAAAAGGAGCGCCATCGAAGGCCAAAGCCTCCGGGCCGCGCAAGAGTGAAAAGCACGGGCGCGATTTCGCGCGTGCCGTGTCAAGTCAAAAGCGAGCATCATCCCTCTAAGGGCTTGGAATCTCGGTTAACGAATTCGAAAGATAGCACCGAATTGGTTGAGGTTGTCTGACCACAAAGGCCGATTATAGGCGAGTTTGGCAAGGCAAAAGACCTGCCGAAACTCGTGGGTAAATGCGTCGCAACCTAGGCCGTACTCAAGCTTTTTTCTTGCCGCGGAGGGTACCTGGGCGCAAAAAAGAAGTGGACGCGAGGGAAGGTCGCGTGGAGCGAAGTCTGGACACTTTGATACAAGAAGATTTGGGCGAGAAGCCCTACCGGAGCATCGAGGGGGATTTGAGGACTGGCATCCTCATCCTCTGCGATCATGCCGAGAACACTATCCCCAAACCCTACGGCACGCTGGGATTGAGGCTTGAGGACCTCAACCGCCACATCGCCTACGACTTGGGGGCGGCCAGCGTGGCTGAGCGCCTCGCGGAAATGCTCGGCGCACCGGCGCTGCTGTCCCGCTTCTCGCGCCTCCTCATCGATCCGAACCGCGGGATCGATGACCCAACCCTGATCATGCAAGTCTCGGATGGGCTGGTGGTCCCTGGCAATGCCGGTATCGACGACGCGACCGTCGCCGACAGAATTAAGCGCTACTACGCGCCTTACCACCAGGCGATCGAACTGGCGATCGACGCGGCCATCTCTGCCGGCAAACCGCCGGTCATCGTATCGGTGCATAGCTTCACGCAAGCCTGGAAAGGGGTGCCGCGGCCGTGGTCGGTCGGCGTGCTGTGGGACAAGGACCCCCGGCTCGCGCTTCCCCTGCTCGAGGGCTTCAGGGCGGTCCCCGGCATCGTAGTCGGCGACAACGCGCCTTATACGGGACAACTCAAAGGCGACACGCTCTACCGACATGGCACGCGCCGGGGTCTCGCGCATGCGCTCATCGAAGTTCGCCAGGATCTGATCCTCGGGCCCGAGGGCCAAGCCGAATGGGCGGCACGGCTTGCCGACGTGTTGGGCAAGGTGATGCGCTTGGGCGGCCCGCTGCATGCCGTCGAACTGCACGGCTCCTACACCGACATTGGGCAGAGAGATGCAAACGGTCAGGGCACGGCAGGCCCGCGCCTGGACGAGACGACTCGTACTGAGCTGGAAGCTGAAGTTTTCCGCCGGCTCGTCGCGCATTTGCGCGGGCGCCATGACGTGCAGAATATCGAGCTGATGGAGCTCGCCGGCTTCTGCCGCAACTGTCTCTCGAACTGGTATCAGGAGGCCGCCGCCGCCAAGGGCGTGACGCTTTCCAAGGAAGAGGCGCGCGAGATCGTCTACCGCATGCCGTACGAGACCTGGAAGGCGATGTTCCAGACCGAGATCGCGGCCAAGCGCCGCAAACGCGGCTAGCTGCTCGCTCTTTGGATAAATGGGATAACGAGGGCGCCCCACTTGTAGGCGTAAATCGGCGCGACCTAAGCTTTCCGCATCACCGAATCATCAAGCGGCGGGGAGTGACGCAAAGTGCAGCTTCAGACATCAGCGAGAGACCAGCTTCGTACCATCGTTGCCCGCATCGAACGGCTCGAAGAGGAGAAGGCGGCGCTCGCCGCAGATCTGCGTGAGGTCTATGCCGAGGCCAAGGGAAATGGGTTCGACGTGAAGGCGCTCAGAACGGTCATTCGCCTGCGCAAGCAGGATGAGAACAAGAGGCGCGAGGAAGAGGCGGTGCTCACCACCTATCTCCACGCGCTCGGCATGGCCGACGCCGAAGCCGCCTAGGCAAAATCGTCAATCCAGACGCAGTGATGGCCGGGTTTGCCCCGGCCACTCGCGTTTTCACAGGCTACTAAGAGCTGCGCCGTTAGTGGG
>JBKPSQ010000015.1:0-8190 GCA_046735075.1 Pseudomonadota bacterium
TCAACATCGAGACGGTTCTTGCAGCAGGCCTTTGGCCGACCTTCGCCGACCCGCATCAGGTCGAGAGCGTGATGCTAAACCTTGCGTTGAATGCGAAGGCCGCGATGCCACGAGGTGGCCATCTGACCATCGAAACCGCAAATGCCTATCTCGATGATGCCTATACGGCGCAGTTCGGCGATGTCGAGCCGGGCCAGTACGTGCTGCTTTGCGTGACAGATACCGGCAGCGGCATCTCCCGCGACATTCTCGACAAGGTCTTCGAGCCATTCTTCACCACCAAGCCGCGCGGCGAGGGCTCGGGCCTCGGTCTTGCCATGGTGCACGGCTTCGTCAAGCAGTCGGGCGGCCACATTCGCATTTATAGTGAGCAGGGCCACGGCACGACGGTGAAGGTCTACCTGGCGCGTGCCGAACACAGCGAGAAGATTGGCGTAGCTCCGGTTGGCAAACCTGCACATCCCACCCCAGCGCCTTCGGCGAAGAAGGCGGAAACCATTCTCGTCGTCGAGGATAATGAGGGTGTGCGCGAATACGCGAAGGAGGTGCTGGCGAATCTCGGCTACAAAGTTCTGGAGGCGGCCGAGGCCGAGGAGGCTCTGCGCCTATTGGCCGAAGAAAGGCGCATCGATCTTTTGTTCACGGATGTGGTGCTGCCGGGCGCCATCACTGGACGCGTGCTTGCCATCCACGCGCGCGACAAGCGCCCCGGGCTGCCGGTGCTTTACACCACAGGCTACACGCGCAACGCCATCGTGCACCAGGGCCGGCTCGATCCCGACGTCCATCTTCTGAACAAGCCCTACACGCAGCAAGATCTCGCCCGCAAAGTGCGCGCGCTTCTCGACGCGTTTCCGCCGAAGCCAGTGCGGAAGCCGATCAGGAAAAATACCAGGAGGCCGCTCAAGGCTTAGACCGATCTTTTTGCCGCCTGCCACGTTATCCCGATTGAGAGGCGGCAACCGAAGCCTATGTCGACGTGGTCAGAACACTCTATCGGGGATACGCCATTGAGGGAGAACGGAGAGGCCGCATTTGGCGGGTGCGCGTTCGCCCCTTGCGCCCGGACTTGCCTATCCTCGGCCGCCATTCGGTGCTCAAGCCGAGCTGGACGGAGGGTGTGACGGAGGCTCGGGCCCGCATCGACCACATCCTACTTATGTAACCTCCGGTTCCAGTATAATTCGCGCTTGGCTTTGCGCCCGGAACTCCTGTATGCGACAGTCCGGGTCGGAATAGGCGCGCCATGGTCCAGTTCACGCTTCCCAAAAACTCCAAGGTCAAGAAGGGCAAAGCGTGGAACCCGCCGCCGGCTGGCGCCGAGGAAGGCCGCTGGCGCGAATACCGCATCTACCGTTTCGATCCGGAAACCGGCGAGAACCCGCGCATCGATACCTATTGGGTCGACACGAACGAGTGCGGCCCGATGGTGCTCGATGCGCTGATCTGGATCAAGAACACCATCGATCCCACCCTCACCTTTCGCCGCTCCTGCCGCGAAGGCGTGTGCGGCTCATGCTCGATGAACATCGCCGGCACCAACACCCTCGCCTGCACCATGCATGCCGACGATGCGCCGAGCGCCGCGATCGCCATCTATCCCCTGCCGCATATGCCGGTGATCAAGGACCTCGTGCCGGACTTGACACGGTTCTACGCGCAGCTCCGCGCCATCGAGCCATGGCTCAAGACCGACTCGCCCACGCCGCAGAAAGAGTGGCGGCAGTCCAAGGAGGACCGCGACAAGCTCGATGGCCTCTATGAGTGCATCCTGTGCGCCTGCTGCTCCACCGCCTGCCCCTCTTATTGGTGGAACTCCGAGCGCTATCTGGGGCCCGCCATTCTGTTGCAGGCCGACCGCTGGGTCGAGGACAGCCGCGACGAGCGGACCGGCGAGCGGCTCGACGACCTCGAGGACCCGTTCCGCCTCTATCGCTGCCACACCATTCTCAATTGCACCAAGGCCTGCCCCAAGGGCCTGAACCCCGCCGCGGCCATCTCCTCGCTCAAACGCAAGCTGGTCGAGCGCGCCGAATGATCGATCATATCGGCATGCCGGTGAGCGACGTCGCACGCTCGACGGAGTTCTATCTCAAGGCGCTCGCCCCACTCGGAATCTCGATCATCATGGAAGTCTCGGCCGAGGAATCCGGCCGTGGCGCTGCGGTCGGCTTCGGCGCAAATTCCAAGCCATTCTTCTGGATCGGCGAGGCTGAAGGCTTGGGCGCCGGGCATGTCCATGTCGCCTTTGCCGCCCCGTCCCGCGCCGCGGTCGATGCCTTCTATCGCGCGGCTATCGCTGCTGGCGGCAAGGACAATGGCTCTCCCGGTCTACGGCCGCACTATCACCCCGACTATTACGGCGCCTTCGTGCTCGATTTCGACGGACACAATATCGAGGCCGTGTGCCACAAACCCGCGCTCAAGTAGCGAAGCGGTAGCGCATAAGAAACCCGAGTAGCGAGAGTTAGCCCTTAGGGCAGCGCGGCAGCGAGAAGGTACAGGTCGGGACCTCCTGCGGGCCCTTGGCCGCGTTCTTCGCCCGCTCCGCTTCGCTGCTGCCGGCCTGATAGGCGTAAGGGCTGGTCACGTCCTTATGGGCGAAGGCGATCTTCGTCACGCGATCGTTCTCGAACACGAAGCTCGCGGTACACGTCCAGGCCTTGTCGTCCTTCTTCTTCATGTTGCCCATCAGTCCGCCCTTGTTCGCGTTGTCATCCTTCTTCTTGTCGGGCTTGGCGGCCTCGCCGGGCACAGGCCCCGCGCCGGTATAATGATAGGTCAGTGTTACGGTGCTACCGCTCGGATAGGTCGAATAAGGCTGGCCGGCGCAGCCGATAAGCTCCTGCTTGCTCATGCCGAGATAAGGCTTGGTCGGATCGCCATAGGCGATTTCCTTGATCGTCGCCGAGGGATTGGCGCATGCGGCGGCGAGCAGCGAGGCCGCGAGGCTTGCCAGCAAACGAAGTGAAGCGCGCATTGCCCTACGCTGTTTGTCCCCAATTCCGGCGGCATGATGGCAGCCGGCGAGTCCTCACAGCGCGGCGGCGAAATCCCACAACAACTTGATGTTGAGGGTGATCACCGTGACGGCGATGACCGCGGCGAGCAGCGTCATCCAGCGCGGCGCAAGCAGCGGCCCCATCTTGCGCTTGTCGGCGGTGAACATGACCAGCGGCACGATGGCGAAGGGCAGCTGAAGCGACAGTATCACCTGCGACAGGATGAGAAGCCTCGCGGTGCCCTCCGAGCCATACCAGATGGTCACGATCGCCGCCGGGATGATGGCGATGGCGCGGGTGAACAGCCGTCGCATCCAGGGCGGCAGGCGAATATCGAGGAAGCCCTCCATCACGATCTGGCCCGACAGTGTCGCCGTCACCGTCGAGTTCAACCCGCAGCAGAGCAACGCGATGGCGAACAGAGTCGGCGCGAACAGCGAGCCGAGCAGAGGCGCCAAGAACGAATGCACCTGGTCGAGCTCGGCTACGTTGGTCTGGCCGGTCTTATGGAAGGTCGCCGCCGCCAGGATCAAAATCGAGGCATTGATCAGGAGTGCGAACATCAGCGCGATGGTCGAATCCATGGTGGCGAGCTTGACCGCCTCACGCTTCTCCGGTTCGGTGCGCCCATAGGCCCGTGTTTGCACGATGCCGGAATGCAGATAGAGGTTATGCGGCATCACCGTCGCACCAAGGATGCCGAGCGCGAGATAGAGCATCTCCGGATTCTTTACGATCTCGACGGTCGGCGCGAAGCCGCGGATCACTTGGCCCCAATCTGGATCGGCCATGGCGATCTGTACCGCGAAGCAGGCGGCGATCACCCCAAGCATCGCGACGATAAACGCTTCGATATAGCGGAAGCCGAGCCGCTGCATGGCTAAGATCAAAAACACGTCGAGCGCGGTCAGGATCACGCCGATCTCGAGCGGAATGCCGAACAGAAGATTTAGGCCGATGGCCGTGCCGATCACCTCGGCGAGATCGGTCGCGCAAATGGCAAGCTCGGCCAGCGCCCATAGCGGATAGGACACCCAGCGCGGAAAGGCGTCGCGACAGGCTTGCGCGAGGTCGCGGCGCGTGGCGATGCCGAGCCGGGCGCACAGCGCCTGGAGGATAATCGCCATGATGTTGGAGAGGAGCGCGATCGAGAGCAGCGCGTAGCCGAATTTCGATCCGCCGGCGAGCGAGGTCGCCCAGTTGCCGGGGTCCATATAGCCGACGGCGACGAGGTAGCCGGGACCCAGAAAGGCGATCAGCTTCTTCCAGGTGGGGCCGGTGGGACGCGTCCTGATCGTGCCGAACACGTCGGCGAGCGACGGCTCACGCGAAGCGCGCCGCCAGCCTTCGGCTCTCGCTTGCGCGTGCGCCGCCTCAAGCTCGGCCGCACCCGTCTCGGCGGCTGCCCTGAACGGGGTCAGCATGAGATTTTATCCCCATCCCGAGGAGCGCGCCTCGGGCGTGCGTCTCGAAGGACGAGGCAACACGCATGCGTCTCTAGAAGGGTGAAATTCGAACTGCCCAGCATCGGAATTCCCTCTTTGGGGAGACCCCTATGCTGGCATATAGCTTAGTTGCGAATAATTTGCAAGAGCAACTGAGGACGCAGCTTCGCTCCGCTTAGGCCGACTACCCCACTAACGCTCGGAGTCTTCGCTTTGCTCGCGATCTTCGTCGGCGCCTGGCGATCCGGTGCGTTTGGTCTTGTCGTTCGGACCCGGCGTGCCTTGCTCGTCAGCAGGAGTGAGTCCGGCGGCGCGGCCTCCGATAGTCCCGAGTGCCTCGCGCGGACCGGGCTTGCGGACACGCTCCCGCGCCGGCTTCTCGACATTGGCTTCGCGGGGCTTTTTGTCCGTCATCATCGTCTCCATCCTACTGGTTATGTAACCAACGACTGTCGCCCCTTTGAGCTAGGCTGCATGCTTGCGAATGCGTACCGGGATCGATTTCGCCGCAGGCACATGGCTACGCAAGGCGTGGTGCCACAGAGGAAGCAGCGGATTGCATTCGGGGTAATAACCAGCGCAGCTCCCACGCGGGACATCGTAGCGGGTCGCGCGGAAGCCCAAGACCTGCCGCTCGACGCCGTCGCCCGCATCGCCCACGAGGTCCACAACTTCGCCGTCAGCGATGCCGAGCGACCGCATATCAGCCTCGTGCATCAGCACGACCTCGCGTGTTCCATAAATACCGCGCAGCCGGTCCTCGTAGCCATAAACCGTCGTATTGAATTGATCGTTGCTGCGCACGGTAATCAGGGTCAGCACGCCGTCGCGGCGTTGCGGCAGGTCGGGATCCTCGGATAGGCAAGGCGGCGCGATGAAATTCGCCTTCCCACTTTTGGTTTTCCACTTGCGCTGGCGCGCAGGGATCGGCCGGTCGAATCCTTTGCGCGCCGCCGCAATACGCGTGTTGAAGTCGGCAAATATCTCCGGATAAGTCGCCGCGATCGCGTCCCGGACGAGAGCGTAGTCTGTCCTCCACGCGTCCCAGTCCACCCGGCTGCTGTCGCCCAATGTGGCCTTGGCGAGTCCCGCGACGATTTTTGGTTCTGACCAGATGTGCGGCCCTGCCGGCTCGACCTGCCCGTGCGAGGCGTGAAAGCGTCCTGTGGTGTCCTCCACCGTGACGAATTGCTTGGCCCCGGCCTGCCGGTCGATCTCGATGCGACCGAGGCAGGGAAGCAGGAACGCAGCCCGGCCGTGAATCACTGCGCTCCGATTCAATTTGGTGATGATCTGAACGGTGAGCGGAAGCTTGCGCCACCCTTCCTCCATGGCGACGGTCTCCGGCACGGCGTGCACGAAATTTCCGCCGAGCCCGATGAAGGCGCTCACGGTTCCGTCGAGGATGCCCCGGCAGCTTTCAACCGTATCGAGCCCCTTCGAGCGCGGAGGCTCGAAGGAATATTGCTCGGCGAGCCGGTCGAGCGGGGCAAGCTCGGGCTTCACGGTGATTCCCACCGTCCGCTTTACCTGCACGTTGGAATGGCCGCGCACGGGGAAGATGCCGGCGCCGGCTTTGCCGATGTTGCCGCGCATGAGCAGGAAGTTGCTGAGCATCTGGATCGCGAGCACGCCGGACCGGTGCTGAGTAAGTCCCATGCCGTAGCACGCAATTACGGCGTGGGAGTTGGCGTAGACCTCGGCAGCCGCCTCGAGTGCCTCTCGGCTAAGTCCCGCGCAGCGCTCGATCTCCGGCCAGTCGAAGCCGCGCACTGCGGCTTCGAACGCGCCATAGCCGTCGGTGTGCTCGGCGATGAAGTCGACGTCGAGCACCCGCTCGCTTTGATGTGCCGCTTTCGCCTTGTCGTCTGCCGCGATCAGCGCCTTGCACAGGCCGACAATCGCCGCGAGATCGCCGCCGGGACTGAGCTGATGATATTGCGTGCTGATCTTCGTCTCGGACAGCGTCAGCATCTGAAGCGGGTTCTGCGGATTGGTGAAGCGCTCAAGCCCGCGCTCGCGCAACGGATTGAAGGTGATGATGGGCACGCCCCGCTGCCTGACCTCATCGAGCTGATGCAGCATGCGCGGACTGTTGACGCCGACATTCTGACCGAAAAAGAACATGCAGTCGGTGTGATCGAAGTCCTCGATTTTCACCGTGCCGATCGGAACGCCGATGGTTTCGGGCAAAGCGACCGACGTGCTCTCGTGGCACATATTCGAGCTGTCGGGCAGGTTGTTGGACCCGTACATGCGAGCAAACAGCTGGTACATGTAGGAGGCTTCGAGCGAGGCGCGTCCCGAGGTGTAGAACACGACCGCCTTCGGATCGAAGCCCCTTAAGGCGGCACCGATTTCGCCCAATGCCTCATCCCACGGAACAGGCCGGTATTTGTCGCTCGCTGCGTCGTAGCGCATCGGCTCGGTCAAACGCCCGGCTTCTTCGAGATCGTGATCAGACCACGTCTCGAGCTCGCTTAGCGTGTGCTTGGCGAAGAAATCCGGCCCGCAGCGGCGCGAAGTGATTTCCCACGCGGTCGCCTTGGCGCCGTTCTCACAGAATTCGAGGGGATGCGGATCGCCGGGCTTGGCATAGGAGCAGCTCACGCAGGCAAAGCCCGATGCTTTGTTCTGGTGGAATAAGGTGAGCGATCCCTTGATGGCGATGTGTTCGCGCAGAAGGATTTCACTCACTTGCCGCGCCGAGCCCCAGCCCCCCACCGGCCCCCAATAAGGTCTGATTTTGATGCGCTGCGCCATTTTCGGCCTCCGCCTGATCACGGCTCCCCGCAGCGCCGGAGACCGAAACAACCGGCGGAATTGGTGAGAGTTCCTGCGACCTAACCACCCGGCGGCAACGGATCGGGACTTGAAAAAGCAAAGGAACCGATTGGCGTCCGATCTCGTTGCGGCAAAGAGTGAGGCTCCGCCTCGCCCCTTCTCCCCGCGGGGAGAGGGCTTCCGCTGTGATGCTGCAAAGCGAACGTCAGTTTCCGCAGCAGGAAGAGCGAGTGGAATGGAGACATTCCGCTGCACGCGTCCAAAGTTTCGGACCCGACCTCTCCCCACGGGGGAAGGGGCATCTCAATCAGCCCGACAACATCGACTTCAAGGACGCTCCGCGAAAGTGCGCGGGGATAAGGGCGCGTGGGCGGAATGCCGCAATGGGAACCATGTCGAGCGCGTGCCGTTGGCCTTTCAAGCGACAACCGGAAAAGAAGGAGGCTTCACATGAAGGCCACGGCTCTCAAAACCACGCTTGGCGGTGTCGCGCTCGCGCTGTTCGCCGGCGCTGCGCTGTTCTCTGTACCGGCCTCGGCCGGCTCGGCAAGTAACGCGGTCTATCGTGCCGACAGCTCGCCGGCCACATATCAAGAAGTTCGCCGCCGCGTCTTTGTGGCGCCGGCCTACGCCTACGACCCCTATTATAACGGCCCGGCCTATTACGGCCCGTCGGTCGCTTACGCGCCGCCGGTCGAATACGCGCCGCCCGTCGATTACGCCTACGACTACGACTATGGCCAGCCGCCCGCCGCTTATTACGGGCCCGGCCCTGGTGTCGCCCTCGCCATGCCGGGCTTTGGCCTAGCAGTCGGCTACTAACGTCCACCATTAAGCAGGGACTGAAGAATGGCCGGGCTTGCCCGGCCATTTTCCTTTTTGCAGCGCCGTTTCTTCGCAGCGCTGTCATTCCCGCGCAAGCGGGAATCCAGTAACCACCGCCTTGCGTTGAGCATGAC
>JBKPSQ010000016.1:0-4438 GCA_046735075.1 Pseudomonadota bacterium
GTGTCATCCATAGCGGTGTGGATGACCCTTCCCAGCCACCAAGCCTGCTTGCAATATCTGGCGGAGCAGCACCGGCTGCTGCGTCATGAAGGACGCGCTTTCATCGTCGTTACCCACCCCTGCTTCAGGGAAGAAAGCTACTCATCGTTCAAGACCCAATTCAAGAACGAGGACTATTTGCAGGATGGTGTCGCTTTCGGTGTGGAGGTGTTCGACCGCGATAAGGCTGTCCACTTCGTCGACTACCATTGGAACCTATCAACCATGCTCAAGCACTCTCGTGAGGTTGGATTCCAGCTGTTGGCGCTGACCGAGTTGCCCGACGCGACTGGCGGCAATCCGCGCGGTACGCCTTGGCTCTGCTTTGAATTCGGCAAAGCCTAGCCGCCGCGCGAAAAAGATAGCTAATCGCGCCGCATCAATAGACCGCTCTCGCTGAACGCGCTCTCGGCCCAGCTGGCGCAAACTCTGTCGCGGAATTTCCGAAACAGCTCTTGCTGTTCAAGCAGACGGTGGACGGCGCGCGGCGGACGAAAGGCGCAGTCACCTGCGAGCCGTAGGCCATGCTGGCTTCGGGATCGTATTTGCGGGTAGCAGCGTCGGCGTGCGCCGCGAAACTGAGTGACATGATCGCGGCGATGGCAAAGGCGGCATAGGTCTTAGTCATGACTTCTCTCCTTCGGTGCTTCCTCAACTGGCGATAAGCCCGGACTAGGAACCGGCCTCACCGTCATGGGGCGGCGAAGTTACGTTTCGACAGCACTTCTGGCTTTGGCGATCTTGCTCTCGATAGAGCGGCGTTGCGCCTTTGGCACACCGCGCGATGGGTCAAGTTTGCTGAGGCGCCGATGATCGAATTGCCCAAATTGTTTAGATGGGCGCCGAGGAGGGACACCTCCTAGGCGAGCCTTGCCATCACGAAAAATGATTCCGGACGCGCTTACTGTGGTCCCCGCAAGCACATCGAACCGGTGCATCAGATTGCCGCGGTGCAGAAGCGGAAAGGCCGCAAAACCGGAGCCTACCAGGACAGCGAGCCTTGGAATTTCAATGCACCGTCAGAGGTGACGTCAGTCAGGCCAAATTGAACGCCGACGTTGAAGGACAGCTCCATGGCCGGAGGTCCGGCGACTTTGTGGTTGTCCTCGTCGTCGTCGTCGTCCTTGCCTTCGTCTTCATCGTCGCCGGGATTCCAAAACAAGGTCGGACCGATGCTGTGGTTCTGGTTGTCGAAGGAGCCGGCATTGGCCAGATCCTCGATCTCGCCGAACATCTCAACCCCTACACCCCAATGCTTGGCGAAGTCGTATTCGGCGCGCCAGCCATATTCGAAGCCGAGTCCGTCGGTTTCGCGATTTTCACCAACCTGGGCTGAGAAAAACGGATTGAACGTCAGCAAGAGCTTGCCGGTGCCAAGCTCCAGGATGGGACCGAATTCGATCTCGTCGGCCTCGCCTCCGCGAGTGGCAAAGCCATAGCCGCCCAGGAAAGCCAGTCCGACACCTTTGTTATCCTTGATCTCGATCAGCTCATATATCAACTCGAGCTCGACAGAGCTCAGCGCGAAGTCTTCATCGAGCGGCTCATCTGCGGTCAATGTGGTCGAGAACAGCCACCGCTCGCTAATCCCATATTCGAACTCGAAATCGTGGCTCTGCCGGAGGGGCCCCTCCTCTTCTTCCTCGGCAGCACCGCCCTCCTCCTCTTCCTCACCGGCATCTTCTTTTTCAGTCTTGGGAAAGCCCCAGTGGACGGCGCCGCGATATTCGAACTCCTTCTCGCCCTTTTCGACGGTGGATTCCTGAATCTCGAACTCGGCGAGAGCAGGTTTGCTGGTGCCAAGGGTCAAGCCGGAAGCCGCCAGTGCGGAAAGTGCCGCTGTTAGCACCAAATGCCGCGATCTGCGCAGCGCGCATGGATTGTGTCGCAAGAGCCGCCCCCCGACTTAAGCCCTGCTGAGTATGAGTCTTTTATATTGTTAGACTAGCAAATCCTCCCGGGTAGGCCTTGGCAAAAAAGATGCCTTTATTCCTGGCATTCGGGGCGCCCCGCATCAGAGCCGGCTGGACTTACGGGTCGCATGTAACCGCGCTGACCACCCGCCACATGGTCGGCGACGAAAGCGCCCCGTTCGCCGATTGGCAGTGGTTTGCCGTCGGTCGTGTCTCGCGCAGTCTGGAGCTCGAGCTCGGCGTTGATCTCGGCACCGAGCAGCACGATGTAGAAAGCAAGGTATAGCCAGAACAGGAGCACGATCACGGCCCCGAGCGAGCCGTAGAGCTTGTCGTAATTGGCGAATTCCGACACGTAGAACGAGAAGACGGCGGAAACAATAAGCCACACAATGGTAGCGAAGATCGAGCCCGGGATCACCCAGCGCCATTTTGCGCTGCGGCGGCTCGGCCCATACCGGTAAAGACATGCAACAACCAGAAAAAACGTGAGCGTCAGCAGAGGCCAGCGGGCGAAGCTGACGAAATATTGGAAGTCGGTCGAATGTCCATCGTAGGCGAATGCAATCGGTACATAGATGATGGCCACGAGGGCCACCAACCCTCCTAATACGCCAGCGACGGCAAAAACAAAGGCGCTGACATAGAAGCGAAGCCAGCCGCGGCGTTCCTGCTCCTCATAGGTGATATTAAGGGCGGCGAAGACGGTCTGGACCAGTGCCGCTACGCTCCATAGCGCCAACCCAAGACTCAAGGCCAAGCTCCAGCTGAATGCATTGCCAGAGGTTTCCGCAATCAGTTTGGTCTCCTGAACGATCATCTGGTAGGCTTGCGGCGGCAGAACCAAAGCAAGCACTCCGAATTGCGGTTCAATGGCAGCCGGATCAACAGTGAGCCCGTAAAGCAAAAACAGCGCGGACAGCGCCGGGAACAAGGCAAAAACCGCAAAGAAGGCGCAGCCGGCGGCGATAACAGAAAGATTGTCACGAATACTTTCGGTCGAGACGCGGTGCACAACCTGCAACCAGCCCCTTAGAGAAATTTCAAGCGGGTGGCCGGCGTCGCGACCATAAGGATCAGGCGTGCGGATCATGCACCTATGGATCGTCGAGGGCCCATTGGGCGGGTCTGCACCGGCTTTTGCCGGCCAGCATAAAAGTCAGCAGCAGTGATATTCAACAGTTGAAGAAGTCACGAGGCATTGAGCTGATGAACGCCGCAGCTTGGTGAGGCGGCGAAACGAGTCGTGAGGGGAGGCTCCAATGAGCGAAACCGAGTCGACCAAAAATAGAGGCGACTTATCCCATCCTACCGAGGCGAGCTTTTTGCGGCGCAAGCTGCCTTACATCGCGGTGCTCACGCTAGCAGTTTTGGGCGTGGCGTACACTAACATCTCGCATCAGCCTCTCTCTTGGTATTGGGAGTTTTTGGCTGTGGCAACGGGAGCTCTGTGCATCGTAACGGAATGGAAAAATGCGAACGACAGGCAAGCTCGCCTTCGGCTGGTCGGGACCCAAGCTCTCCACTGGCTGGCAATTTTAGTCACGATGAACATCGTACTGCTATCCGGCCTTCGGCAAATGTTGCCTGCGCCCGCAACCAGCCTAGTCCTTTTGACCTTGCTGGCGCTCGGTACTTTTCTCGCTGGAATCAATTTTCTGTCCTTGGAAATCTGCTTTCTTGGCCTCGCAATGGCGCTCGCTGTGCCGGCGATCGCGTGGTTCAAGCAGTCCGCGCTATTTCTGGCGCTGGCCGTGATATTTCTGATCGGCCTTGGCTTGGCGTTCTGGCCACGCCGCCCCTGATAGGGGCGCCGAAGATAAAGCGACTTGAGACCTTACGATCCCGCAGAAGCGGCTAGTTCGTCCGGAAGCTTCAATTGGAAGTCTGATCAGGCGACTTGGCCGACGCGAGAGCTGCTATCCACCGCGTAGATTCAAAATGCTCGCAAAGGGTAAGTATGGCGATCGTGATCGGCAGGCCGATGAACGCTCCGGGGATGCCCCACAGGAAACTCCATAAAAAAACTGCGAGGACGACCGCGAGTGGCGAAACCGCGAGCGCGTGCCCAGCGATCAAGGGCTCGAGATAATTGCCGATGACAAATTGGATAGCCGTTAGAACGAGAAAGAAGATTGCTACGGACTGCCATGAATCGAACTGCGCCATCGCGAAAAGGGTGGGCAGGATTGTGGCCACGAAAGGCCCAATGAATGGGATGTAATTCAAGGCAAAGGCTATAATTCCCCATGCGGCCGCGGGCTCAAGACCGGCGGCTAAAGCAACCCCCCAGACTGCCACCCCCGTCATTGCGCTCATCAACGTGCGCACCACCATATATTTGCGGAACTTAGTGGCGATCTCGTCCCCCGCTTGCGAGAGTTCCCGAAGCTCTTCCCGATCACCTAACGAGGCGAGCTTCTGTTGGACGCCTCCGGTTTCAAGAAGGGCAAGCATCATGAAAACAAAGACGAGCAAGGCGAAAC
>JBKPSQ010000017.1:0-28315 GCA_046735075.1 Pseudomonadota bacterium
GTCCAGCCGAGGTGATGGAGGACATAAACGCCTCGATCGACTTCGACAAGCGGCTGTGGCGCCACGACATTTCAGCCTCTAAGGCGCATGTCGCGATGCTCGGCGCGACCGGCATTCTCACGCCGAAGGAAGCGAAGGAGATCGCCGCTGGTCTCGACAAGATTCTCGCCGAGATCGAGGCCGGTAAATTCAAATTTTCGCGCGCTCTAGAGGATATTCATTTGAATATCGAGAGCCGTTTACGGGAATTGATCGGACCGGTTGCGGGGAAGCTGCACACTGCGCGCTCGCGTAACGATCAGGTCGCGACTGACTTCAAGCTCTATGTCAGAGACGAGATCGGCGCCATCGATCGCGTGCTCGGCGAGCTCCAGCTTGCGCTTGCCACCAAGGCGCTCGAATACGCGGGCGCAGTGATGCCAGGCTTCACCCATTTGCAAACCGCACAGCCAATCACCTTCGGCCATCATCTGCTCGCTTATGTCGAGATGCTGGCGCGCGACCGCGGCCGCTTCGAAGACGCCGCGAAGAGGCTTGCGGAGTGCCCGCTCGGCTCGGCGGCACTTGCCGGCACGAGCTTTCCCATCGACCGCGAGATGACGGCGAAGACGCTCGGCTTTGAACGGCCGACCGCGAACTCGCTCGATGCGGTGTCGGATCGCGACTTTGCGCTTGAGACGCTCGCCGCTTCGTCGATCGCCGCCATGCATCTGTCGCGGCTCGCCGAGGAGATCGTGCTGTGGACCTCGCCCCAATTCGCGCTCGCGCGCCTTTCCGACAAGTTCACCACCGGCTCGTCAATCATGCCGCAGAAGCGTAACCCCGACGCGGCGGAGCTGGTGCGCGCCAAGGCGGCGCGCATCGCCGGCGCCTTCCAGACGCTGATCATGATCATGAAGGGCCTCCCCCTCGCCTATGCCAAGGACATGCAGGAGGACAAGGAGCCCACGTTCGATGCGCTCGATTCGCTGAAGCTCGGGATCGCCGCTATGACCGGCATGGTGGTCGACCTCAAGCCCGATTTGGCCGCCATGGAGCGGGCGGCAGCGGCAGGCCATTCGACCGCCACCGACCTCGCTGACTGGCTCGTGCTCAAGCTCGGGCTCCCGTTCAGGGAGGCCCATCAGCTGACCGGCAAGATTGTGGCGCTGGCCGACAAGAAAGGCATGGAACTCAATAAGCTCTCCCTTGAGGATCTCAAGTCGGTCGAGCCCCGGATCACCCGGGAAGCCTTTGCTGCCCTCGATGTCGCAGGTTCGGTCAAAAGCCGGACAAGTTATGGCGGTACAGCCCCTGCCAATGTGCGGCGGGAGGCCAAACGGTGGATAAAGCGTTTGGAGAAGGAGGGCCTGTCGCGATAAAAGGATAGGCAAAGGGCCGGTTTACAGGCCTGAGGGAACAGGGGCACGACCATGGGACGCGCGTTGCGCATCCTTTTAACGCTTGTGCTGGTATCGGCTGTCGGCCTTTCAGCCTGCGGACGGCGTGGGTCTCTGGATCGGCCAAAGCCGAGCTACCCCGAGACCAAAGCCGACCCGCAAACCAAGATGTCGAAGGTTCCCGACCGCCGGCTTTGGATCGATCGCCTGCTCGAATAGACTGAACCCTCCCCCATGCACCATTTCGCCTACCGGCGAGGCGTGTCCAAGGCCAATGTGCTGCACGCCGAAGAGGTCGACCTTACCGATCTTGCCGCCGCCGTAGGAACGCCCTTCTATTGCTATTCGACGGCGACTCTCGAGCGCCACTACCGGGTTTTCGCCGACGCCTTTGCTGGCTCGCCTGACACGCTCATCTGCTTCTCGATCAAGGCCAATTCCAATCTCGGCGTGCTCGCCATTCTTGCCCGGCAGGGTGCCGGCATGGACGTCGTCTCCGAAGGAGAGCTCAGGCGCGCGCTCGCCGTGCGGGTTGCGTCGGAGAAGATCGTGTTCTCTGGCGTCGGCAAGACGCGCGAGGAGATGGCCTTTGCCCTCGACAGCGGCATCTTCGCCTTCAACGTCGAATCCGAGCCCGAGCTTCGCGCCCTGAGCGAGGTCGCGGCAGCGCGCGGGCGTACTGCCCGCATCGCTTTCCGCGTCAACCCTGACGTCGATGCCAAAACCCATCACAAGATCGCAACCGGCAAGGCCGAAAACAAATTCGGCGTGCCCTTCGCCGAGGCGCCTTCCCTTTATGCCCTCGCAAGCAAGCTGCCAGGCATCGAGGTTGCCGGCATTCATATGCATATCGGCAGCCAGATCACCGATCTTGCGCCTTTTCGAAATGCGTTCGCGCTGCTGCACGAGTTGATCGGTACACTACGCGCACAAGGCTTCGCCATATCCTTCGTCAATCTCGGTGGCGGCCTCGGCATTCCCTATCGCAACGATCAACCAGTGCCGCCGCTGCCCGACGACTATGCGAGGCTCGTGAAGGAAGAGGTTGGCGGACTTGGCGTGCGGCTCCTATTCGAACCTGGCCGCATGATCGCCGGCAATGCCGGCATTCTCGTTTCGCGCGTGCTCTACATCAAGCGCGGCGATGCCAAGACCTTCACCATCGTCGACGCCGCGATGAACGACCTGATGCGGCCTACTCTCTACGAGGCCTATCACGAAATTTTGCCAGTGGTGGAGCCCGCGCCGGGTAGCCCAATCGTGGTCACCGACGTTGCCGGCCCCGTCTGCGAGACCGGGGATTACCTTGCACTGGCCCGTCGGTTGCCGGAACTTCGCGCTGGCGATCTCATTTCTGTGATGACGGCAGGCGCCTATGGCGCCGTGCTCGCTTCTGAGTATAACAGTAGGCTCCTGGTACCCGAGGTGCTCGTGGCCGGAAACAAATACAGCGTGACGCGGCCAAGACCGAGCTACGACGATATGCTGGCCAAAGAGCTTCTGCCGAACTGGCTATGAGCGTCGAGCGCGCGAGCCGAGCCTCGCTTTCGCCCGCATCATTACCCAAGTTTAAGCCCGCCCGCCCTCGCCTGTGTTAAGAGTGCCGTTGATGCGATTGAGAAAGACCGAAACCGCTCCCGAGAAGCCTGAGGATAGCGCGCTTCAGCGCCGCTTCGAGCGCAAGGTGCGGCTGAGCTGGCTCGCACTTCTGGCCGAGCGCATCTGGGAGGCTCTTCTCTGGCCGTTCCTCGTGGCCGCGCTGTTTCTCGTCGTTTCGCTTCTCGAGCTGTGGAGCTTCATGCCGCCGCTGCTCCATCGCGCGGTGCTCGGTGCGTTCGGCATTGGCCTTCTCATCTCCTTCCTTCCGCTCGTCAGGATTCGGGTGCCGACGCGGCTCGAGGCGCTCCGCCGTCTCGAGCGTCACGCCAACATCAAGCACCGGCCGGCTACGTCCTATGAGGACCGGCTCGGCGCAACGCCGCCGAAGGAAACCGTCGCGCTATGGGCCGCCCATCGCGAGCGCCTGTCTCGCCTGATCGCCAGGCTCAAGCCGTCATGGCCTGCGCCGCGCACCGACCGCATGGATCCCTATGCCTTACGGGCAGCGCTCGTGCTCGGCCTGGTCGCGGCGGTGCTCGCCGCCGGAGGCGATGTGCGCGAGCGGATTCGCGCCGCATTCTCCCCGGCGGCAACCACCCCGCCAGCCATGCTCCGCCTCGATGCCTGGGTGACGCCTCCGGTCTATACCGGCATTGCGCCTATCGTGCTGGCCGACGGTAGCGAGCCGGTTGGAGCCGGCGCCGAGAGCTTCCGGGCGCTGTCGGTGCCTGAGCGCAGCGAGCTCATCGTGCGCACGCACGCGCCGCAAGGCGAGAAGGTGACTCTCACCACCAGCAACGATGACGGTTCCGCCGGGAAGGCGATCGAGCCGAAGACCGGCGGCACGCAAGGGCTGATCGAATTCAACGTGGCGCTCAATGAGCCAATCAGCGCCGACGTGAGAATCGGCGGAGAGACCGTGTCGAAGTGGCGCTTCGATCTCATCAAGGACGAAGCGCCAACCATCAATTTGATGGGCAACCCCACGGCGACGCCGCGGGGCGCCTTGCGGCTCGTCTATCGCGCCGACGACGATCATGGCGTGGCGAGCGCCGAGGCGCGCTTCGCATTGGCCGACGGCCAGGAGGCGAACCTCGCGCCTCCGCCATCCGAGGGCGCAGCCAAGTCAGACGCCGACCCTCTGCTTCAGCCTCCGGCGATGCCAATC
Organism: Pseudomonadota bacterium; assembly: GCA_046735075.1. GTDB lineage: Bacteria > Pseudomonadota > Alphaproteobacteria > Rhizobiales > Methyloligellaceae > Methyloceanibacter. The sequence goes on from JBKPSQ010000017.1 coordinate 4,147, forward strand.
CAGCTGCCGCATGCCAACGCCAAGCGCGTCGACGGCCGCGCCACACAAGACCTGACCGCCCATCCCTGGGCCGGGCTCAAAGTGCGCATGACCCTGATCGCGCGCGACCAAGCGGGGCAGGAAGGCAAGAGCGCGCCTTACGAGTTCATCCTGCCTGAGCGCAAATTCACCAAACCCCTCGCCAAGGCGGTGGTCGAGCAGCGCAAGAAGCTCGTGCGCGATCCCACCTCGGTCGATTCGGTCTCCCGCGCGCTCGAAGCGCTCACTCTGGGCGAGGAGAAGGTGATCGATGACAGCTTCGTTTATCTCTCGCTGCGCGACGCCTATTGGCGCCTGCACAACGACGAGTCGCGGCAGAGCATCGCGAGCGTGGTTGCTCAGCTGTGGGAGGTGGCGCTCAGGATCGAGGATGGCGACCTGCCCGAGGCCGAGCGCAACGTGAAGGCTGCGCAGGACGCTCTAGCGCAGGCGCTGAAGGAGAATGCTGCACCTGAGGAGATCAAGCGGCTGGTCGATGAGCTGCGCGATGCGCTGTCACGCTATCTCCAGGCGCTCGCCTCGCAGCAGCAGAACAAAGGCAACATGCCCGAGCAGGCGCAACAACAGCAAAACGGTGATCAGCTCGTCTCGCAGCAGGACCTCGACAAGCTGCTCAAGAACATTGAGAACCTGGCCCAGTCGGGCTCCAAGGACCTCGCCGAGCGCATGCTGTCGGAGCTGAAAGACATTCTCGACCGGCTCCAGACCGGCAACTTCGCCGAGAGCCCGCAGCAGCAGCGCGCCGGACGCATGATGAAGGATTTGAGCGACCTCGTATCGAAGCAGCAGAAGCTGCTCGACGACACGTTTAAGGCCAACCGCGAGCAGCAGCAGAACTCAGGCGGCGATCAGAACCAGGCGGGCCAGTTCGAGGTGAGCCCTCCCGGCCAGCCGATGGATTTCGGCAACGGCCTCAACATGGCGCCTCTGTTCGAGATGCCGGGCGAGAACGAGCAGGGTGGCTCCAAGGCGCAAGGTCCGTCAGGTGGCCGAGGACGACCGCAGCAACCGGGACAAGCCGAGATGGGCCAGCAGCCGCAAGGTCAGCCAGGGCAACATGGCGATCTCGCCCAGCGCCAAGAAGATTTGCGCAACACGCTGCAAGGACTGATCGATCGCTTCCGCATGGAAGGCGGCGATGCTCCGAACGATTTCCAGAGCGCGCAAGAATCGATGAAGGACGCCAAGCAACAGCTCGGCCAGGGCGATCTCGACAGCGCAACACAATCGCAGAGCGCGGCGCTCGACAGCTTGCGCAAAGGCGCGCAGTCGATGGCTGAGCAGATGATGCAGAACGGCGAGGCGCAAGCCGGGCAAGGTCCGGGGAATAATGGCCGCGACCCGCTCGGCCGGCCAGACCGCTCGAACCGGCCTGACCTCGGCCTCTCGGTGAAAGTGCCCGACGAAATCGACATCCAGCGCGCGCGAGAGGTTCTCGACGAGCTCCGCCGCCGTCTCGGTGACCCGTCGCGGCCAACCATCGAGCTCGATTACCTGGAGCGGCTGATCAAGCCGTTCTGATCAATCCAGCAAGGCGAGAAGCACGATCACGCTGATCGAGCCGAGCACCCCGAGATAGAAGCCGGTGAGCACGCCTTCGGGCCAGCGGTCTTGGGCGCTGGAGCGAAATGCCTGCACGATCACGACCAGCGGGATGACCGCGCCAACGATGGCGAAGATCAGCTTGAGGGCGGTCATCTGCTTGCCACATAACCGATGAAGGGAAGCTCGCGGTAGCGATGCGCGAGGTCCGTACCGTAGCCCACGACGAATACCGGCGGGCAATGGAACCCGGTGAAATCAGGCGCGATCGCTGCCGCACGCGGCACCTGCTTGTCGAGCAGGACGCAGGTCATGACCCTGCGGGCGCCGCGCGCTTCGAGAAACGCTTTGGCGAAGGCGAGTGTTCGGCCAGAGTCGAGAATATCGTCGACAATCACCACGTCCCTGCCCTCGAGCTTGCTCTCGACCTCGCGCAGCACTTCCACCTCTCCGCTCGAATGCGTGCCGGTGCCGTAGCTCGCAAGAAACATGAAATCGATCTCCGGCTTGAGCCCGTGCCGGTAAAGCGCCCTGATCAAGTCGGCGACGAAGATGAAGCTCCCTTTCAAAATCGCGACGATGATCAGGTCCTTGAGCCGTGCCGCCGCGATCTCGCGCGCGAGTTCTTCCACCCTCTCGGAAATCTTCTCGGCGGTGAACAGCGGCTTGATGTCGAGCGCCGCAGCAGTCTCCGCCATGATCCTAGTCGGCCTTGGCGAAACGCACCTTCACGCTGCGGACATTGCTCGGCGGCGAAGGAATCTGGCGGAGGAACGGCGCGTGCTGGCCGGCCGCAAGCTCCTGCTCGCCGACCTCGGTGGTCCACTCCGAGATTTCCTCGCCGCTCTCGTCACGAAGCGCGATCACGACTGTCGGCACGTCGACGGGAGAAGAGCTGGTGTTGACCACGTCGCCTTGCACCTCGAGCACGGTCTGGCCATCTTGGTTGGTCCAGCCATAGCGAACGCCTTCGAAGGCGAGACCGGCAACCTCGCCACTGCTGCCGTAGAGTCGCGCGGCACCTGGCAGCAGCGATGTCACGACTGAAGGCGCGAAGATCAGTGTGCCAAGGATGAGCGCCACGAGGAGGCCGAGCGCAGCCCAGCCGATAGTTACCGGCGACAGCTTCTTGCGTGGCGGTTTCTCAGCGGGAAGATCCCTCTCGTCGATGCCGGCCATAGCGGCGGCAACCAGCGCCGGGTCGAGTCCATCGTCGGTCATGGCCGCATCCGACATGACTGTATCAGCCGTCGCAGCATCGCTCTTTGGAGCCTCCGGCGGAGGTGGCGGAGGTGTAGCGCCAGAACGCCGCGCGGCGAGCCTGCTGAAAATGCCTCCCGACTTTTGCGGTGGAGGTTCAGCGGCAGCCTCGGCATTGATCTGCGCAACCTGGGCGGCAAGGTCCTCGTCAGCCCCGAACTCGGCATCGGCTCCAGCCTCAGACGCCCGCTCGGTCAAGCTCGGCTGTGGCGACGATGGCGGAGGCGCGGGTTGTGTGACGCCCGGGAATGCTCCAGCGCCGGGACTCGCGCTGGCAGGAGCGGTCTTTGGCTTAGCCGCAGGTACCGCCGCAGGCTTCACGGTAAAGGGTTGAGCGGCCGCGGCCGGCTCAGGCACGACGGGTTGGGCCTGCCAGACATGGCCGCATTTCGAGCAACGGACCTTGCGGCCCTCAGGCGGAAAGGCCGCCTTGACCTCGTAGCGCGTCTCGCAGACCGGGCAGATGATGAGTGTTGCCATCGCGGAAACAGCCAAACAGGCTCGCTACCCCTAGATTTCCCCGGGCCCCATGCCCTTGCCCAAATCCATTGATACCGGAGGCCGAGTTCAGCATAAAGTGCCTATCTTCCGCAATGTTAAGAGGCTTAAGGAACCCGGGTGATTCGCTTTGACAATGTCGGGCTGCGCTACGGCTCGGGCCCCGAAATCCTACGCGACGTCACCTTCCACGTGCTTCCTGGGTCCTTTCATTTCCTGACCGGACCATCGGGGGCCGGCAAGACCACGCTTTTGCGGCTGCTTTTCATGTCGCTCAGGCCGACCAGGGGCCTCATTTTCGTGTTCGGCGAGAATGTGTCGGAGCTCACGGCGAGCGGCCGGTCGGGGCTCAGGCGCCGGATCGGCATCGTGTTCCAAGACTTCCGGCTGCTCGACCACCTTACCACCTGGGAGAACGTAGCACTGCCCCTGCGGGTGATGGGCAAGAGGGAGTCAAGCTACAAGGAGGACGTGACCGACCTGTTGCGCTGGGTCGGGCTTGGCGAACGCATCAACGCTTACCCCGAAACGTTGTCGGGCGGCGAGAAGCAGCGTGCGGCCATCGCCCGCGCGGTGATCGGCCGGCCCGAGCTGCTCCTTGCCGACGAGCCAACCGGCAACGTCGATCCGGTGATCGGCAACCGCCTGCTCCGGCTATTCGTCGAGCTCAATCGCCTCGGCACCTCAGTCATCATCGCGACCCACGACTATGCCTTGATGGATCAGCTCAACGCGCCGCGGCTCATGCTTCACAACGGTCATCTACGTGTGCGCTGAACGCTTATGACCCTGCTCAACGACATAAGGGATTATCCGTGGAGCAACCTGCTCACAGGACTATTGCCGGTGAGACTTGCGGCGCGGCTCCCTGCCCGCTTCCAGAGCAAGCAGGTGCCGATCGTGCCGCCCGCCTCGATCGCCGGCAACGCCCTCACTGTGGTGATCGCCATCATGTCATTCCTCGCCTGCCTGACCGCGGGTGCGGTCTACATGATCAATCAATCGGCGCAGGCCTGGGTCAACGACATCTCGAGCGAGATCACCGTCGAGCTCGATCCGGTCAACGAGGCCGACATCGAGAAGAAGATGACGCTCGTCTCGCTGTTCCTCGCCAAGCAGAAGGGGATCACCCAGGTGAAGCCGCTGACGGCAGAGGATTCTGCCAAGCTGCTCGAACCGTGGCTTGGGCAATCGACCGCGCTGCAGGCGCTGCCCATCCCGCGGCTGATCGCCGTTGAGATCGACCGATCCAATCCTCCCGACATCGATCTCATCAAGACGGCGCTGTCGCAGAACTTCGAAGGTGTGACGCTCGACGATCACCGCCGCTGGCAGGCCGAGATCAGGACCCTCACCCGCTCGGCCGCACTTGGCGGCATCGCCGTGCTCGGCCTTGTCGCGGCAGCGACCATTGCCGTCATCGTGTCAGCGACGCGGAGCGCCATGGCGTCAAACCGCGAGATCATCGAGGTATTGCATTTCGTCGGCGCCAACGAGCGCTTCATCAGCAGCGAGTTCGAGCGCCATTTCTTGGGGCTCGGCGTCCGTGCCGGCTTGATGGGCGCGGTAGCTGCGGCAATTGCGTTTCTCTTGTTGCCGTTCATCACCCACATGCTTGGTGGCAGCCCCGTGACCGCAGCAGAAACCCAGCGCTTGATCGGCTCGGGCGAGCTTGATCTCCCTGGCTATTTTCTCTGCGTCCTGGTGGTCATCGTGGTCGCCTGCCTATGCATGATCACCTCGCGGCTCGGCGTCATCCGCGTGCTGAAGTCTTACGCCTGAGTCGACTCTTTCGCTCTCCAACCCCTGAGCATTGGCGATTTCGCGCCGCCGCGATTTATGCCTATTCTGCGCCGCTTAAGAAGACCAGGAGCAAGCAGTGAGGGAGGAAGAGAAAGAACATCCCGAGCGCTTCAGGCGCTTCAGCGGCTTCCTGGGCGGCGTCCGGCTCATCTTCGATTTCCTGATCTTACTGTTGGTGATGCTGATCATCGGCTTCGTTGTGTTCGCCAACGGCATCGAGCGCACGCAGCGGTCACCGCACCAGAAGGCCGACGGAATCGCCGTGCTCACGGGAGGCGTAGCCCGCATCGACCGGGCCATGAAGCTGCTCGCGCAAGGCCAGGCCAAGCGCGTCTTGATCACTGGCGTCAATCGCACGGTGACGACCGAGGAGTTGAAAAACCTCGCAAGCCAGGGCGATCAGTATTTCACTTGTTGCGTCGACATCGACAAGGAGGCGCGCAACACCATCGACAACGCCACCGAGACGAGCGAGTGGGCGGCGCTTCACAAATATTATTCGATCATCGTGGTGACATCGAACTATCACATGCCGCGCGCGCTTGCCGAACTTGCCCGCGTCATGCCGGGCGTCACTCTCATTCCCTACGCCGTGGTCGACAACAATGTGCACCTCGATCCGTGGTGGGCCTATCCCGGCACGACCAAGCTGTTGCTCTCCGAATATCTAAAATACCTTCCGGCGCTCGGCCGGCTTGGAGCCACCAACATGCTCCGCGCGTTGCTTCCGGGTGGCACCGGGCCCTTGGACGTGCCCGAGCCGTAACCGCCGTTCAGCCTGATGGCGCGCTCGCTTCTGTTCAATTTCTTGTTCTATGTGACGACCACGCTGTTCGTCGTCATCGGCAGTCCGCTTCTGTTCGCACCCCGCCGCTGGGCGATGGCAGCGCTCGCCGTCCATGGGCGGTTCGAGCTGTGGCTGCTCGAGGTCATCGTCGGCACGCGCCTCGAAGTCAGAGGCCGCGAGAAGCTGCCCGAAGGGGCTTGCCTCGTCGCTTCGAAGCATCAATCGGCTTGGGAAACCTTCGCCCTGATCCCCCTATTCCGCGATCCGTCTCTTCTGATGAAGCGCGAGCTGTTCTGGATTCCGTTTCACGGCTGGTTCTCGTGGAAGTTCGAGATGATCCCGGTCGACCGCGACAAGGGGCCGGCGGCGCTTCGCGCCATGCTCCGCGAGACCAAGAAGCGCGTCGCCGACGGGCGCGAGATCATCATGTTCCCGGAAGGCACCCGGCGCCCGCCTGGCGCTCCGCCCGACTATAAGACCGGAGTCGTCCTGCTCTACGAGGCGCTCGGCATCCCTTGCGTGCCGGTCGCGCTTAACTCTGGTCTGTTCTGGCCGCGGCGAAGCGTCATGAGGAAGCCCGGAACCATCGTCGTTGAGTTCCTCGATCCGATACCCCCGGGCCTGCCCAAAGCGGAATTCCTGTCGCAACTCACCAATTCCATAGAGACGGCCTCGAACCGCCTCCTGGCAGAGGCAAAAGCCAAGGAACCAGCCAGTTCTGGCGCCGTTAACCTTTGAATGCTTGACTCGCCTCGGTCGAATGTTCCATCTTTGTTCTAGAGAATCGTGGTGCTGTCTTGAAATCGCCATACGTCAACCCATTTGACAGGGCGATTTACTGGTTAACGGGGCTTCAACCTATGTGGATGCGCAAAGTGGAAGTCGATGGTAACCACTGGGGCCCGGCCCACGAGCCGGCACTTGTCTGCTCCGAAGCAGCGTTCGACCAGGCTTTCCATTATTGGCGCGGTGCCTCCGGGAACCGCTATCTCCATAGCGTCTATACGCTGATCGGCTGCCCCCCCCTGCCGCGCGCCAACTACATCCTCGTTCGCCGGTACGACGATGGCAGCCGGGTGGCGCTCGCCTTCGGCCAGACCAAGGATGAGGCGGTCAGCCTCAATCTCGCTCATCTCCGCCACGAGGGCGCGAAGATCGGCGCCAACGAGGTCCACATCCACCTTCTCGCCGAGACTGCCGAGGACCGCGCCGAGGTCGAGGCCGACCTCACCGCCGCGCATATCCGCCGCGTCGCCGCCGCCCGCGCGGCTTAAATCCTTCCTGCATTGAGCCAACCGAACCCGTCATGGCCGGGCTTGTCCGGCCATCCACGATTGAGTCCAGAGCATAGGCAAAAGTCGTGGATGCCCGGCACTTCGGCCGGACATGACGAGAATGGCTAGGAGAAACGGAGTTACGAACGCCTGGAGAGCTGCTCGAGCCGCTGCTGCATGGCCGAGAGCTCGGCCTTTAGCGTCGCGATCTCATCCTCGGCGGGCTTACTGTTGGCGGGCTTGGCCTCTCCCGCCGCAGAGGCGACGGGCTGCTCGCCATTGCCTTCGGTCGCGTCGGTCTTGGCGAAGGGAGTGAACAGGCCAAGGGCCTTCTCGAAGGTCGCGAAATTCTTGCGCACCTGCTCCTGCATTGCCTCGAAGGCCGCTGTGCCGAAGGCGTGCGCGAAGCGCCGGCGATATTGCTCCTGCTGACGGGTGAGCGAGTCGAGGCTGAACTCGAGATAGCTCGGCACGAGCTTTTGCATCGAGTCACCGTAGAAGCGGATCAGTTGCCGCAGGAAGCCGATCGGCAGGAGGTTGGTGCCCCTGCTTTCTTGCTCGACGATGATCTGTGTCAGGACGGAATGCGTGAGGTCTTCACCGGTCTTGGCGTCGTAGACCACGAAATCCCGCTCGGACCTTACCATCTCGGCCAGGTCTTCGAGCGTCACATAGGTGCTTGTATCGGTATTGTAGAGCCTACGGTTCGCGTACTTCTTGATGATGACCGGCCGGCTGTCTTGCTCCGCGTCCCTAGCCACGTCCTAGCGCTCCTACTCCTTGAGCCCAAGGCCCAAGGTTGCTTTATGCCGCAACTGCGAAATCAGTAGCACGTTCCTTGTGCAAAGCACCAGAGGCTTTGCCAGGAGAGCTTAATGAGTGTCGAACCGTAGGCTTCCATAGACAGAATCACTAAGTTATGACCTTGGTCCCTTGCGGAGTTGGAGATCGGTATGAAGGACGAAGAGATTGTCATCGTGAGCGCGGCGCGGACGCCGGTTGGCTCGTTCAACGGCTCGCTGTCTAGCCTCCCTGCACATGCCCTAGGCGAGATCGCCATCAAGGCTGCGCTCGAGCGTGCCAAGGTCGATCCGGGCGACGTCGACGAAGTGATCATGGGTCAGGTGCTGACCGCGGGTCAGGGACAGAACCCGGCGCGGCAGGCTGCCGTCGCTGCCGGCGTTCCCGTGGACAAGACGGCTTTCGGCGTGAACCAAGTGTGCGGCTCGGGTCTCCGCGCCGTCGCCCTTGGAGCACAACAGATCGCCTCTGGCGACGCCGACATCGTGGTCGCCGGCGGCCAGGAAAGCATGAGCCTTGCCCCCCACGTCGCCCATCTCCGTAGCGGTCAGAAGATGGGGGCGATCGAATTCACCGACTCGATGATCAAGGACGGATTGTGGGAGATCTTCAACGGCTACCACATGGGTAACACCGCTGAGAACGTCGCCCGCAAGTGGCAGATCACGCGTGAGGAGCAGGACAAGTTCGCCACGGCCTCGCAGAACAAGGCTGAGGCCGCGAAGAAGGCCGGCAAGTTCAAGGACGAGATCGTCCCCGTCACCGTCAAGACGCGCAAAGGCGAGACGGTGGTGGCCGATGACGAATATATCCGCGAGGGCGCCAAGGTCGAGGACGCGGCGAAGCTCAGACCGGCCTTCGACAAGGAAGGCACAGTCACCGCCGGCAATGCCTCCGGGATCAATGACGGCGCTGCCGCCGTCGTGCTGATGACGGCGAAGGAAGCCAAGAAGCGGGGCCTGAAGCCGCTTGCTCGCATCGCCTCGTGGGCCACGGCAGGCGTCGATCCCAAAGTCATGGGCTCGGGCCCGATTCCGGCTTCGCGCAAAGCGCTGAAGAAGGCTGGCTGGAACATCGGCGATGTCGACCTGGTCGAGGCCAACGAGGCCTTTGCCGCTCAAGCCCTCGCCGTGAACAAGGACCTTGGTTGGGACACCGGCAAGGTCAACGTCAATGGGGGCGCCATTGCCATCGGCCATCCGATCGGTGCCTCCGGCGCGCGTATCCTCACCACGCTGCTGCACGAGATGAAGCGGCGCGACGCCAAGAAAGGCCTCGCCACGCTTTGCATCGGCGGCGGCATGGGTATCGCCATGTGCGTCGAGCGGGACTAATTGCTGCCGCTCGACGTTTAGATTTTGTTTCACTCTCCGCGGCCCGCGGGGAAATCGCGTTCAATGTTGATCGAGAGCGCCTAGAAGAGCGCAACTTAAGGGAGGAGAGGATGGGAAGAGTGGCTTTGGTCACGGGAGGTACGCGCGGCATCGGCGCGGCGACCGCCAAGGCATTGAAGAAGGTGGGTTACAACGTTGCCGTCAATTACGGCGGCAACGATGAAGCTGCCAAGGCCTTCAAGAAGGACACCAAGATCCCCGTGTTCAAATGGGACGTGGGCGACTACACCGCCTGCGAGCAGGGGATCGTCAACGTCGAGAACGAAGTCGGGCCCATCGAAGTGCTGGTCAACAATGCCGGCATCTCGCGCGACGCCATGTTGCAGAAGATGAGCCACGAGCAATGGTCGGAGGTGATCCGCACCAATCTCGACTCGCTGTTCAACATGACGCGGCCGATCATCAACGCCATGCGCGAGCGGGGCTTCGGCCGCATCGTCAACATCTCCTCGATCAACGGGCAGAAGGGGCAGCTTGGGCTAACCAATTACTGCGCCGCCAAGGCCGGCATGATCGGCTTCACCCGCGCGCTGGCGCTCGAAAGCGCACGCAAGGGCATCACCGTCAATGCGATCGCGCCTGGCTATGTCGCGACCGACCTCCTGTCCGGCGTGTCGGACGAAGTGATGAAGGCGATTGTCGGCCAAATCCCAGTGGGTCGCCTCGGCGAGGCAGAGGAAGTCGCCCGCTGCGTCGTGTTCCTCGCCGCCGACGAGGCGGCTTGGATTACGGGTTCTACGCTCACCATCAACGGCGGCCAATTCATGGATTGAGCTTCGTTAGGGCTCCCAACCCTCGGGGGCCATTTCGAAGCCTGAGAACTCGAAGCCCGGCGCGACGGTGCAGCCGACAAGCGTCCAGGCCCCGAGGCTGCGCGCGCTCTGCCAGGCATGCGCCGGGACGGCGGCGTGCGGGTGCTCGTCTTTTAGCCAGTCCGATCCCAGGCGATATTCGTGGGCCATATCGCCGTCTTTGACCTCGAGCAGGAGCGGTGACCCGCCGTACCAATGCCAGACCTCCACGGCATCGACTCGATGCCAGCGCGACACTTCACCCGCCTTGAGCAGAAAAAGGATTGCAGTCGAATGGGCGCGGCCGTCATGCCCTTCCGCGTCGCGAAACGTCTGCGCGTACCAGCCGCCTTCAGGGTGCGGCTGGAGCCCGAACTGCGCGATCACGTCCTCTGCGGTCATGGATGAGGCCACGACTAGAATCGGTCCTTGCGGCGGCGGATCTCGCCAAAGATCTCGTCGAGTGGCCGACCCTCCATGCCGAGCCGCTTCTGGATTGCCGGGCTTGACGGCCGCAGGAACGGATTGGTGGCAAGCTCCTGCTTGATGGTCGTCGGCAGAGCAGGCTTGCCCTCTTTGGCAAGCGTGGCGACCTCGACGGCCCGCAATTGCAACGCCGCATTTTCCGGCTCAACCGTCAGGGCGAAACGGCAATTGTTGTTGGTGTATTCATGCCCGCAATAGAGCTTGGTCTCCGGCGGGAGCTTGGCGAGCTTTTCCAGCGAGGACCACATGGTCTTGGCGTCGCCTTCGAGCAGCTTCCCGCAGCCGACCGAAAACAGCGTGTCGCCGACGCAGACGATGCGATCCTCAGTAAAGAAATAGCTGACATGGCCACGGGTGTGGCCCGGTGTCTCGATCACGCGCGCCGTGGCATTTCCGATCTGGATAGTGTCGCCTTCCTTCACCTCGACATCGATGCCGGGAATCGAGTCCGCCTCTTTAGCTGGGCCAACAATCGAGCAACCAGTCATGCGCTTCACGATGGTGTTGCCCGCGGTGTGGTCGTGGTGATGGTGCGTGGTCAGGATATGGCTTAGGGTCCAGCCCTTCTCGTGCAGCGCCGCGAGCAGTTCCTCTGCATCAGGCACGTCGATTGCCGCTGTCGCGCCTGTGTCAGGGTCGTGGATGAGCACCCCGTAATTGTCGCTCCGCGTTGGGAATTGATGAACTTCAAGTCGTGCCATGGCGATCTTTCATCATCTTTTTCAGGGCCGGCCGCGACCGTAGCATTCTCGCAAGGGGGTTGAAATGGAACCGGGAGCAGCCGAGAACGGACTTTTAAAACGCTAGTTGCGCCGGATCGGTCCATGCAGCTCGACGCCATCGACCTCAAGGATTTCTACGCCTGCCCACTCGGCGTCGTGGTGCGCAGGCTTCTCGGCGCTCGCGTCCGCGGCCGCTGGGACGACCTCAAGGGATTGTCGGTGTTCGGCGTCGGCTTTGCCATGCCCTATCTCGCCGTCTATCGCAGCGAGACGCAAAGGCTCGGCGCGCTGATGCCTGCCGAGCTTGGCGCCATCCCGTGGCCTGAGCAAGGCCAGTCCCTGACAGTGCTGGTGGAGGAGACCGAGCTTCCGCTCGACGACGAAAGCGCAGACCGCCTCATCCTCGTTCATATGCTTGAATGGTCGGAAAAATCGCGGGTGCTGTTGCGCGAGCTGTGGCGCGTGCTGAAGCCGAACGGCCGTCTCTTGATGATCGTGCCAAATCGCCGGGGCTTATGGGCGCGCGTCGATACCACGCCGTTCGGCTATGGAACTCCGTTCAGCCGCACCCAGCTCAACAAGCTCCTGAAGGAATGCTTCTTCTCGCCCGAGGACTGGGACTACGCGCTCTATATGCCGCCGTTCAACTGGCGCATCCTGTTGCGCTGGCCGGTGTTCTGGGAACGGCTGGGGCTCGTGCTGTGGCCGACCTTCTCCGGCGTCATCCTGGTCGAGGCGACCAAGCAGGTCTATGCCGCGGTACCTTTGCGCGAGCTGCGCAAAACCCGCCGCCGCATCGTGCCCGTACCCGCGGGCGTTACGCCACAAGCCGCGTTGCCCGCCGCATGTGTTGACAATTGTATGTACAACAACAATCTTTAGGCCTATGAGGGTCGATAGCCTGGAGTTCGATTGGGACGCGGGCAATCGCGAGAAGTGTCAGAAGCATGGCCTTTCCGTTAGGGACGTCGAAAGTATCTTCCGAGGCTCCTTGTGCGTATTTCCCGATCCTGAACATTCCAGCGAGGAAGAGCGCTTCATCGGCATCGGTAAGACCGAGGAACACCGCAGTGTCTTTGTGGTCTTCACGTTACGGAGAAAAGGCGAAGCCGTTTTAGTCCGACCGATCAGCGCGCGGTTCATGCACAAGAAAGAAATCGATCACTATGAAAAAGAAACTGCCAAGACTGAGAACCGACGCCGAGGCTGAGGCCTTTGTCGATAAAGCCGACTTGACGAAATTTGACCTTTCGGGAATGCGCGAGCTTCGGTTCGAGCTTGGCCCGAAGACGGAACGTGTCAATATGCGTCTGCCGAAATCACTGCTCGACGCGGTGAAGGCGAAGGCCGCAAGTCAAAAAATCCCCTATCAGCGTTTCATTCGCGCTGTTTTGGAGCGTGCGGTAGCGCGTCCCGAACGGTCCAAATAGGCTCGGACGGTCTGGAGACTCTACCGCGACAATAGGAAGACGGCCTGCTCGCCGAACAGATTCTGCATGAAGAACGGCATGGAGACGCCCATCTTGCGGCCATAGGCGTTGAGCGCAACCGCCCGCTCCACCTTGGCGCCCACGTCTTTGCAGAGATCGAGGAAGTCCTTGATGGTGCAAAGATGAATGTTCGGCGTGTCGTACCAGCGGTCGGGCAGATTGTCGGTCTTGGGCATCTTGCCGCCGAACATCAGTCCGGCGCGCACCTGCCAATGCCCGAAATTGGGGAACGACACGACGGCGCGCTTGCCGATTCGGAGCAGCTGTTGCAGCACGTCGCGCGGCGAATAGGTCGCCTGGATGGTCTGCGACAGGATGGCGTAGTCGAAGGCGAGGTCGGGGTAGTAGACGAGGTCGGTGTCGGCGTCGCCCTGGATCACCGCGAGCCCTTGCGCCACGCAGGAGTTCACGCCGGCCTGAGACAGCTCGATGCCGCGCCCGTCAACGCCGCGTTTCTCGGCAAGCAGACGGAGCAGCGTTCCGTCGCCGCAGCCGACGTCGAGGACCCGCGCGCCAAGCGTCACCATCTCGGCGATGAGCAAAAGGTCTACGCGGCTCGTATCTGAAGGGCGCACGGTATGCGGAGGCACATTCAGGTTCATGCCGCGATCCCCCGCTTGCGCGCCGCCGCGCCTACGAACCCGCGGATGGTATCGAACAACTCCGGCTCGTGCAGCAGGAAGGCGTCGTGTCCCTTGTCGGACTTGATCTCGACGAAGCTCACTTTGGCCGCGACGGCGTTCAGCGCATGGACGATCTCGCGGCTCTCCTCGGTCGGGAACAGCCAGTCCGACGTGAACGAGACGAGACAGAAGCGCGTCTTCGTGCCGCGAAAGGCGTTGGCGAGCACGCCGTCATGATCCGCGGCGATGTCGAAATAGTCCATGGCGCGCGTGATGTAGAGATAGGAGTTGGCATCGAACCGGTCGACGAAAGAAAGGCCTTGATGGCGCAGATAGCTCTCCACCTGAAAATCGGCGTCGAAGCCGAAGGTGATTTTGTCGCGGTCCTGAAGGTTGCGCCCGAATTTGTAATGCAGGGCCGCGTCTGAAAGATAGGTGATGTGCGCGGCCATGCGCGCGACGGCGAGCCCTTTGCGCGGGCTCTTGCCCTCATCGAGATAACGGCCCTGGCACCAGTCAGGGTCTGCCATCACGGCTTGGCGGCCGACTTCGTGGAACGCGATATTCTGCGACGAATGCCGCGCCGAGCAGGCGATGGGCACGGCGGAGAATACGCGGTCCTTGTAGCTCGCCGCCCATTCCAGCACCTGCATGCCGCCCATGGAGCCGCCAAGCACGCAGAGCACGTCGGGTATGCCGAGATGGTCGAGCAGCCGTGCTTGTGCGCGCACCATGTCGCGCACCGTGATGACCGGGAAATCGAGGCCGAACGGCCGGCCGGTAACGGGATTAGTTGAGCTCGGACCGGTCGAGCCCATGCAGCCGCCGATGACATTGGCGCACAGCACGAAATAGCGGTTGGTGTCGATCGGCTTCCCGGGGCCGACCATGGTTTCCCACCAGCCCGGCTTGCCGGTGACGGGATGCAGGTTTGCGACATGCTGATCACCGGTCAGCGCGTGGCAGACGAGCACGAGATTCGATTTGGCGGCGTTGAGCTCGCCGTAGGTCTGGTAAGCGATGGAAAACTGCGCGAGCTCGCTGCCGCAGTCGAGCGGAAGCTTCTCGTTGAAATGGACGATATGGCTTTGCGGGTTGGTGATCTGCGCCAACCGCACTGAATTGTCAGTGATGGACTGCGCGGTGGGGGTTTCGCTCATCAGTTCAGCCGCCCGAAATCACGCCCTGGGAAGTTCTATTTACACAATTCGGCGTTAGCTAGGAGCTTACCGCTGAAAGTCAATCTTTTCTTTGCCTTGGCGCAATGATTGGGCCTATGAGAGGCCGCCCGCAATACCCACCGAGGAGCAAGACAATGGCCGCCGCCAAGCGGGGCCCGAGCCCCCGTCCAGGCGTTCTCGACATCGCGCCCTACGTGCCCGGCACGAGCGCGCTCCCCGGCGCGCACCCTGTGATCAAACTCTCCTCGAACGAGACGCCATTCGGACCCTCGCCCCGCGCGATCGAGGCTTATGTCGCGGCGGCAAGCTCTTTGTCGCGTTACCCCGACGGCTCGGCGCGCGCTCTGCGTGAGGCGATCGGCAAGATGTACGGGCTCGATCCGGGACATATCGTCTGTGGCGCCGGCTCCGATGAGCTCTTGAACCTTCTGGCAGGCGCCTATCTCGGTCCTGGCGACGAGGCGATCTACAGCGAGCACGGCTTCCTGGTCTACAAGATCGCGATCATGGCGCGGGGCGCCACGCCCGTCGTCGCGCCGGAGACCGACCTCACGGCAAACGTTGACGCCATCCTTGCGCGTGTGACGGATAAGACGCGTCTGGTGTTCATCGCCAACCCTAACAATCCGACCGGCACCTATATCCCGTTTGACGAGGTGAAGCGGCTTCGCGCCGGCTTGCCTGACGACGTGCTGCTCGTGCTCGACGCGGCTTATGCCGAGTATGTACGCCGCAACGATTACGAAGCAGGGATCGAGCTTGTCGCAACCACGCACAACACAGTGATGACGCGCACCTTCTCCAAGATCTACGGGCTCGCTTATTTGCGGATCGGGTGGGCCTATTGCCCAGCCGAGGTCGCCGACGTGCTGAATCGCATCAGAGGCCCGTTCAATGTCTCGGGCCCCGCCATTGCCGCAGGCGTCGCGGCGCTGCAAGACCAGGCCTGGGTGCAGCGCTCAGTCGAGCACAACGAGGCGTGGCGCGCGCGCATGACCGAGTTGCTCTCCGCCATCGGACTTGGCGTCACGCCGAGCGCTGCGAATTTCCTGCTGCTGCATTTCAAGAAGGGCAATGGAAAGTCAGCTCCCGCAGCCGACAAGTTCCTGAACGACAAACGCATCATCTTGCGGCGCGTGACCGAGTACGGCTTCCCTGATGCGCTGCGCATGACCATCGGCACGGAGGAGGAGAACCGCGCCGTGCTCGGCGCGCTCACCTCGTTCATGGACGCTAACGACTCGTCCCGCCAATGACCGAACCGCTGTTCGACCGCCTCGCCATCATCGGGACGGGCCTCATCGGCTCGTCCATCGCACGCGCAGCGAGGGCGCAAAACGCGGTGCGCACGATCGTTGCCACCTCGCATTCGCTCAAGACGCGGAAGCGAATCGCCGAGCTCGGCATCGCCCATAAAGTCGCAGAGACCAACGCCGAAGCGGCAAAAGACGCCGACCTCGTTATCGTCTGCGTTCCGGTCGGTGTATGCGGCGATGTGGCAAAGGAAATTGGCCCGCATCTCAAGCCCGGCGCAATGATTTCCGACGTGGGCTCGGTGAAGGGCGCGATCGTGCGCGACATGGCCCCACACCTGCCGAATACGGTGAACTTTGTGCCGGCCCATCCCGTCGCCGGCACCGAACATTCAGGTCCCGATGCGGGCTTCTCCGAATTGTTTGAGAGTCGCTGGTGCATCCTGACGCCGCCGCAAGGCACCGACCCCGAGGCAGTGGAGAAGCTCGCCGCGTTTTGGCGCTTGCTTGGCGCCAATGTCGAAGTAATGACCCCAGACCACCACGACCTCGTGCTCGCTATCACCAGCCATTTGCCGCATTTGATCGCCTACACCATCGTCGGCACCGCAGACGAATTGCAGACGGTGACGCGCTCCGAGGTGCTGAAATTCTCTGCCGGCGGCTTCCGCGACTTTACGCGCATCGCCGCCTCGGACCCTACCATGTGGCGCGACATCTTCCTCGCCAACAAAGACGGCGTGCTCGAGATGCTCGGTCGCTTCAACGAGGATGTGGCGGCGCTGACCAAGGCAATCAGAAAGGGCGACGGCGAGGCGCTTTACGAGCATTTCACCCGCACACGCGCCATCCGCCGCGGCATCATCGAGGCTGGCCAGGATACGCCGGCAGCGGATTTCGGCCGCCCCCACGGGCATGATGACTGACGCCTGACATGGCTGAGCTGTGGGTGTTCGGCTATGGCTCGTTGATGTGGCGGCCCGGCTTTCCGTTCGTGGCCTCGACGCCAGGCCTGCTCAAGGGCGCCCACCGCGCGCTGTGCGTCATTTCCGTCTTTCATCGCGGCACCAAGGAGCAACCTGGTCTCGTGCTCGGGCTCGATCGGGGGGGCGCCTGTCGTGGCACGGCCTATCTCGTCGCTCCGGGAGCAGAAGAGACGACCGTGGCTTATTTGCGCGAGCGGGAGCAGGTCACCGACGTTTATGTCGAGGCCCATCGTCCGGTGCGCCTGCTTGACGGCTCGGCGCGGACAGTGAAGGCCCTGACCTACCTCGTCGACCGCAACCATGAGCAATATGCCGGGATGCTTTCACTCGACGACCAGTTCCGTATGGTTTCAGGCGGCAAGGGTCAGTCGGGCGAAAATGCAGAATATGTGCTGAACACCGTGCGGCACTTGGAGGAAGCGGGCGTCCACGACGCGCTGCTTGCAGCCCTCGCTGGCCGCCTCAAGAAGACCACCGCGCAGAACTAAGCGGGGCCGCGGGTCCCGTACTCGCGCCGCGCGGCATTAACCGTGACGGCGAAGGCAGCGACCACATCGACCATCGACATCAAGGTCAGCAGAAAGAAGGTCGAGGTCGCCGCCTTGTCCCAGACGAGAAACAAGATGAGAAACGCAGCGAAGGCCATCATCGACAGCGCATTCTCGGTGATCGAAGCGCCGCCGCCGCGGGCAGCTTTGAGGAGCTCGACGAACAGCAATCCGATCGCCACGGCGAGCAGAATCGGACCCAGGCCGAGTTGCCACACACCACCAGAGGGCAGCGGGATGGAGAAGCGAGGAATGTCGAAATCGGCGCCGGCCCCGGCAAAGGCCACATAGGCCAAAAGCGTTATGACGAGGAGCGGCACGGCCGACATCCAGCTCCGCCGCTCGCGCCGCCTTACCGGTCTTTCCTCGGTTGCGGCCTCAGTCATGAGTTTCCGACCGCCTCCTTAAGACCGGCCGTTCAGAGACAAGCGGGGATTAAGCCTCTTCCTTGACTTTGAGCACCTGCTTGCCGCGATAACGGCCAGACTTCAGGTCTATGTGGTGCGGACGGCGAAGCTCGCCCGACTCCTTGTCCTCGACATAGGACGGCGACGATAGCGCGTCGTGACTTCGCCGGTTGCCGCGCTTCATGCGCGAGACTTTTCGTTTAGGTACAGCCATGATTGAAACCCTGTGGGGCCCGGCGATCCTCGCCAAGCTTCGTGGCGCCCTTATAGTGGCATTGATCGGGGCTGGCCAGAGGGTGGATTAAGCCAAATCGCTGGCGTTAGCGCGTGCGCAAAATGCACGATGCGCGCTGCGCGATGATCGGCATGCGCCGATTGACTGCGCCCGCAATGGCAAGCAGCCGCCTGGTCGGCCTCGCCGGATTGCGCACGCGCGGATTGGGCAGCGATACTGCGAGCAGAAGAGCCTCGCGGCGGGTCAGGTCTGCCGCGCTCTTGTGGAAGTAATAGCGGCTCGCCGCCTCCGCCCCGAAGATGCCCGGGCCCCATTGGGCTATGTTGAGATAGACCTCCATCACGCGCTGCTTGGGCCAGACGAAGGATAACAGGTAGGCAAGCGGCATCTCGATCAGCTTCCGCAGATAGCTCCGGCTGTTCCAGAGATAGAGGTTCTTGGCCACCTGCATGGGAATGGTGCTGGCGCCGCGAAAGTCGGCGAGCCCGTCCCCTTCCCTGATGGCGTCTCTGACCGCGCCCCAATCGACGCCCCAATGCTGGCAGAACCGCCCATCTTCGCTGGCGATCACCGCCAAGGGCAGATTCGGGGAGATGTCCTCGAGCGGCACCCACTCGCGCTTTAGGGTGTAGCCCCTGAGCTTCTCGGCCACCATCAGCGGCGTGAAAGGCGGGTTGATGAAGCGGAAGGCGACGACGGAAAGAAGGAAAAGGGCGGCGAGGCAGCCGAGAAAAAGGATGATCCGCCTGGTCAATGAGGGCTTCACGCGTCTCCTGGTGCGCTTCCGGGAGCGCTCGCCTGAGACTGCTTGAATCACCATGGCCTCGGGTTTTATCGCTTGGTTGCGGCGTCGGGCAACGCCGTATTAGGGTCATTTTTACGGGCACTTTGCGGCAAACGGCCGCCTCTTCTATCTCTTTCCCTAACATGGCTTTCTTAAGTGAGTTGGAACGCGTCGGAAGGCTCGTCGAGGGGCGTCTCGCTGAGCTGCTTGCCGTCGGCGGCGCCCATGCTGCCGGCGACGGCCGCCTCGCCGAGTCTATGCGCTATGCGGCGGTGGGTGGCGGCAAGCGCTTGCGGCCTTTCCTGCTCATATCTTCAGCGAAGCTCTTCGGCGTGCGCGAGGACGAGGCACTGCCCGCAGCCTGCGCCCTCGAATGCATTCACTGTTACTCGCTGGTGCATGACGATTTGCCGGCCATGGATGACGACGCGCTTCGCCGCGGGCGCCCCACGGTCCATATCGCCTTCGATGAGGCCACCGCGATCCTCGCCGGCGATGGGCTGCTGACGCTCGCCTTCGAGATCGTCAGCGACCCGCATCATGGGACAGATCCCGCGGTCCGCTCGGAGCTCGCTCTGTTGCTTGCCAAGGCCGCCGGCTGGCAGGGCATGGTGCTCGGCCAGGCGCTCGACCTCGCCGCCGAACGACAAAGCTTCAGCCGGGAAGAGACCGCTGCCATGCAGGCCCTCAAGACCGGTGCCCTGTTCCGCTTCGCCTGCGAGGCCGGCGCCGTACTCGGCCACGCCGATTCGTCAGAACGGGCGGCGCTTCTTGCTTATGCTAAAGCCTTCGGCCAAGCCTTCCAGCTCGCCGACGACCTGCTCGATGCCGAAGGCGATGCTAAGGCACTCGGGAAGGCAGTCGCCAAGGATGCCGGCCGTGGCAAGGCGACGCTCGTTGCACTCCTCGGAATGGACGCGGCGAAGGAGCGTCTCGGCGCCCTCGTTGCCGAAGCCGAGGCGGCGCTTGCGCCGTTCGGGGCGCGTGCTGCAATGCTGAAGGACATCGCGCGATTCGTCGCGACTCGTAGGAATTGAGAAAGGCGTCAACTCACCATGGCGAAGACTCTGCAGCAAACCCGAAGGCAGCAGCCGTGGCTCGTGCGCTTCCTGCGCGGCCATTGGCGGCTGTGGAGCTGCGCCGCGGCGGCCCTGATTGTCTATGCGCTTCTTCCAGCGGAAGGCCTGCCAGTCCCGCGCTTCTTCTTCGCCTGGGACGCCGCAGTCATTCTCTATGTCGGCCTGATCTATTGGATGATCTACCACACCGCTGCCGACCGCATCAGGGAGCGAGCCGCCGCACAGGACGAGGGTCAAGAACTTGTTCTAGGCCTCGCTATCGCTGCCGTCGTCGTCAGCCTCAGTCTCGTCGTGGTTTGGCTAAGCACGACTCCTGGAAGGCATCCAGACCTTGGTCTCGGGCTCGTCGCCCTCACCATCCCGCTGTCCTGGGTGTTCATCCAAACCATCTTCGCGCTGCATTACTGCCATGAATATTACCGACCCGAGCATCGCGGGGCGGAAGGCGGATTGCGCTTTCCTGGTGGCGGAGAGCCCAATTATTGGGATTTCGTCTATTTCGCCTCCGGCATCGGCATGGCGGCGCAAGTCGCCGACGTCGCGGTCACTGGCAAGAGGATCCGCAGGATCGTGACCATCCACGCCATTCTGTCGTTCTTCTTCAACGTGACCACGATCGCGCTCACGGTGAGCATCGTGGGCGATGCCGCCTCGAACAATTCATAGAAAAGGCAGGCGTTACGAGCCGCAGGTCTTGGTTAGGGCTGGCTCCAAGAGAAAGAGCGAATGCTCGGGGTTGTCCGGCGCGAGAACGGTGAAGGCGTCGAGATCGACGCCCGGAACAAGCGCCAAATGATCGCCGGCGTGAAGCGCGATCTTCATGTTCTTGGCGGCAGGCTCGAGCGAGAATTGCCCGACATAGAAGCCATCGGTGATGCAACTGAGCTTCCCGTTGGCCTCGCTGCAGCGCGCACCGTCAAGATTGGTATAGCTGTCGCCCGTGCCACGCATCTTGGCGGTGATAGTGGCGAGATATTTGCCGGGATCCTTGTCGCCCGCCGGCTCGCGCTCTTCGATCGATAGCGTGAGCGCGGTCACCTTCTGCCCGGGATGCTTGGCGAGATGGGCGGCATCATAGGTGCGGCTCCAGCAGCCCAGCCAAGGATCGGGCGCCTTCTCGCTGGCGGGCGCCTGTTCGTCGGCAGGTTCCTCCTCGGTATCCTGGGCGTGCACGATGGGGCAGGCAAAAAGAACCAGCGCCAAAAGCGCAGACAATCCTAATCGCATTCCCTCCCCCTACTCCGCTGCGCTCTGGCCGATCGTGCCCTGTCCGAAGCGCTGCTCGATATAATCGAGCACCATCTGCTTGAAGTCCGACGCGGCGCCTGGCCCGCGCAGTGTTGCCACCTTCTTGCCGTCGATGAACACCGGCGCCGCCGGCGCCTCGCCTGTGCCGGGCAGGGAGATGCCGATATCGGCGTGTTTAGACTCGCCGGGGCCGTTGACGATACAGCCCATCACCGCGACGTTGAGCGTCTCGACGCCGGGATAACGGCGCTTCCACTCCGGCATCTCGTTGCGGATGAAGTCCTGGATGTCGCGGGCAAGCTCCTGGAAGGTCGTGGAGGTCGTGCGGCCGCAGCCGGGACAAGCCGCGACCAGCGGTACGAAGCTGCGGAAGCCCATGCTCTGCAGCAGCTCCTGCGCCACTTTCACCTCGAGCGTGCGGTCGCCGCCGGGTTCAGGCGTGAGCGAGATGCGAATGGTGTCGCCGATTCCCTGCTGAAGCAGCACGCCAAGCGCAGCCGAGGAGGCAACGATGCCCTTGGAGCCCATGCCGGCCTCCGTCAGGCCGAGATGGAGCGCAAGGTCGGAGCGGTCGGCGAGCATGGAATAGACGGCGATCAGATCCTGCACGGCGCTGACCTTGGCCGAGAGCACGATCTTGTCGGCCCCCATGCCAAGCTCCATCGCGCGCTCGGCGCTGATCAGCGCGGACTGCACGATCGCCTCGTGCATGACTTCGCGCGCGTCCTTGGGCTCCGGCTCCTTCGCATTCTCGTCCATCAGCCGGGTGAGGAGGTCCTGGTCGAGGCTGCCCCAATTCACGCCGATGCGCACGGCCTTGCCGTGCTCGAGCGCAATCTCGATGATCTCGGCGAATTGCTTGTCGCGCTTGTCCTTGAAGCCGACATTGCCGGGATTGATGCGGTACTTGGCGAGAGCTTCGGCGCAGGCCCGATGCTCTTTGAGCAGAGTATGGCCGTTATAGTGGAAATCGCCGATCAGTGGCGCTTCCACGCCCAGGATATCGAGCCGCTCGCGGATATGAGGAACGGCGGCTGCGGCCTCGGCCCGATCCACCGTGATTCGCACGAGCTCCGAGCCGGTGCGGGCGAGCGCGGCGACTTGCTTCGTCGTAGCATCGACATCGGCCGTGTCGGTATTGGTCATCGACTGCACGACGATGGGAGCATCGCCGCCAATCGTGACTTGGCCGATCCTGACCGGAATGGTGCGCCGTCGCGCCGAGCTGTTCATGAGCTAACGATACATCACATTTGTGGAGGTTGCGCTACCGCGGGAACGTCCGAATGCGCGGCCTTTCGGCGCCTCAACAGCCTCATCAGCAGCGTTGCCGTAGTGGCGCCGGCAAGCGCTCCACCAGCCGCGGATACAGCCGTGGGAAGGTCGGGAATGCGGTCTGCGGTGAGACCCTGAAGGGCCTCTATAGACGCGGCCAAGACCATGATCGCGCCAGCCACAAGGATCGGTCTTTGCAAGGCGAGGCAAAGGATCATCGACACCGTGAAATAGGCCAGGAAATGCTCGATAAGCCAATGCAGCCCGAGGCGGACCTGCCACGCGACTGGCACGAGCGAATCGGCTGCGATCGCCGCGATCAGAATCGCGCCGCAAAAGCCAGCCAATCTCGGCGCCGAACGAGAGATCATGGGCTGAGCTTAAGCCGGAGCGCAGGAGGGAGAAAGTCAATGCGAGGGACCGTCGCGCTTCTGCCGATATTGCTGCTCGCACTCGTCTCGACCACCGCTCGTGCCGAGGAGCCGAGGCCATTCTCGACCAGCGCCTGGCAGCAAGCGGCCGACCCGAGCTTGCCCGACTGGTCGCGCCACGATCTTCTCCAGCGATTTGCGGCTGGGACCACAATGGAGGGCATGCCCCGCGATGACTTGCTGCGGCGCCTTGGGCCCGGCATTGCCGAGGAAATCTATTATCCGGGTCAGGGCCTGGGAGGTCGCATCGATTTCTATCGCCTCTCGGCGAAAAACGAGGACTCCTTCCGCGTCGATTACGACGAACAGGGCAAGGTCACTGGTGATGCCATCGAAGCAAGCCCTTGCGTCTGCAGCATCTGCAAAGGTGCTGCGCAGGCGGCTTCCGTGGCTGCCGAGAAATTGGATGCAGTGTTGAAGCCGGCTGCCGACGGAAAGAGCGCAAGCCTGGATTTCGCCGCGCTTGAGCGCCTCATCGGCGCCGGCGCACGCTTCAGGGACGAAGCGCCTACCGGCGGCCAGATGTGGGTGAGCTATACCGAAGTGTGGCGGCTCGCCGGCGAGGACGGCGCCTTCTTCATCGCCGCAGGCCGCGATCCCCGCACCGAGCAGAAGACGTTCGACGCGGCGAGCGTGGCGGACTATGCGCTGGTCCGCGAATGGCCCGAGTGCCTTCCCCCACACTCGTGAAAACATTTCGTCATGGCCGGGCTCGTCCTGGCCACGTGTCATTCCCGCGAAAGCGGGAATCCAGTAACTACGGCCCTCAATGGAATTATGAGCGCACGGGTTACTGGATTGCCCGGTCAGGCCGGACAATGACAGCGGAGCTTAGGAAGACAGCGCGGCAGTCAGCGCCCCAATGTTGTGGCGGAACATGTCGAGATAGGTCGGCGCAGGCCCATCAGCCGGCGACAACGCGTCGGTGTAAAGCTCGCCACCCATCTTGGCGCCGGTCTCCGACGCGATCTGGTCGAGCAGCCGGTGATCGGTGATGTTCTCCATGAACACCGCCGGGATATGCTCGGCCTTGATCTGGCGGATGATCTTGGCGACGTCCTTGGCTGACGCCTCGCTCTCGGTGCTCACGCCTTCCGGGGCAATGATCTCGAGCCCGTAGGCCGCGCCGAAATAGCCGAACGCGTCATGGCTCGTGATGATCTTGCGCCGATCCTCGGGCAGCGTCGCCAGCTGAGCCTTCACGTCGGCCTCCTCCTTGGCGATCTCATCGA
>JBKPSQ010000018.1:0-9441 GCA_046735075.1 Pseudomonadota bacterium
GATTCATCAGGGCCTCGTGGCTCAGCTCCAACTCCGCCGCCCCCGGCGTCAGCGTCGAAGGGCAGCTTCTCCCGCGGCCCGTTGGCCAAGGGCGCATGACGATATTCGCCGGAGGGAGCGCGTGCCTTGCTCGCGACGCGACCTTTCGCGAGCGAATGTGACTAAACTTGGGCTCGTTGACCTAACCAGCGGCGCGCGCAGCACATCCGGCAGAGCGACGCTTTACCGGCATTTGCTAGGTTTCATGCCCTTGGTTAACGAACCGTTGAAGCGCGTTGCGAACTAATGCCCCGATGCGCTGCGGCTTGCCGCTTTTGCCGACCAGCACGACGGTGACCTTTGCACGCACGATCACCTCGCTGTCGCGCCGCACCTCCTGGGTGAGAACAAGGCTTGCATTGCCGATCTCGGAGCAGCGCGTAACGACTTCCAGCACGTCGTCCATACGGGCCGGTCTGAGATAGTCCATTTCGATGCGACGCACGACGAAGATCGCCGGCTCGCCCGCTTCCGGATTGGCAAGGCCTTGGTGGCTTATGCCGAGCAGCCTGATGAAGTCGGAGCGGCCGCGCTCGCAGAATTTGACGAAGTTGGAGTGATAGACGACGCCGCCGCAATCGGTGTCCTCGAAATAGACGCGGATCGGCAGGATGTGGGTCTCGCCTTCGATCCGCCCGGCGAGATCAGGCCACTTCCCCCTCTCCCCTTGTGGGAGAGGGTGCCGAGCGCCGGAGGTGCGAGGCGGGTGAGGGGTCTTTTTTGTCACCGCCCCTTCATCCGGCTCGGACCTGACGATCCTCGCCACCCTCTCCCGCGAGGAGAGAGGGAAAGAACATGCTTCGCTGAGCCCTCATTCGTCTGAGCCATTGAACAGGGGGAATTGCGCAGGCTGTGGCGGAGGCGTGAGTCCAAGATGGGCGAAGGCGTGTGCTGTCAGGACCCGGCCGCGCGGCGTGCGGGCGATGAAACCCTGCTGCAACAAATAGGGCTCAATGATTTCTTCGATGGCGTCGCGCGGCTCAGACAGGCCGGCGGCGATCGTCTCGACCCCCACTGGTCCGCCGCCATAGCTCGTCGCGATCAGACTGAGATAGCGATGGTCGAGAGCATCGAGGCCGCGGTGATCGACCTCCAGTTGCGACAGCGCGCGGTCGGCGATCCTGGCATCGACGGTGCCGGTGCCCTCGACAGATGCGAAATCGCGGACGCGACGGAGGAGCCGACCTGCAACACGCGGCGTGCCCCGCGCGCGCCGCGCGATTTCATGGGCGCCTTCCTTTGTCAGCGGAAGGCCAAGCAGACGCGCGCCACGGCGCACGATCTCCTCGAGTTCCTCCACGCCATAAAATTCGAGCCTGATGGGAATGCCGAACCTCTCGCGGAGCGGCGTAGTGAGAAGGCCTGTGCGCGTGGTTGCGCCGATCAGCGTGAAACGGGCAAGGTCGATACGCACCGAGCGCGCCGCAGGGCCCTCGCCGATGATGAGGTCGAGCTGGAAGTCCTCCATGGCAGGGTACAGAATTTCCTCGACCGCCGGCGCCAGTCTGTGAATCTCGTCAATGAACAAGACATCGCGGTCCTCGAGATTGGTCAGCAGCGCGGCGAGATCTCCAGCCTTGGCGATGACCGGGCCAGAAGTCGCGCGGAAATTCACGCCAAGCTCGCGCGCCACGATTTGCGCAAGCGTCGTCTTGCCGAGTCCCGGAGGGCCAGCGAACAGCACATGATCGAGCGGCTCGCGCCGCCCCCGGGCCGCCTCAATGAATACTTTGAGGTTCGAGCAGACCTTGGCCTGGCCGATGAATTCCGAGAGGACCTGCGGCCGGAGCGATGTCTCGGCCTGGTCCTCCTCGCGCCGCACCGCTTGGAGCATCCTTTCGCTCATTGGGCGAGCTCCTTGAGGCCGAGCCGGATCAGCTCCTCGGCGCGTGCCTCGCGCCCAGCCTTGCCAATCGCGCTAGAGACAGCCGCGGCGGCCTCGCCATGGGCATAGCCGAGATTGGTGAGCGCCGAAACCGCGTCGCGCGCGGCAAGTCCCTCGGGCAGAGTGGCGACTGGCACCAATCCACCGGCAGGCCTGAGAGCCGGAGCTAGGCTCGGCATCTTATCCTTGAGCTCGGCGACGATGCGGGCAGCGACCTTGGGCCCGACGCCGGGCGCGCGTGCGACCTGCCCCTTGTCCTGAAGCGCCACGGCATTGGCGAGCTCGGCAGCCGATAGCGTGCCGAGCACCGCGAGCGCGATTCTCGCGCCCACGCCCTGCACCGACTGCAATGCCCTGAACCAGCCGCGCTCGTGCTCGGTGGCGAAGCCGAATAGCCTGATCTCGTCCTCGCGCACATGAGTGTCGATGGCGAAGGTCACCGTCTCGCCGACCGGCGGGAGACTGGTGAGCGTCCTCGCGCCGACCGTCACCTCATAGCCCACGCCGCCGACATCCACGATCGCCGCGCTGAGCGAGATTGAGTCGAGCCTGCCGGTAAGCTTGCCGATCATGGCGCGGCCCTCGCTCCATGAGCGACGGAGGCCACGAGCCTGGTCCACGCGCGCGAATGAGCGTGGGTGATAGCGATGGCGAGCGCGTCCGCCGCGTCGGCGCTGTCGGGGGTTGCCCGCGGCAGGAGGCACTTGACCATCGCCCGGATTTGCACCTTGTCGCCGTGGCCGGCGCCGATCACCGTCTTCTTCACCGCGTTTGGCGCATATTCGGCGATCACGAGCCCGGATAAAGCCGGCACGAGCAGCGCGATGCCGCGCGCTTGGCCGAGCTTCAGCGTGGCGGTAGCGTCCCGGTTGACGAAGGTCTGCTCGATGGCCGCTTCTTTCGGCTGAAGCCTGGCGAGTACCTCCGACAGACCGTCGAAAATCTGGCGGAGCCGGAGGCCCAGGCTTTCAGCGTCATCGGAGACCACCGAGCCGCAGGAAACGAAGGCGAGCCTCACCCCGTCAGTCTCGATCACTCCCCAGCCGGTGCGCCTGAGCCCCGGGTCGATGCCGATAATGCGAATCGCTTCGCCACCCATGGACTCCTGATAGCACAAGGCGGAGGCTGGGGGGCCCTTGAGGGATGGCCGCGCCTTGTTCCCGCCAAGCGGCGGCCTATACTCGGCGCCCAGGAACAGACGGGGATATTTCGCGTTAGGAATTTGGGCGTAGGGTAGAGCGACGGGGCGTTTTCTACGGGGAAAGCTCCAAAAAGTTGCATACGCCCGAAAGGGCATGGCGAAAGGCGCGCGGCGGCGAGCGCGTTGCAGCCCGCGCCGAGTAAGGGGAGCACCATCGTGTCTGGTGCCGTGGATACACTCGACCCCATCGAGGCCGCCCGGGCCGACATTGTCGGCTCCAAGCATCTGATCGCGTCCGTTGCCGACGATCTCAGCCAACATCAACAATGGCTCGAGAATTATCGCGTCTCGGAGAAGCGGCACGCCCGCTGGCTACAATTCCAAGAGGTAAGGTACCAGACCGAGCTCAAGCGCCGTGCCACCACGCGCGCGGTGAAACGGTTTGCGCTGAGCGTCGCGCTTTTCGTGCGGTCCATCTGGCTCTTCGTAGTGGGAGTGGTTACGGCCTTCGTCGCCCGGCTCACCCCGCGCGTTCACGCGCTGGCGCTCACGTTGGCGAAGTGGACCGCAGCCGCGTTGGCCTGGACCTGGGCAATGGGCGTCACGCTGGCGCGGGCCCTGTTGAACGCAACCCTCACGACACTCGCCTGGATTGGGACGACGAGCCGCGACATCGCGCTGGCCTTGGCCAACGCGGCCTCGAACGCGGGGGCTTGGATCGGCGCTCAGCTCGCGGCTCTAGCGCAGGCGCTCCAGAGATGGCTCTACCGCGCTTGGCTCCAGGCGCTCGTCTTTGCTCGCGCCATGCGGGAGGTCGCCTCCATCGTCGTTGCCTGGACCGCCCATAAATCGGCGGCTTTGGCCCACGCGTCGCGGCGGCTGCTCTATCGCGGCTGGCTGCAAACCCAGATCTTCGCCCGCGCTTCACTCAAGGCAGCTTCGCTTGCTTCTGCCTGGACTGCTGCTCAATCGGTTGTCCTGGCACACAAGCTCCAACGGCTGCTGTACCGGGCTTGGCTCGAATGGCGCGTCTTCGCGCGTGCCGCGCTCAATGCCGCGTCAATTGCGTGGGCCTGGACTGCCGCCCAGTCGGCGGCTGTGGCACACAAGCTCCAACGCTTGCTCTATCGCGCCTGGCTCGAATGGCGTGTCTTCGCCCGTGGGGCGTTCAATCTGGCCTCAGTCGAATCGTCGCGTGCCGCTAAAAGGTCGCGAATACTTGCGCGTGCAGCCTGGAAATCGGCGCTCGCGGCCTCTTCCTGGACTTGGACCAAAACCGAGAGCATGGCTCAAGCTTCACTTGATGGTCTTGCCTTTGTCGGAGCAAGAACCGAGCGCCTGTTCGACAAACGTCCGGCTTCCACACAGACTTGGACTTGGGCAAGACCCAGCGCTCTGGCGCGCGCTTCATTGGATAGCCTTGTCTATGTGGGCACAAAGACCGAGCACCTTTTTGATAAGCGTCCGGTCTCCACACAGGCAACCTGGGCTTGGGCAAAGCCCAGCACTCTGGCGCGCGCCTCGCTTGATGGCCTTGTCTTCCTCGGTGCAAAGACCGAGCGTCTGTTCGACAAACAGGTCGCCTTGACCACAGAACCGGCGAAGGCCATGCTGCCGACGATCAACGGTCATTGCACCGCGCTCGTCTGCGTCGAGCCTTGGCGCGCAAAGCTGCCGGCAGTTCGCGAGAGCCTCGCAATACCCGGGTTCAGCTGGCAGCTGCGCCCGCGATCGGAAGCTCGACCACCTGCTTGAGTCCGCCTTCGGCGCGATTTGAGATGCTGATCGTGCCTCCTGCCCGCTGGATGATCTCCCGGGCGATGGTGAGCCCAAGGCCTGCTCCCGGTATATTCTGACGCCGCGCCGGAGCTGCGCGGAAGAACGGCTCGAACACCTGGTCGAGCATCTCCGGCGGAATGCCGGGCCCATCGTCCTCGATGAGAATGCGCGCCGTGCCGCCAGAGTTCGCCACCTCGACGCGCGCCCTGACGCCATGCGTCGCCGCGTTGATCATGAGATTGCGCAGCGCGCGGTTGAGCTTGAGCCGGCTCGCGCACACCATGACCGGCTCGACGCGCGTGTTGGTCACGTCGAGATTCTGCTCCCTGAGCTCATCGCCAATATGCTGCACCAGCTCATCGAGCCTGATCGTTTCGGGCGAAGCCAAGCCCGACTCCTCGCGCACGAGCAAAATCGCGCTGTCGGCAATGCGCTCGAGCTCGTCGAGATCGGCAAGCCAGCGCGCGCGCTCCTCCTCGTCCTCGACGAATTCGGCCCTAAGCCGCATACGGGTGATCGGCGTGCGCATATCATGGCCTGCCGCAGCGACGAGGCGCATGCGGCTCTCGATGGCCCGCTTCAGCCGCGAGGAGAGTGAGTTGAGAGCTTTGGCCGTGGCCCTCACCTCGCCCGGACCCTTTTCCGGCAGCGTCGGCAACATGCCGTCAGGGCCGACGGACGCGACCGCGTTCTCCAGAAATACCAGCGGCCTCACCATGCGGTTGGCAACGAATACCGCAATCGCGGTGGCGCCGACGGCGATCAACACCAGCCATCTCACCAGCACCCACCACGGCACGCCTTGGCGCGGAAGATCGGAGATCGGCAGGAGCAGGTAGCCCCGCCCTTCGATGGGAATCGAAACGACCAGCGGGGCCTTCCGGCTGCTTCGCGTCACCGTCACGGCAAGGTTAACCCCGCGGGTGGCAAGGGCATCGCGCAGTCGCTGCGTGGCGCCCTCATATGGGAATCCAGGCGCGGGCTTCGGCACGATCGAAATCACATTGGAGCCGTCGGCGACCACGCGCAGCATCGTCTCGATCTGCTGGGCGACCGGGTCGAGGCTGTGCGCGCGCCTTGGCGGCCCAAGCACCCAGAACAGCATGACCGTGAGCAGGAACACCACCGAGACGATGGCGACCACCAAGAGAAGCACGATCTTGACGCGAAGCGTATTCACGACACGGCATCCTCGACATCGACCTTGACGGCGAGCTGATAGCCACCGTTGCGCACGGTCTTGAACAGATGCGAGGCATCGCCGCCGCCGAGCTTGCGGCGGAGCCTGCTTACCAACACGTCGATGGAACGATCGAGAACGTCGCCCTCGCGTCCGCGGGTGAGATCGAGCAATTGATCGCGCGACAACACCCGGCCAGGCCGTTCGAGGAAAGTCTTGAGCAGATCGAATTCGGCGCCGGTGAGCTCGACCTCATGGCCCTTGGCGTCAGTGACTCGCCGCTCCTGCGGATCTGCGGCAAACCCTGCGAACCTGAAGATCTTGGCCTCGCTTTCCGGAGGCAAAGTTTCCGCTCGCCGGCGCAGCACCGCGCGCACGCGGGCGATCAGCTCGCGCGGGTTGAATGGCTTGCCGAGATAATCGTCGGCGCCGATCTCGAGCCCGATGATGCGATCGACGTCTTCTTTCAGCGCCGTCAAAAGAATGATGGGCACGTTGGAGCGATTGGCCCTGAGGTCGCGACACATATCGAGGCCCGAGCCGTCGGGCAGCATTACATCGAGCACGATGAGGTCGATCTGGTGCGTGGCGAGCTTCTCGCGCAACTCACGGCAGCTGGCCGCAAGCTGCACGCGAAAGCCCTGGCCCTCGATATAGCGGGCAAGGAGCTTGCGGATTTCCGGATCGTCGTCGACGACGAGAATGCGTTGGGCGCCAGGGCTCATGCGACGGAATGATTGGTGCGAGTTTCATTCCCTTCTAGCCTCGCCGCATCATTTCAACGAGGGCATTTTTGTAACGAAAACCAACGGCTTCGAGGAGCAGCAATGTTCCGACACAAATCTTGGGCGGCGAGCAATGTTCGGACACGGCAAGACCAACGGGCGCAACGTTGTGAGCTTAGACGAGGGGCATATCAGCCATTCAAGGACGTTCGAACATGAATCCCTCTCCCAAGCTCGTCCCCATCCTGGTCGTGGCGGTCCTCGGCATCGCCAGTCTCACCCTTCTCACTTCAGCCTGGGGCGATACCAATCGCGCACCGGTGCAGGCCACTTGGTCAGGCAATTTCGACGGCCCCGGCAGGAGCGGCGACGGGCCCGGTGGCTGGCGTGGACATCACGGCTGGATGGCGCACTGCGATCGTCCCGGTGGCGGTCCCGGCTTCCATCGTCACGGTTGGCGCGATCCGGCGCGGCTTGCGGCGAAATTGAGCGCGCTCGAGACCGAGATCGGCATTCGCACCAATCAGCTCGACGCGTGGCGCGATTTCACCGACTCGCTGATCGCCGTCCTCCAGCGCCCCGAGCCTCCGAAGCCAACGGCAGAGGCCGGCCCGGACAGCAAACCGCAGCCCTTCTCGCTTGCACAGCGCCTCGCCGACAACGCGATTGCTCGTGGCAAGAGCGCCGAAAATCTCTCCAAAGCAATCGATGCGCTGCGCACCAAGCTCACGCCTGAGCAGCTCGAAAAAGTGAGCGAGCTCGAGGCCAAGTTCCGTGCCCATCATTGGCAAAAACCAGGGTTCGATCACCACGGGCCTGATTTCGCCCCCCATGACGACCCCGGCGACGGACCTGCCCCTGATGGCGGACAAGGCGGCAAGCCAGACGACCACTCCCTGTAATTTGACTCTCTCCTAGTGCGTGACCCATTGGGGCGGTGAGGAGCAATCCTCCCGCCTCTTTTTTTCGTGTTGGGTTGAAGAGCGAAGCTGCGATCAGCTCACGTGCGGACCGCGCATCTCCTTGATGGCGACCTGAATGCGGCGCCAGTTCTCCGCTTCGTCTTTATGCCCGTGGCGGTCGCATTCCATCGCCTTCTGCGCGGCCTCCAATTCGGCCTTATCGCCATAGGTGCTCAACAGGCTGCGCGCAAAGACGTGAATCTTTTCCATTTCCATGGGATTTCCTCCTCATAGCAGCGTTCAGAGCTCGCGGGGCTTGCCAATAAAATTCGCGAGCGAAGGGCGAGGTTCCGCCTTCCACAGCGGATGACCTCAAGCTGCTATCGGATGTGATGACGCGTCAATCATGCCCGCGCCCATCACCTAAGCGCTGAGGCGCTCGAGCACCTCATCGGCGATCTCGAAATTGGCGTAGACGTTCTGCACATCGTCTGAGTCTTCCAGTCCCTCGATCATGCGAATGAGTTTCTGACCGGACTCCTCGTCGACCGGCACGGTGCTTTTCGGCCGCCAGAAGATCTGCGCCGCGCGCGGCTCGCCGAAGCGCGCCTCCAGCGCCTTCGCCACCTGATGCAGATGGTCTGGATGGCAATAGACGTAGTGCCCGTCCTTGTCCGACTCTACGTCTTCGGCGCCTGCCTCGATCGCCGCCTCGAGCATCTGATCGGGAGTGGCATTGCTCGCGTCGAACTCGATCGCGCCGAGCTTGTCGAACATGAAGGAGACGGCGCCGGTCTCGCCGAGATTGCCGCCGAATTTGGTGAAGATCGAGCGCACCTCGCTTGCCGTGCGGTTGCGGTTATCGGTCAACGCCTCGACGATGATACCGACGCCGCCAGCGCCGAAGCCCTCGTAGCGCACCTCCTCGTAATTGGCTCCGCCCGCCTCCTCGCTCTTCTTTATGGCCCGCTCGATATTGTCCTTGGGCATATTCTGGGCGCGCGCCGCCTGAATCGCGCCCCTGAGGCGCGGGTTCATGGCAGGATCAGGCATGCCCATCTTCGCCGCAGCGGTGATCTCGCGGCCGAGCTTGGAGAAGAGCTTCGAGCGCTTCTTGTCCTGGGCTCCCTTGCGGAATTGGATGTTTTTGAACTTCGAATGGCCAGCCATGGCCTTAGACGTTCCCTTAAGGTTGGCGTTGTTATGGCCGCGACTTATAGGCGCGAGGCCCCGCAAAATCCAGCCGCGCCCGGATTTGGCCGTCAACCCGCAGCCTTAGGAAAGGCTTAACTCATCGGCTCGACAGTTGAAGACTCGGGCGTTGATTTAACCTGCGATTCTGCGGCGCAAGCGAGGGGGCAGCCATGACACGGAAATCAAAACCGAGCTCAGCGCATGACAGGGTGATGCCGACCGTGTCGCTTTCTGAGCTCTGCTCAGAGGCCGCAGATCATGTCGCCAAGGCGCGGCTATCTCTGTTCGACGATGACGCCGATGCCAGTCGCGCGCTGCTTCATCTCGATGAGGCAATCTTCTGCTTGAAGCGTCTCTTTGCGCACGGGACGCGCGCAGCCTAGGCCTCAGTCCAAAACCTAGGTTCGGCCTGCGAAAGCTTGCCGCCGATCCTGAGCGGCGCGATGGCGCGCGCGAGCCCAGTCGCATCGTCAACATCGATGGCGATGCCGCACAATGTCGCCTCGCCGAGCGCAGGAGCAAAGCGCCCGCTCGGAATCTTGGTGAGGAAGCGATTGAGCGGCTCCTCTTTGTCCATGCCGAGCACCGAATTGAAG
>JBKPSQ010000019.1:0-4252 GCA_046735075.1 Pseudomonadota bacterium
CATCAGTTCGCAGTTGCCATGGTCCGCGGTGACCAGCAGGGCGCCGCCCTGCTTCTCCACCGCGCTGGCAATACTGCCGAGGCCGGCATCCACCGTCTCCACCGCCTTGATAGCGGCAGGCAAGCTCCCGGTATGACCCACCATGTCCGGATTGGCGTAGTTCAGCACGATCAAATCGTACTTCTTCGAATCGATCGCTGTCACCACTTTGTCGGTGAGTTCCGGCGCCGACATCTCCGGCTGAAGGTCATAGGTCGCGACCTTCGGAGATGGCACCAAAAGGCGATCCTCGCCGGGAAACGTCGTCTCCTGACCACCATTCAAGAAGTATGTGACATGCGGATACTTTTCAGTCTCCGCGCTACGGAGCTGAGTCCGTCCGGCTTCCGCCACGATCTGCCCGAGAATATGGTCCAGTGTCTCGGGCGCAAACAGCACGCCAAGATACGGCGCCAGCTCGTCCGAATAGCGCGTCATGCCGACCGCGGCAGCAAATCGGATCACACGCTTCCGCGGAAACCCATCGAACTTGGGTTCCAGCAGCGCAGCC
Organism: Pseudomonadota bacterium; assembly: GCA_046735075.1. Taxonomy (GTDB): domain Bacteria; phylum Pseudomonadota; class Alphaproteobacteria; order Rhizobiales; family Methyloligellaceae; genus Methyloceanibacter. The sequence continues at coordinate 551 of JBKPSQ010000019.1, forward strand.
AGGATCTCGCGCACCCGGTCAGCGCGAAAGTTGAAACACAGGATGGCATCACCATCCTGCATACCGCGGTAGTCACCGATCACCGCCGGCAGGATGAACTCGTCGGTGATATCGTGCGCGTAGGCGTCTTGCACCGCCTTGACGGGATCGTCGTAACGGGCGCCATCGCCCTCGGCCAATGCGGCATACGCTTTGGCCACGCGATCCCACCGCTTGTCGCGATCCATCGCGTAGTAGCGCCCGATGACTGTGCCGATCGACACATCACGGGGCAACGCCTCACATAGCCGGGTGATATCGTCCGCTGCGGACCGCGGCGGGGTGTCCCGACCATCTGTCAGCGCATGGACGATCGTCTTGACACCAGCCTGGTGCAGGATGCTCGCAAGCGCGACGGCATGGTCCTGATGCGAGTGCACGCCGCCGGGCGACATGAGGCCGACCAGATGGCAGGTGCCGCCTGATGATTTCAGCTGGTCGATCAGCTCCGTGAGCGCGGTGGCTTTGGCCAGGCTGCCGTCCTTGGCGGCTTTGCCGATCCGCACCAGCTCCTGCATGACGACGCGTCCGGCGCCGATGTTCAGATGCCCGACCTCGGAATTGCCCATCTGCCCATCCGGCAACCCGACGTCGCCGCCCGAGGTGTGCAGGAAGGCGTTCGGGCAGGTTCGCCACAGACGTTCGAAATTTGGCTTTCGCGCTTGCCGCACCGCGTTATCGGCAGCCTCTTCGCGCCAGCCAAAACCGTCGAGGATCACCAGCATCACCGGTCGAATAGTTTGCCTCATGACGTACGCCCTCCTAAGGCGCGGCAGTGGGTAGCCCCAGTGCCGGGGCGGAACAAGTGTATGTCACAACGCGCTCACGATCATGTCCTTTGCATCGCCGCCTGGAGAGACGCTTGGACACGGCCTCGGATTGGGCGCAGAATGTTGCAATCGCTGGCAAAGACCCTTTGGGCGTCGGCGGCTGAGAGACACGACCGTGCTCCCGCTCAGCCACTTCGGGGGGCAGCCGTGACATATCGGTCGAAAAACGGCGCATATTATCGCCTGCGTGCCGTTGATTGCGAGAATGCCGCCTTTGACGAGGCGACCACGCTCGACGAGCGGGTGATTCTGCTCCGTGCTGCCGCCAATTGGCATCGCCTGGCGATGGAAACCTCAGTGTCGCCCTCTGATCAGGAGAGGTGGCATGGCCAAGGCCGCAGCCTTTCGGGCGGAAGCTGACACGCTACGCCAGATGTTAGCCCACATCCGCGCCGCGGCAGTCAGGCAGCGGGTGCTGGAGCTGATCGATGAACTGGAAGCGCTGGCCAGAGGGGCAGACGATGGCGATGCTGGCTGAACGAGCCGCACGGTCGCCGATTTAAACCATGCCAGCCAGGACAGAGGAGCAGAACAATGGCGGTCAATGCCAAGCCCGCGGGCTATCACTCGCTGACCCCATATCTGGTCGTGGAAGGGGCGGCCCGGTTGATCGAATTCCTTGCAGAGGTGTTCGATGCCCAGGAAAAGGAGCGTTTGGCCGCTCCCGGCAATCTGATCGGCCACGCCGAACTGCGCATCGGTGATTCGGTCCTGATGTTGGGTGACGCGCGCGGTCCGCATACGCCCATGCCCGCTATGTTGTATGTCTATGTCGATGATGTGGACGCGACGTTTCAGCGTGCGCTGGCGGCGGGTGGGACACAGGTGCAGGCTCCCACCGACCAGTTCTATGGCGATCGCAGCGGCGGTGTGAAGGATCCGTGCGGCAATATGTGGTGGATCGCGACCCACATCGAGGACGTCGCACCGGACGAGCTCAAACGCCGCGCCGAGCAGGCAATGGAGAGCGCCGGTACTGGATGACACCATCTCCCATCCGCGCTAGCCTGAAGTGCGGGCCGGCCGTCGCCTCCCCTTAAAGCATCGTTGGGGTCACGACCCGGAACGAAAGCAAGATACGACGGTCGGGCTATGCCGACCGCACAGGGGAGAACACGTCATGCGTTTAACGACACGCCGTTCCGTGCTGGCCGGTGCTACCGGTCTGCTCGCTTCGCCCGCGATTCTTGGCCGTGCCGCCGCCGCCGCTCGCGGCGTATCGGATACCGAGGTCGTCATCGGCATGATGACTGATCTGTCCGGCGTCACCGCGGTGCAGGGCAGCAATGCGGCCAACTCGATCCGCATGGCATTCGATGATCTTAACGAAAAGGGCGGCATTCATGGCCGCAAGGTCCGCTTCATCGTCGAGGACATGGAGTACCTAGTACCCAAGGCGGTGCAGGCGATGAACAAGCTGGTCAATCGAGATAACATCTTCCTCTCGTTCGCCAGCGGCGGCACGCCGCAGATGGATGCTGTGCTGCCGATGATGCTCGAGAAGGGCGTGCCGAGTGTGTTTCCACTGACCTGCGCGCGATCGATGTACGAGCCGCTCAACAAGTTCAAATACGGCCAGTTCTCCTCGTACTACGACCAGATGCGCGCCTGTGTGAAATACTTCGCCGAGACGAAGGGCAAAAAGATCATCGGCTCGATGTATCAGGACACCGACTTCGGCCGGGACGTCCACGCCGGCGTCGTCGCCCAGGTGGAGGCGATGAAGCTGAAACTTGGCGCCACGTCGGCGTCCCGCCCAACCGATACTGACTTCAATGCCCAGGTCACCCGACTTAAGGATGCCGGCTGCGATCTGGTATGCATGGGCACTATCGTGAAAGACACGGTGATCATCCTGCAGACCGCGCACAAGATGGGTTGGGACCCTGACTTCTGCGGTCAGTTCGCAACCTACTCCACCGCGGTGGCCGAGGCGCCGGGCGAACCGGCCGAAGGCTTCTATTCAATGTCGCCGGGACTGTACGCCTATTCCGATGACCCGCGCCCCGCGGTTCGCGACGTTGGCAGTCGCTACAAGAAGCGCTTCGGCATCGAGATCAACTATCTGGGCGAGGCAGGCTATGCGGGAGCGATGTGCCTGATCGACGCGCTGCAACGCGCCGGCCGCGATCTGAACCTGGACACCTTTCAGAACGCGATGGAAAGCACCAAAGACTGGCGCGACATGTTCGGCGGACCACCGCTGACAATCACGCATACCAGCCACCACGCGTCGACGCAATCGTTCCTGTCTGTGGTGAAGAAGGGGCGGTGGACCCCTGTCGTGCCAGAACCGTTGGGCTACTGACACCGGTAGCGCTTTTGGTCCGTCAGATCAGATCCTGATCTACCAAACGCCCGCAAAATCGCGGGAAGCGATGGCTGGCTTAGGCCAGCCACCCGCACCCCGTCGACAGATGTAACTACGCCCGTACCGGTTGTTCACCCGCGTGGGCCGCTCTGTGCGCGGCGCGCAATGGCTTGAGCACGGTCAGCGCCATCAGCGCCGCGACAGCGTTGGCAATCGCCGCGATCACGAACACGGCATGCCAGCCACCGCTCGCGCTCATCAGCACATTGCCGAACGGAATGAGCAAAGCTGCTGTGCCTTTCGCAGTATACAGAAGACCGGCGTTGGTCGTCGCATATCGCGTCCCAAAAACATCGGTGCAGGTTGACGGAAACAGGCTGTAGATTTCGCCCCAGGCAAAGAATACCAAGCCGCTCAGCACGACAAACAAGACCGGGTCGCGGCCCACGGCACTCAGCGCCCAGATGCCAACAGCTTCGATCGCGAACGCGATGAACATTGTGTTCTCGCGTCCTATATGAT
>JBKPSQ010000020.1:0-3291 GCA_046735075.1 Pseudomonadota bacterium
GATAGTCCAGGCAGCGAGCCGTTCGTCCTACTCGACGACGCCCTTGCACTTCTTGGTCATATCCTTGAGCACTTTGCTCGCGGCGTCGGCAGAGGTATAGCCTCCCTTGTCTCCGACGATCTTCAGGCCCGATGTCTTGCCGGCTTCGAGTCGACCACCGAGCAATTGCCGCACCGTGTCGGTCACAACAAAGTACTGGGCGTCAGCCGCAAGCGCCGTGCTTGCAAACCCGACAAGCAAAATTGCCATCGCAAAGCGTTTCATTGTGTTGCTCTCCCTTGCCTTCCCCCATCACGAGGAATGGCCAGTGTCAGGATTCCACGACCGGCACGCGTAATCAATTGGTGTCGCAGCGACCTATTTACGCGGTAAGTGCACGGATTGGCATTGTTCGAAGTCAGGCTCAATCTGAGGCGCCCAGAGCTTGCCTAAGTTTTGCTCGGGTCAACGCCTCCGTTTGAGGCAATTCGCCCCGGGCTAGGGTAAGCAACGGCCTCCTCCGGCATCACCTCGTCGGTAATCACGTTGAAGTCGACCAGAGTGTGAGGGCCGAACGAGGTCACGATGGCGACGTCGGTGGCGTCGCGGCCATGCGCAATCAGGATACGCCCAATCCGGGGCTTGTTGTGGCGGGCGTCGAAGGTATACCAGCGCCCACCGAGGTAAGCCTCGAACCAGGCGCTGAAATCCATCGGCAAGTCTTCCTTCGGGACGCCGATATCGCCGAGATAGCCGGTGCAATAGCGGGCCGGAATGTTCATGCAGCGGCAGAGCGTGATGGCAAGATGGGCGAAGTCACGGCACACCCCTCGCCTCTCCTTGAACGTGTCGAAAGCGGTACGCGAGACGCTTGCGTGCTCGTAGCCGAACGTAACTTCCTCATGCACGAAATCGCAGATGGCCTGAACCAGCGCCCCGCCCTTCGGCAAGCTACCGAACCTCGACCAGGCGAATTCCGAAAGCCGGTCAGTCTCGCAATAGCGGCTGCCCAGAAGATAGACCAAGGTCTCGGCCGGCAACTTCTCGAGGGCAACATCGGCCATATCCGACGCGACCTCGTCAGGCTGTCCGCTATCCTCGATGAGGAAATCGGAGGACATCGTGATCTCGCCCTTTGGCGCCTTGATCACCTGGCAGACATTGCCGAAGCCGTCGAAATATTCCCTAAATGGAACAGAGGGTTGGAAGCGGATCGTATCGGGTGTGAGCGGTCGCTCCGTCTGACCGGATGGACGCTCAGCTCGATAATCATCGGAGTCGGTTGCGCGCAGTCATAGGTGATTTCGTAGCCTGCACGGATTTTCATCGTTGTTCCTTAAACGCACGCCTCTAGCTTTTGGCGCAGTTGGGCAGAAAGCCCGGACTTTTCCTGATCTTGCTTGGCCGGATTTCCACTCTACAGCAACGCTCGTGCCAACAGCGCCCCGCGACCACCTTGCGGTGCCCGATCGAGACGGGAAATTTCAACGCGATGAATCGCAGATGAGCTAGAGGCCGCCCTCATTGCGAGACGCCGGCGGCGTGCTAGGTCGCACCCGAGCCGAGCGTGGTCCGCCGACCAGCCACGATACGGTTTCCACTCGCTTCGGCGCGGTGTCGACGCTGCCCAGCATAGCGTCGGGCTGGAAACGCGCTCGCTCCTCGTTGGCGACCGGAGAGACAGCGCCGGTCCAGGCGGCAGGCCGCGTCAGATCAGGTGGCAGGATGGTGAAGGCATCGCCTAGAGCTTCATCGATTTGCGCCTGGGTCAGGTTGCGCACCTCTAGAAGCTTCGCGCTCGCGAGATTGGCGCCCGTCAGCCTCGCCCCGGCGAAATCGGCGCGCTCGAGAAGGGCCTCGGTGAGGTCCGCGCCCGAAAGATTGGCTCGGTCGAGCCGCGCATCGCTGAGATCGGCGTCCCATAGATCGGCCATGGTGAGGTCGGCGCCGGTCAGCGTGGCGAAGCGCAAGGAAGCATGCCTAAGTCGTGCGAGGAGAGATTGATGGGACCGCCGTTGATCGGACCCATCTGGCGCTCGCCGACGCTAAGAGCAAGGCCGCTCAGGTTCGGAACGATCTCGGGGTTTTGCGCGCGCCACGCGTTCCATGGCCTTGGGCCGCGGCGCAGAATTTCGATATGGCTGGAGTCTTGAGACAAGTCTTCCACGTTACGAGGGAACGCGAAACGAATCGCGACGTGACGATTAGAGCACGCTAAGGGAAACTTTGCGTTACCGACAGCGCCCGGCGGTTGTTGATAAAATTCTCCGTGTACGGTGATGCTCTCCTGCAACGATAATCCGTTCAGTGACCGATGCTTGCGCACGTCGCACTGTCAGGAGGCAGTGCAGGAGTTGTGGAAAAAAAACTGAGAGCCGCCCCGGAGACGGCTCTCAGACTTGAAAATATTCGCTGGTTGAGATCAGCCGCTGATGCGGGCGGTGCCGGAGCGGCCGTCGTTTCTCACCCACTGCACGGTCGAGCCCTTGCGGCTGAGCTTGTAGCAATAGGTCTTGCCATCCATCCAGCTCGACCATTGTTGGCAGAGTTGATCGTCCGCCACCCACCACTTGCCTGTGTCGGAGGCGCCGTCGCCGCGTGAGAAGCTCGCGGCTACCGTGCTCATCTTGCCCGACATGCGGCCGCTGGCGGCGTAGCGGATCGGCAGCTCAAAGCCTGAGATGTTGAGATAGACAGTCTTGCCGCTGATCGCCTTTCGCAGCTCATCGCCGGCGAGGTTAGCCTGCCCGGCGAGAGCGGTTGCGGCCGGGAGGACGAGGCTCGCGGCTACAACAAATGCTCCAATCTTCATTGCTTCCCCTTTGTGTTTTTTGGACTCACACATGATGGCCGATACCGCCGGTTAAAGGCGGTCAATTTTTGGCTAAGCCGAGGGGTTTACGTGACAAAGTCGAGATCGTCCAGGAACTTCGCAGCTTTAACTCTTCGATATCCGCTTCGCTCGTGACTCCTTGAGCCGCTGCCGCCGGCGCAGCGCCACTACGTTAACCACCTCGACCGCGGCGGCAAAGGCCATGGCGAAATAGATGTAGCCGCGCGGAATGTGGAAATGCATGCCATCGGCGACGAGTGCGGCTCCGATCAAGAGCAGGAACGACAGCGCGAGCATCTTGGTGGTCGGATGGCGTTCGATGAAGCGGGCAACCGGTTCTGACGCGAAATACATCACGAGGATAGCGACCGCCACCGCCGCGATCATCACCTCGACATGGTCGGCCATTCCGACCGCGGTGATGATCGAGTCGATGGAGAACACAAGATCGATCACGGCGATCTGCACGATGGCAGAGG
>JBKPSQ010000021.1:0-12565 GCA_046735075.1 Pseudomonadota bacterium
AGGCTTACTCGTCGGCAGCGTCAGATGTGTATAAGAGACAGAAATTCTGTAGCACGATCGACATGCCAATGGCGGTGATGAGCGGAGCGAGCCGGAAGGACTCGCGCAACGGCCGGTAGGCGATGCGCTCGACCGTCCAGCCCCATACGGCGGTGAGCGCCATGGCAATGACAACCACGATAATGAGGGCGAGCGGAACGAAAGTAAGCCCCAGCGAGACGAGGGCAAGAAAGGCGATCAAGGCGATGAAGGCGCCTACCATGAAGATATCGCCGTGGGCGAAATTGATCATGCCGATGATGCCATAGACCATGGTGTAGCCGATGGCGATTAGGCCGTAGATCGAACCGAGCGCGATCCCGTTGATGAGCTGCTGCAGGAAATAGGCCATTGGCCTCCCCGATCCCCCTGGCACTTGGCCATTTATCTTTGCTGTCCCGCCCCTTGCGCCCCTCAGGCGGACCTTCTTAGCAAGAACGGCTTGCGGCGCACAACGCTACTCAGAGCAGCATGTGTGACCCGTCGCAATAGGGCGGATCGCCCGTGTCCTTGCAGCCGCAGAGCAGCGCGAGTTCGTTCCGCTCGGCGGTGAACATCAGGGGCTCGATGCCGGTGCCGGCGTGCGAGCCATCGCAAAACGGCTGCTTTTTGCTTCGACCGCAGCGGCACCAGGCGTAGCGCTTGCCGGCCTCGAGCTCGACTTGATAAGGGCTGAGCTGCGGTCGCTCTGGCTCTGCCATATCGGCGTCCTCTTTGCTTTTCTGCCGTTTCGCAACCCGAAGACCATGGCCTGCTTAGCCAATTCAACCTTGCCGCACAAGGCGGCCAGAGGGCTTGCATGTTAATCGGCTCGGTAACACTTGAGCTTAAGATCAACCGCTGCAACGATTCGCGCGGATCGCGGGCGGGTTAAGCTAGGAGCCAGGAAAGAGCTTGAGTCGATGGCCCATCCGGACGATAGAGGGCGAAAATCCGAACCGGTGAATTTTGCATCGGCGAGACACGACGCCCGCCTAGGGCGCGAATATTGGGGACGGAGAGTGGCCGAGGCGCGGTTGGAGGCCGCCAATGGCTGAGTTCATTTTCATAGTCGTCGCGCTGCTCATCCTGTTCGCGCTGGCCATGAACCAAGCGTCGCTAAGGTTGTGGGCGCTCGGTATCGCCCTTCTCACCTTAAGCGCACAGATGGGTCTCGTTCACGGCCATCTGCACCGCCCGGTCTTCACGCTTTGGGCTCTTGTCGGCTGGCTCGTGGCCGGCGGCCTATTCGCGCTGTCCTTCAAGGAGCTGCGCCAGAAATATGTGGTGCTGCCGGCCTACCGGGCACTCAAGGGCTCAATGCCGACGATCTCCGAGACTGAGCGCGAGGCGCTCCAGGCCGGCACTGTCGGCTGGGACGCCGAACTGTTCGGCGGGAGGCCGAACTGGTCGAAGCTTCGTCGCGTCGCTCCTATTACGTTGACCGCCGAGGAACGTGCCTTTCTCGACGGACCCACGGCGGAGCTCTGCAAGAGACTCAATGATTGGCGCATCCGCCACGAGTTGCACGACATCCCCGAGGACATCTGGCGCTTCGTCTGCGACAACGGCTTCCTTGGCATGCTCATCTCCAAGGAGCATGGAGGCTTGGGCTTCTCGGCGCAGGCGCAGTCGCTGATCCTCGGCAAGATTTCCACGCGCAGCCCCGACGGCGTCACCATCGTTATGGTGCCGAATTCGCTTGGGCCTGGCGAGCTCATCGAGAAATACGGCACTGACGCTCAGAAGGAGCACTTCCTGCCGCGGCTTGCACGCGGCGAGGAGATTCCCTGCTTTGCGCTGACCGGTCCGTTCTCAGGCTCGGATGCGGCCTCCATGCGGGATGTCGGCGTGGTCGCGCGGGACGTCCACAACGGCAAAGAGACGCTCGGCATCAAGCTCACGTGGGACAAGCGCTACATCACGCTCGCGCCCAACGCCACGCTGCTCGGTCTCGCCTTCCGCTTGTTCGATCCCGATGACCACCTTGGCCGCGGCGAGGACGTCGGCATCACTTTGGCGCTGATCCCGACCGACCACCCAGGCGTCGAGATCGGCAGGCGGCATCTTCCGGCGGGTGCCGCGTTTCCGAATGGCCCCACGCGCGGCCGCGATGTGTTCATTCCGATCGATTGGATCATCGGCGGGGCGGAAAGGGCAGGGCAGGGCTGGACCATGCTGATGAACTGCCTTGCCGCGGGGCGCTCCATCTCACTTCCGGCGACGAGTGCCGCGGGCGCAAAGTCAATGCTCCGCACGAGCACCGCTTATGCCCGCATCAGGAAGCAGTTCAATCTCCCCATCGGCTTCATGGAAGGCATCGAGGAGCCGCTGGCTCGCCTAGTCGAGTCGGCCTATGAGCTCGAGGCCGCGCGCGCCGTGACCGCCTCTATGGTTTCCGCCGGCGAGAAACCGGCGGTGATCTCGGCGTTGCTGAAATACGTCTCGACCGAGCGCATGCGTGCTTGCGTGAACGACGCGCTCGACATTCACGGCGGCCGGGGCATTTGCGACGGGCCGTCGAACTACATCCAGGGCGCCTATCAGATGGTGCCGGTCGGGATCACGGTGGAAGGGGCAAATATTCTCACCCGGACGCTCATCACCTTCGCTCAAGGGGCACTGCGCAGCCATCCTTATCTCTTCACCGAGATCGAGGCGTTGCAAAATCCGGATCGCGAACGTGGATTCGAAATCTTCGCCGAGACGTTCGACAACCATGTCGCCTTCACGGTGTCGAACGTCGCGGGCGCGCTGTTCCACAATCTGACCTGCGGGTTGTTGGCCTCAGCGCCTCCTCACGCCGGCGCAACGGCATACTGGTGGCGGCAGCTCGCGCGCGCCTCGCGCTCCTTTGCCCTCGTCGCCGATATGACCGTTGCGCTTCTCGGCGGCGGCCTCAAAACCAGGCAGAAGATCACCGGCCGCATGGCCGATGCGCTCACTGAGCTGTATCTCTTGTCGGGGGTGCTTAAGCGCTACGACGATGATGGGCGCCAAAGGGCCGATCTCAAGCTCGTCGATTATTGTGCGCAGAATTGTCTCTATCGTTTCGACCAGGCTTTGCTCGGTACGCTGCGCAATTTCCCTGTGCGCTGGGCTGCGTGGCTGATGCGCCCGCTGGTGCTGCCGTTCGGTCCTCGGCGTCCCGCGAGCGACTATGCAGGCAAAGAGATCGTGCGTGCCGCGCTTCGGCCCGGCGAGTTCCGCGACCGTCTCACCAGGGACATTTTCATCTCCACCGATCCGAGCGATCGCATGGGATTGCTCGAATACACGCTGCTCAGGACGATTGCCTGCGAGGAAGCCGACAAGAAGCTCGAGCGCGCCATTCGCAAAGGCGAGGTGCGGCGTTACCACAACAATGACTGGATCGCCGAAGCCGAGACGAAGGGCGTGCTGACCCGTGAGGAAGCCGCTGACCTTGCCGAGCTCCGCGATCTCGTGGAGCGCGTCATCGCCGTTGACGACTTCGATGCAGAGGCGATCGTCGGCAAGACACAGGGGGCTACGCCGCCGAAGCTCGCGGACGTTGCTGGTGCAAGGCCAGACCGGCCGGAACATATTGCCGCTGAGTAAGGCTGATCATGGCAACTCCACTTCCGAACCTTCAGGACTGGCACTTCTCGATCGATTTCGAGGGCATTGCCTGGGCCGTTATCGACCGCCAAGGCGAGAGCATGAATTCGCTCGGGCGGCGTCCTACCGAGGAACTCGCCGAGATCGTCAAGGCGGTCGAGAGCGCCGCAGCAGCCGGCGAGGCCAAGGGTCTTGTCATCATCAGCGCCAAGGAGAGCAGCTTCATCGCCGGCGCCGATATCCGCGAGTTCCAGAATTTCGACACAGAGGAAAAGATCAAGGACGTGGTGCGGCAGACGCTCGAGTTGTTCGACCGTATCGATCGGCTTCCCGTCACCGTCGTTGCTGCCATACACGGCTATTGCCTCGGCGGAGGGCTTGAGCTTGCGCTCGCTTGTGACTGGCGCGTTGCCGACCGCGAGGAGGCGACACGGCTCGGCTTTCCCGAGGTGAAGCTTGGTATCTTTCCGGGGCTCAACGGCGCGGTACGCTCGATCGAGCTTGCGGGCCCGACTGATGCTATGACCGCCATGCTTACGGGCCGGATGCTCCGCCCAAGTGCCGCCAAGGCGATCGGCCTCGTCGATCAACTTGTGCCGACGCACCACAATCTGCGCTGGGCCGCACGCAAGGCTGTGTTGCAGAAGCGGCGCTCGAAGGGCGCGCCGTGGTGGAAAAGGCTGATGCTGAAGCAGCCTGTTCGCTCCTTGTTGGCGAAGCAAATGCGCGCCAAGACGGCGGAGAAGGCGCGCGAGGAGCATTACCCGGCGCCATACCGCCTCATCGATCTTTTCGAGCAGTTTGGCGATGACCCTATCAGCATGCGGATCGCCGAGACCGAAATGTTCGCACCGCTTTTTGCGAGTGAGACCTCACGGAATCTGCGCCGCGTATTCAAGCTCTCGGAGATGCTAAAAGCCGAGGCGCCCAAAGACGGGTTTAAGCCGCGCAAGGTCCACGTGATCGGCGCCGGCACCATGGGCGGAGATATCGCCGCCTGGTGCGTGGTCTCAGGCATGCAGGCGAGCCTCCAGGATGTCGACGAAGCGCAGATCGCCAAGGCGCTCTCCCGCGCCAAAGGTCTATTCAAGCGGCGCTTACGTACGCCAACTGCGATCAACGCGGCCGTGGCGCGGCTTATCGCCGATCCTAAGGGCAAGCACATAAAACATGCCGACGTGGTGATCGAAGCGATCGTCGAGAAGCTCGACGTCAAGCAGAAGCTGTTCCAGCAACTGGAGACGCAGGTAAGGGCGGGTGCAGTGCTCGCCACCAACACCTCATCGCTCAGACTGGAAGACATCGCCAAGCCTCTCGCCGATCCGGGCCGGTTGGTCGGCCTGCATTTCTTCAATCCGGTGGCGCAGCTTCCTCTGGTCGAGGTCGTACGTGGCGATGCGACGCGGGACGAGGAAGTGCGGAAGGCTTGCGCCTTCGTGACCGCTATCAACAAACTGCCTCTGGTGGTGAAGAGCTGCCCTGGCTTCCTCGTGAACCGGGTGCTCGCGCCCTACATGATGGAGGCGGTGCGTCGCTATCAACTCGGCGAGCCGCGCGAGAAGATCGATCAGGCCGCATTGAAATTCGGCATGCCCATGGGACCGCTGGAGCTGATGGATTTGGTTGGTCTCGACATTGCAAATCATGTGGGAGAGGAGCTTCGTCTCGCTCCCGGAGCTGACAACGTGCTGTCGAGTCTCGTGCGCCAAGGCAAGCTCGGCAAAAAGACTGGCGAAGGATTTTACGTGTGGGAAAAGGGCAAGCCTAAGCGCGAGGAGGTCACCTATGACCCTGCCGAGCTCGAGCGTCTCGGCCGCGAGCTGGTTAAGCCCATGCTCGACGAATCCGAGCGTGCGCTCGAGGACAACATCGTATCGAATGCCGATCACGTCGACGCCGGCGTGATCTTCGGGACCGGCTTTGCCCCATTCCGCGGTGGGCCGTTGCATTATCGCCGGACGCGAGAGCAGGCGGCGGAAGCGAGCGCTGCGGCCGCATGATTAAGGGAACTGGAGTGCTGCGGTGAACATTATGGCGGACATTCCAATGCGGCGTGTTGCCGTGCTTGGGGGAATGCGGATCCCATTCTGCCGCTCGCATACGGCCTACGCCGAACTCTCCAATCTCGACATGCTGACGGCGGCGCTCGGTGGCCTCGTCGATCGCTTCGGACTTCATGGTGTGCACATCGACGAGGTAGTTGGCGGAGCAGTGGTGACTCACGCTAAGGATTGGAACCTTGCCCGTGAAGCCGTGATCGGTAGCCAGCTCGCCCCCACCACGCCCGCCATCACCATGATGCAGGCCTGCGGTACGAGCCTTGCCGGAGCGCTTGGGCTCGCTGCAAAGATCGCCACGGGCCAGATCGAATGCGGCATTTCGCTCGGCTCCGATACGACCAGCGACGCGCCGATTGTGTTTCACCGCAAGTTTGCCCAGCGCCTCGTGCAGCTCTCGCGCGCCAAGAGCCTCGGCCAACGGGCAGCGGTGTTCAAAGGCTTCACGCCCGCAGAGCTCGCCCCGCAGCCGCCTTCGACCTCTGAGCCGCGCACGGGCCTCAGCATGGGCGAGCATTGCGAGCTGATGGCGAAGGAGTGGGGGATCACCCGCGAAGCCCAGGACCTCCTGGCCTATGAAAGCCACAAGAAGGCCGCTGCAGCCTATGACGACGGCTTCATGGACGACCTCGTCGTTCCATGCGCCGGTGTGTTCCGCGACAACAACCTCCGCGAGGACATTTCGCTGGAGAAAATGGCCGAGTTGAAGCCGGTTTTCGATCGCTCAGGCCATGGCACCATCACTGCCGCGAACTCGACGCCGTTGACCGATGGCGCCGCGACGGTGCTGCTCGCATCCGAGGAATGGGCGAGAAAACAAGGAATTCCGGTCCAGGCCTACCTAAGCCTAGGCCGCACTTCGGCCGTAGATTTTGTGCAAGGAGAGGGTCTCCTGATGGCGCCGACCGTCGCCGTGAGCGAACTTCTCAAGGGAACCGGCCTAGCCCTTCAGGATTTTGATTATTACGAGATTCACGAAGCCTTTGCTGCGCAGGTGCTAGCTACGTTGAAGGCCTGGGAATCTGAGGATTATTGCCGCCGCCGTCTCGGACGAAGCGCAGCCCTTGGTTCAATCGACCGGGGGAAGCTCAACGTCAAGGGCTCGTCAATTGCTTTCGGGCATCCTTTTGCTGCAACAGGAGCCCGAATCCTGGCAGTTATGGCCAAACTTCTACATGAGGGCGGCGGCAAGAGGGGTTTGATCTCGATCTGTACAGCCGGTGGCATGGGTGTTGCGGCCATTGTGGAGGGCGTGGAAACACATGTCTTGCCAAAGGCCGCAAAACCGGCAGAAATGGCGACGGGGGCAGGGTGATGGGTTCCTCCGCCGGGCAAAAAAGGGCCGCAAAAATGGCCCATCAGGGACAGGGGGCAATAAGAGCAATTGCCAAGGCGCTGCGGCGCCACAGGCGTGACCCTTTACGGAGGTCCTTATGAGGAATCATGCGTTGGCTGCGGCGCTAGGGGTCTTGACGGCGGCTTTCCTTGTGCCCTGCGGCCAATCCCACGCTGCAGGCTCCGACCCCAGCGGTTATTGGTACAAGCCAGACGCCGAGCGCGAGTCCAAGATCCAGGTCTTCAAGTGCGGTAAGGGAAAGCTCTGCGCCAAGATCGTTTGGCTCAAGAACCCCAATGATAGCACTGGCAAGCCTCTGCATGATGTGCGCAACGAGAACCCCTCGATGCGGGGCCGTTCGATCGTGGGCCTGCCGCTGTTTAGCGCCATGGTGCAAAGCGCTCCGACAACCTGGAGCGGGCAAATCTACAATCCAGAGGATGGGCACACCTATTCGGCCACGCTCACGCTAATCTCGCGGTCGGAAATCAAGCTTAGGGGTTGCAAGGCCTGGCTGCTCTGCGGCGAGAAGCAGTGGCTGAGAACTTCGGCGCCTGAAGTCGTGGCACCCCCCGCACCTGCCGAGGGCACGGAGCAAATCGAAGCGTCTGCGGATCCCTCTTCTGCCGCTCCAACTCCGGCAGATCAAACTCCTGCTCCGGCCCATGCCGTGGCCGCTGCTCCCGCCGTTCCGGCGATCGAAGAGCCTGCTGCCGCGCCTGCAACGGAGCAGGCGAACGCTGAGCCTGCTTCGGCTCCAGAGCCGACACGTTCCGCGAAGGGCGATGCCGAGGCAGTCGCTGTCGCGCAACCTAGGGCCGAACCCCAACCGACGCCGGTCGTGCAGAAGGCCGACATCGCCACGCCTGCGGCGCCTCCGGCCGTGCAAAATGCGCAGCAGCCTGGCTACGGCTTTCTCTCCGTCTCGGCCAGCCCTGACACTGTCGAGAAGGTCTCGGGCGAGAACGTGTCGAGCATGATCGACATGACGCAGCCGATTGCTTCAGCGGCTGCTCCGGTGAGTCCCGTCGCAACCGCGCCAGTCAATCCCGCGGTGGCCAACGCCGCTCCTTCTCAGACCACAGTCCAGGCTGCAAGCCAGGCAGAGGAAACGGTTCCTCTTCCGGCGTCAAAGCCCAAGGTCAAGGTGAAGCCGAAGCCGATCGCCACGGCGTCGGCGGCTCCCAAGCCCGCGCCGAAGCCTGAGGTTCAGGCGACGGCTCCAGCGCAAGCCGCACCAGTCCCGCCGGTTCAACAAGACACGGCCACGGCGCAGGCTGATCCGGATGCGCAAGCCGTTGAGCCTGATGCCCCTGTGGCCGCGGAGGCGAGCATGGACGCGCCGCCACTGACGCGCCGCCAACTGCGGAAGCTTCGGCGGCAGCAGATGCAGGAGGAAGGAGGCGGCTTCCTGCCGTGGCTCCGCTCGGCGAATTAGGCTCCGAATTTTGCCAAAAGCGGCGTGAGTTGCTACAGCTCCCGAGTGCGGCCGGTGCACGCTTCGGCGCGCAGCTCCTTCTTTGAGAGCTTGCCGATCATCGTCTTCGGCAACTGATCGCGGAACTCGATCTCTGCCGGCAGCTCAATCTTCGATAGTTTCCCACGCAGGAATTGCAGCAGCTCCTGCTCCGTTGCGTGCTTTCCTTCCCTAAGCTTCACGAAAGCCTTGGGCGCCTCACCACGATATTCGTCGCGAATGCCGATCACGGTGACTTCGGCAACCGCGTCGTGCTCGTAGAGCGCATCCTCGATGCGCCGCGGATAGACCTTGAAGCCCGAGGCATTGATCATGTCCTTGATACGGTCGACGATGAAGATGAAGCCGTCGTCATCCATGTAGCCGACATCGCCGGTGCGGAAGAAACGGCCGACGAAGCTCGCCTCGGTGTCTTCCGGCTTTTTCCAATAACCCGGCATGACCTGAGGACCAGCGATGCAAATCTCCCCGGCCTCGCCGCTCGGCATCACTACCAGCGGATCGTCGAGAGAGCGGATGGAGATCTCGGTGGCTGGCAGAGGAATGCCGATCGAGCCGTCTTTCGGGCAATGAATAGGATTGCACGTGGCGACAGGCGAGGTCTCGCTCAATCCATACCCCTCGACCACGTGGCATCTGCACAGCACCTCGAAGCTGCGTCTTACCTCGAGCGGCAGTGCTGCACCGCCCGAGATGCAGAATTCGAGCGAGGAAAGATCGAAATTCTTCACACGCGGATGGCGGGCGATGGCGTTGAACAGGGTCGGAACGCCCGGCATTATCCTCGGTCGCAGTTTGGTGATGAGCTTCAAGGTCTGGATCAGCTCGAACTTCGGCAGAAGGATCATTTCCAAGCCTTCGCTGATGGCTAGGTTCATCACCGTGGTCATGGCAAAGACGTGAAACAAGGGGAGGATGCCGAGCACGCTGCCTTCCGCATCCCCCAACTGTGTGCGCCAGGCCTTCACCTGGGCGACATTGGCCGACAGATTGGCATGAGTGAGCATCGCGCCTTTAGGCGTGCCGGTGGTGCCGCCGGTATATTGCAGCACGGCAATGGCATCGGGGCTGAGGTTCGGCCTCTTATAGTTGCCGTCATTGGCGAGGACGTCTCGCTCGAAGACGATCTTGCCTTTCACGGCGGAGCCGTTCACAGCGGCGAGCTTGGCGCGTTGGGTCAGCTTAAATCCGACGGCTTTCAGCGAAGGGAGTAGCGCGGGGAAGCTCGCCACCACAGCCTTATCGAGGGCGCCACGTTTGAGCAGCGCATCGATCTTGTCGAAGGTGACGGCGAGGTCGAGCGTCACCATAATCTTGGTCCCGCTGTCGCGCGCCTGGCACTCGATTTCGTCGATGCTGTAGAGCGGGTTGAAGTTGACGACCGTCCCGCCGGCTTTCAGCACCCCATAGTAAAAGACCACGAAGGTCGGAGAGTTGGGCAGTAAGAGGCCGACCTTGACCCCTTCACCGACCCCGATCTCTTGCAAGCCCTTGGCGGCTCTATCCGACAGATCGCCGATCGCGCTAAAGCTCAGACGTCTGCCCAAGAAATGCGTGCACGGGCGCTCGCCATATGCATCAACGGCGTCGTCGATTAGATTCCCCATGAGCCGCGCAGGAAACTCCGCATCCCATACGACCCCTTGAGGATAAGACTTGAGCCAGGGACGTTCGGGAACCGAATCCTCGCGGGTCTTTGCGCTTACCGGCGAAAAGTTTTGCTGCGATGCCAATGATTGCGCTTCCTCGCCATCAAAATATGGTGGTTTCTTTGCTTTACCGGTGCTTAACGGCGTGCGAATCCACCTTTTGGGAGGCAATTGGCCGCAGCCTCCTCGGAACATATATATTAGCACGAGTGAGTTAACGAGCGGGGCAAGTCATCTCGATCCCGGGCCACGAATATGCTGAAACCATGGCGCATGAAGGCGCAAAAACGCCAATTTTCTTGGCGATTAGGGCCGCCGGCGGGACGATGAATCGGGCAAGAACCCGGGTGGACTCGACAAGTTTTTAAGTCTATTCCAATGCCCGACTTGCCCTCGGGTTAGCTATGATTTAGCCAGGGACCATTAGACACGGACCCCTTAACGGGGCAGGGAGAGCGATATGGACGAGGTGGCGACGAAGATCATTGAGATTCTGCGTAAGAACATGAAGGATCCCTCGAAGACCGTCACGCTCGAAACGCCCCTCAGCGAACTTGAAATCGAGTCGCTCGACCTCGCCGTGATCGTGTTCGATATTGAGGATACCTTTGGTATCGAAATCCCGTATAATGCGAACGAAGAAGTAGAAGCCTTCGCGACGGTTGGCTCGGTCGTCGATCGCGTGAAGAGCATTATCGCAGAGACGAAGGCCTCCGGCGCAGCGGCCTGAAGCGGCCATTTCCGCACCGGCGCCTTTCCGGGACATCGACCAAGCTTGGAGTTACGGCTTAGCACTACATGACACACACTAACGGGCGCAGGCGCGTCGTGGTCACCGGCCAGGGCGTCGTCACTCCTTTGGGTACTGGGGTAGACAAGTTTTGGGCCGCGCTCAAAGCCGGCGAATGCGGCATACGCCAGGTTCAGAGTTTTCCCACCGAGGATCTCTTCATCACCATTGCCGGCGAGGTCCCTGACTTCGATCCGAAGGAGCGCCTGCAAAGCAAGCCGCTCCTTCTCGCCGATAAATTTTCGCAATATGCCGGCTGTGCCGCACAAGAAGCCGTCGCGATGTCGAAGCTTGAGGTCCCGCTCAAGGACAATGAGGCCTATCGCGCCGCCTGCATTATCGGGTCAGGCGTAGGCGGTCTCACCACGCTCGAGTTCTCCTACAAGATGCTGTTCAAGGAGAACAAGCGCGCGACCCATCCCCTGACGCTGCTCAAGGCGATCGGCAGTTCGGCCTCCGCCCATGTCAGCATCGAATACGCCATCAAAGGCCCGACCTTCGGCGTCGTGAGCGCTTGCTCTACGGCGACGCATGCCATCGGTCTTACTTACCGCATGATCCGCGAGGGTCTCGTCGATCTCGGCATTGCTGGCGCGGCCGAAGCCTCACTCAACTGGGGCGCAACGCGTGCGTGGCAAGCCATGCGCGTGCTGAGCCCGGATGGCTTGTGGCCTTTCGCCAAACGTCGCAACGGCACGGTGCTCGCCGAAGGTGCGGGCATCCTCATGCTCGAGGAGTTCGAGCACGCCAAAGCGCGGGGCGCGCCGATTCTTGCCGAGGTCATGGGCTACGGCATGACCGCCGATGCGGCCGACATGGTCAATCCGTCGATCGACGGAGCCTCCATGGCCATGCAGCAGGCGCTCGACGATGCCACGCTTGCGCCTTCCGATATCGACTACGTCAACGCCCACGGCACGGCGACCGCAGTGAACGACATCAATGAGACGCGAGCCATCAAGCGCGTATTCGGCAATGCCGCGAACAAGCTTTCGATCTCTTCGACCAAGTCGATGCACGGTCATTGCCTCGGCGCCGGCGGCGGCATCGAAGCCGTGGCCGCAGTCAAGGCGATCAACGAGGGATTCGTGCCGCCGACCGTTGGCCTCGACGAGCCGGATCCAGAATGCGACCTCGACTACACGCCGAATGCGGGCAAGAAGCGCGAGGTGAACTACGCGATGTCCAACTCCTTCGCCTTTGGCGGCCTAAATGCCGTCCTCGTGCTCGGCCCGTCGCCGGCTTAAGCCGGTTATTCCCGCATCAGACTGTTTTGATTTGTTGCGCGGCTTTTGCGTGACATTGGGCGCGCCCTTGCGCTCGCCGAGCGTAAAAGACTCCGAGATATGAGGTTCTTGGGGTGGCCACGCGGAAGTTGTAGATAAAGATCGCACGCCCGCTGATTGTTGTTCTCAGGCAACACTTGCCGGAAAAACCAAACGTTACTGTAATTTAACTGTGTCGCGCCCTGGCCGAGGAATACGCTGCAGGCTGAGGAAAGAATAAGATTCAACTAGCGCTCGGGTCGGATGGGTGTGAACCAACATTCGACACTGCCTTGGTGCGACACACATAGTTGGAGCCCTCAACGTGGGCTGTCCGGTCAGCCCCAGTCTGCGCGTCCTAAAGGCCTGTTTCTCAAACTAGCGACCGCACTAG
>JBKPSQ010000022.1:0-7826 GCA_046735075.1 Pseudomonadota bacterium
GGTTCACTCTATCCAGGTTCACCCGGTGCCATTACCGGTAATGAACACATGGTCATGCCGGATAATAACAACCGACAGATCGCGCAGATGATAATCGATTGGCTATCGTCACGCGGGCTATGACTAATACTTAGACGCACAGAGAATGAGGCTCCCCGTCGAAATAACGGGGAGCCTTTGGCTGTCAATTTTCTTCGATGTTGGCGCTAGGAGGATTTAGCGTGCACACGATAATCGCGGCCATTGTGCTGGTTAGCTTGCAGACGACGTACTACGTGGCCAAAGTTACGAGCTTTGGATGTAGTTCGGTCGAAGCCGTTTATCAGCTTCAACAGGTACGTTCCGACCAAAAGGCCTTTCAGGAGGGCCTAACGGAAAAGCAAATGTCCGGTGAATGCGTAACTATTTTGCAGGGCACGCTGGTGCAGGGTTCGATCGAGGGTAATGATAAGTCCATACTGCGAGTGAACGAACAGGTTGAACCACCAGGATACGAGGCGCCTTTGGATGATTTTGAAAGCAAGGAAAAACCGTAAGGGCTCCTTGGCGGCCGGAAGACTTTTCAAACCTGATGTCGCTTCCCATGGACATTCCGGGGGCGTGAAACCATCGATAATGACCGCCATTCTGTCTGATGTGAGCGGATCTCGGAATTCCTGAATCATCAATCACGGGGTGCGCGTCTTTAGACGAGCATCGAACGTCGCTCTCGGTCTGCTTTTGTTAAGCTGACAACATCGCACGGCGCCGACGGGGCAGCTTGCCGACAGGGCGGGCCTTTCCGGACCCAATGTGGGGATTGAGGGCTCCAGCAACTCGCGTGCTGATGTGCGTAGTCGTTGCCTCGACTGCGCTGCTCATAGCGTGTGGCGCTCCGCAAGGTCTAGCCGACACGAGTGCCTTGGCGGGGAATCGAACTCAACCCCGGCTAAGGCGCGGCGGGCCACTGGCCCGTCGCGTTTTTGCGTCGTCTTTCTGGTTCAAACCGGGCACCCAAGGGATGGACGCCACGTTCAGACATAGCCAAGGAGAATCGCCACGCCAATGACCGAGGCAAAACCTCCGACCGCGCGATAGGCATTCTCGCCCAGCGTCTTGCCACACAGGCCAATCAGGAGGCCCGAGCCGATGCCGACGGCATGCAGGAGCGCCGTAGCAAGCGTGAAGCCGAGCCCATACTCAGCACCTGAAGCATCGAGAGGCATCTCGGAACCGTGGGCGTGCCCGTGGAAGATGGCGAAGAGGCCAACTGCTCCCATGGCGACCGCAACCGGAGCTTTGACTCCGAAGGCGACGACAGCGCCGAGAACAATCACCGATAGCGCGATACCGACCTCGACGAAAGGTATGGGTACGCCCTCGACGCCAAGCAACCCGCCCAAAGCCATGACCGAAACAAAGGTGAGCGGCACAAGCCACAGTGCGCGGCCACCGAGTTGATAGGCAAAGACGCCCACTAAGATCATGGCAAGTTGGTGATCGAGGCCTGAGAGGGGATGCATGAACCCCGACATGAAGCCGCTCGTGCTGCCAATTCCAGTATGAGCAAAGGCGACAGAAGGAGCGAGGCAAAGCGCCCAGACCAGGAAGCGAAGAGATAGCCGCTGGATCGGCAAACTCCGAGCGCCGTTCGGTGCGGGTTTCGAAAGGGGGACCATGCTTGCTCCTTTCTACTTCATGACTTTGTCGCGATGGCCGACATGGCCATGGGCGATGAGCGTGCCGAAAACGTCGAGGATGACACGGCAAGCGAGTTGAGCGGTGTTGTCATTGACGTCATAAGGTGGAGAGACCTCGACAACTTCCATGCCGCATAGTCCTTCAGCGGCGATAGTGTGGATCATCTCTAGCGCCTCGCGTGGCAGGAGACCGCCAGGCTCGGGAGAGCCCGTCCCAGGCGCGAAACCTGGATCGATCGAGTCGATATCGAAGGATAGATATACCGCTTTGCACCCCTCCCAGGCCATTTCGAGAGCGATCTCGGCAGCTTTCTTTGGGCCGTAGGTATCGACATCACGCATCGTCAGCACGCTGGTGCCGCGCCGCTTCGCAACTGCGGTTCCCGGTCGATTGCCGTACCAGCCACCAATCCCAACCTGCACGAGGTTCTTTGGGTGACAATTCGGCAGGCCGACATCGTGCATATGACTGTGGTCACGATGGGTTGTCACGGTCCCTTCGTGCGTGGTCCAGAACCACGGCGTCGTGTGCATGCGCTCATCCATGTCCTTTTCTTGGATATCGATGTGGCGATCGATGTGAATAATGCCGACATTGCCGTCGATATGTGGCGCGATTCCACGAACGTTGGGAAATCCCAGGCTATGATCGCCACCGCAGATGATCGGAAAGACCCCCGACGTGTAGATATGGGACACAGCCTTCGTCACCTGATCGAAGGTCTTTTCGATATTTCCCGGTATGACGAAAATGTCCCCGGCATCGCAGAGATCGAGTTCCTCGAAAATGTCGACCCCGCCATCGAACCAATACCCATCATAGAGCGCCGATATCCGGCGCACGGCCTGAGGACCGAAGCGAGTCCCCGGCCGGTAGGTCGTGGCTGAGTCGAAAGGGGCGCCGACAAAAGCTGCCTCGTAGCTGCCGACCTTGCGAATGTCCTCGCAGTAGGGCGCCTTCATGAAGGTGTTGATCCCAGCGAAGGCCGGCTGATGGCCGCGGCTGAACAACGAAATATTTCGATCGATGACTGAATCGGCGGCCTCGAGCCCGAGCTTCAGCGATCGACTGATTTCATCTTGCTGTTTCTTCTGCGAGATGCGTGACAGCGTTTCCACCGTCTTGGCGCCGTGGGTGTCCTCACGCCGTACGCCGTGCGTGTGATGATGCTTGTGCGAATGTTCTTCGCGAGTTTTCTTTCCGGCCATCTCACTTGTCCCGAACACAGCCTATGGGTCGAAACCTATTGGCGTCTACGTCACTCGCAAACTCCCAATCTTTCAATCGAGAACATTGAATCAATCAATGGTGCAGCGCACGGCCAGTGGGGAAGACGCATGATCGCTTAATGGAGCTTTGTGCTTCAATTCCTCGTCGTGAGCGCGATTTCAGCAAGCAGTAGCTGGCGTGCCAACTTGTGCGGAGCCCGTGGATTGGTGATGAGGAAGACCGGCACAGAAGGCCGCTGGCTTTGTTCCAATAGCGGCCACAAGCGACCTGTCGCAACGTCTGGAGCGGCGAATGCCTCAGGAAGAAAACAGATCCCGACGCCGAGCATCGTAAGACGCTTCGCCTCGTCGAGATGCTCTGATAGTCCGGCGACCTCGAGTCCGAGCCCGTGACGCGTGCGATAAACCGTCAGCAGATCCGGCTCGTCGGCGCCGGTCAGGACAAAGGCCTGACCCGACAGGGCAGAGGGATCGTCGAACATTTTGCCGTAAAGCGGATGCGTTCGCCCGCAATAGGCTCCGTGAACTTCATCGAAGAGGAAATCGTAATTCAGATCGCAGCGGAGCGTCTGCGCCGAGGCTACGCCGATGTCGATCTCGTCCCTAAGGAGAGCCGGCGCGACCGAGTCCCAGGTCGTGATGTCAATCAGAATCTCCACCTTGGGATGCCGCTCGTGAAAGCGCGAAATCCCGGCGTCGAAATGCCCGCACACGAGACTTGAGATGACCTGGATGGAAATCCTGCCGCGCACCTCCTCGGCGAGATTGTCGAGACGCTTTGGCACATTGCGCACCAGCGCGTTGAGCGAGCGACACGTCTCAGCAACAAGCATGCCCTCGTCGGTCAACTCGAAGCCACGCGGGCCGCGCCGACACAGAGTAACGCCCAACGTTGCCTCGAGCCTCTTTAGGGCCAGGCTGATAGCCGGCTGTTTTCGCCGGAGCACCCGCCCGGCGCCAGTGACCCCTCGCGCCTCTACGATCTCGTGAAAAGTCTTCAGCAGGTTCCAATCGACGTTACGAGGGAAATTCGCGGGGACGTGGAGCATGGCTGCACCTCTAGTTTATCGAACGACTGAAGGGTGGAGAGACAAATGAACCGGCGAGAAAGGCATGGCGCGGCATGATCTCGGCGTTGCTCGGATTGGCGAGCGCGCTCGGTCTCGGCGTAGCCGACTTCATGGCGCGGTTCAGCGCGCGGGCGCTCGGCGCGCCGCTGACTTACGGCGCCGTCCTCTTGATCGGCGCGCTGGGCGCGACTGTGCTGGTTCTTGCAGTTGACGTGCCGCTCGTCTGGTCGCCGGTTGGCTGTGCGATTGCCATCGTCCACGGGATGAGTGTGGCTGTCATGTGCATTTTGCTTTACATGGCGCTCGCTCGCGGGCCGATCGCCGTCGTGGCCCCCATCGTTGCTGCCCATCCGGCACTCGTGCTCATTGTCAATGTGCTGCGCGGCACACGCCCGAGCGCGGTTCAGTGGGCCGCCATGTTCATCATTATTCTCGGCGGAATCCTGATCACCCGTACCGCGGTTGCCGACGAAAGCGCCGCTGATGCCGAGGGCGACCAAACCACGCTGATCATTGCCTTCGGGGCATGTCTTGCTTATGCGTTTCTTATCCTCACGGGACAGGCTGCCGCGCCGCTCATCGGCGAGATCGAGACGATGTGGATCGGCCGCTGGTCGGGGCTGATCGTAATTGCAGCTGTGTTGCTGCTTCAGCGAAGACCGCTCAGTTTTCCAGCGAAGTGGATTCCCTACGTAGGCATTCAGGGAATACTTGACGCCGCGGGCTATCTTGCCTTGCTCGCGGGCGGCGTGACCGCGGCGCCTTACATCACCATGGTGGTCGCGTCGGGGTTCAGTGTCGTCACCGTCCTGCTCGCGAGACTGATCATTCGCGAGCCAGTCAGCAGCACGCAGTGGGCAGCGATAGGAATGATTGCTGGCGGCGCTGCGATCCTCAGCGGAACTTGAGCGCTCAGCCCCACACACGACCCGGCCGAACCGTATCGATCTGATAGTCGCTAGCATGTCTCGTGAAGAACTCCTTGCCGAAGCGGCGTGCCGCTTTTAGCGGTTCGTTCGGATCGCGAAGGACGTCGCCCCGCGCGTTGCCATAGCCATGTACGAGGCCGACAAAAGTGGAATGGGTGTAGCGGCAGAACTCCTGCAATTGGCAGATGACGGCACCCGAAACCATGGGGAAGGTCTCCTCCGAGCTCAGCACGAGGCCGATGCGCTTTCCCTGCATGCCGCGAATCACCTGCTCGGACCCGGGATAGGAGGCCGCGTAATAGCAAAAGGTGCGGTCAAAAAAGGCCTTGAGCTGCGCGGAGGTGCCATACCAGTAGATCGGGGTCGCAGCGATGAAGCCGTTGGCCGGCAGGTAATAGTCGAGAAAGACGGAGCGGTAGCCGTCCTCGATCGAGCACTCGCCGTCCGGTCTTCGGCATGTCCGGCAGTCCCTGAGAAATCCGCGCAAAAAATCGCCGGCAAAAACGAATTCCGTCTCGTGGCCCGCTTCCCTCAATCCTTCGCTGACGGCTTGAGCAAGCAGTGCGGAATTGCCGTTGCGGCGTGGGCTTGATGCCAGCACAAGAGCCTTCATCGTCACTCCCTCAGCAGTTCGGCGGCGGCCTCGTCGAGAGTCCGCTGAAACTCGGGCAATCTTCCTGGCGATGCTACACAATGGCCCCAAGGCGAATCGAAAATTCTGAGTTCCGCGCGCTGCATGACGGACACTTCAGCTTCATTTTCCTCTGGCACGAAATATTGATCCTCGGTGCATGGCATCACGATCGCGCGCGCCGGAATGGAGCGCAGCGCACGCTTGAAATCACAGTGATAGATCTGGTTTTGGCTGATGTCTGCGTGTTGCCAGGTCCAAATCTTCGAGAGGAGGTCATTCGCATCCCATTTCAAGTGATCTTCCTCCCAGTCGCGCACGAGGTCCTCGAGGGTGGAAAATCCCAGTCGCCGATAAAGCGCCTCGCTGAAGAACTGATGTGAATAAGCCCAGGCAACATAGACGCGGGCAAATGCTCGCAAGCCCTTCTCTGGCGGCGCCGCATAGTCACCGTCGTTCCACGCGGCATCCGCCTGCAAGGCCGCCTTCGCCCCGTCTAAGAACGCGTAGTTGATCGGCGAGCAACGGGCAGCGCCGCAATAGGGCAGGATAGCTTCGACTATGTCCGGATATTGGGCAGCCCATTGATAGGCTTGCATGCCGGCCATTGACCACCCGAGCACCAATGCGATGCGACGGACGCCAAGCTGGGTGAGCAAGCGATGTTGGCATGCGACGTTGTCGAATAGCGTCACTCGCGGAAAGCGAGGGCCGTCTTGGGGGGCCGCGGTGTTACTCGGCGACGAGGAAAAGCCGTTTCCGATCAGGTTGATCGAAATGACGAAGTGGCACGCCGGATCGATGGCTCGTCCCGGTCCAAACAGAAATTCGTTCCGTAGATGCGTGCCGGTGAAGAACGTAGGCAGAAGAACGACATTATCGCCGCCTGGATTGAGCTTCCCATAGGTGGCGTAGGCGAGCTGCGCGTCTTTCAGCACGACGCCTGATTGAAGGCGAACATCGCCGAGCTCGAAGGCGCTATGCGCTTGCACTAGCAAAGTTACCTCGGCCTTGTTCCCCTTTCACAGGGGCCTCAACAATAATGCTGGCGATAGGCATCGGCCGCGGCTTCAAAGCAGGCAATAGGCGGACGAACTATACCCGCACCAATCTGACCGCCATTCCGACCGGCGATGCCGATATCCATAACGGGGAGCACCTTGCTTTCGACCACCTTGAAGATGTCGATGCCGGTGGGTGTGCCGCGAAAGCCGAGAGCGGGGATGAGATAGTCGGGATTTTCGCCGACCGTGATTGCATACAGTTCCTTGTTGCGGTCGATCATGGTCTCGTAGGATCCACCTTGGTAGCTTTGCAGGGACGGGGCAGATGCCTGCGCGAATCCGCCAAGACCGATAGTCTCGGCGATAATGCTTTCGCCGCCCATCCAGGTGATTTCGTCCTCGCTATGCCCCTCGAATAGCTTCGCCTCCACAGAGGCATGGGGTCCTTTGAACCAAGCGTCGCCGAGTCCGCTGATGCGCAAGGCAAACCCGCGGCAGTTGAAGGCCATCGCAGTCACGACGCTAGAGGCCTCAATGCCGCGCGCGGCATCGGCGGTCGCTTTGCCCGCTGCCATGGATAGCCGAAGGAAAAAATACTGATCGTCCACCATTGCCTTGACGGCATTCACGACTCTCTCGCTGCCAGACGCTGCGAGCTGCAGCAGGCTCGGCATGAGCTCGCGCAAGAATAGCAGCGCAGCCGCCGTGTTCCGCGAGTGCAGCTCATCGCCCATACCGAGCGCCCGTTTGATGATGGGCTTGAGCGGAATCCCGCCGCTCAGGCGCAAGGCTTCTGCCACCACGGGGACAATTTCATTCTGCACGAAGAGCAGTCGCTCTTTGACGCCATCGTCGTACACACCGTAGTTCAGACGACGCGGGTTGCTGCCTTCGTAGATGTTGCAGCAGGCAATATTGCCAGAGGTGCGGTTTTCCACAACGAACACCGGCATGGACGCGGTGTAGATCCCGGCCAACGATCCAACACAGCCAAAATCGTGACAGGCGCCCACTTTGATCTCGCCGGCATCGAGCTTGGCAATCGCTTCGTCGCGGTCCTTGGCGAGGCCCTCGAACAAGGCGCCGCCGATGATCGCGTCACGCTGGCCGCCGACATAGTCGGCCCAAGGCATTGGAGGGCCGGAAGTAAGAATGGTTTCGGGCGTAAAATCCGCAATGAATTCGCCGGCCGGGCGCACGTCGACAAGGATCGGGTCGGCTTTGGTCAGGCGTTCGAACGCGTTCTGGTTGGCTTCTTTGCGCGAGTCAGCCTGATACTGCAT
>JBKPSQ010000023.1:0-7841 GCA_046735075.1 Pseudomonadota bacterium
CTCGAGACTGTCACAATTACATGCCTCGCCCTGCCGGAAGGAGGACATAGTGAACTAAAGGTTAATCTCGCGCTGAGGGAGTGCCTAGAACCCCTGGTCGGCGGGCTCGGGTCCGCCTTGTGGCGCTTCTGCCGGTTGAGGCGCAGCAGTCTCGGCCTTGTGGCGCTTGCGGTGGCGTCCCGTGTCAGAAGGCTGGGCTTCCGCTCCTTGGGGCGGTTGAGTTGCGGTGACCCCATTCGCATCGGCGGCCGGCGCACCTGCGGGGGCACTGCTCGGAGCATTATTCGCCTCCGGCGTCGTACCCTGCTTGCCGGGTTCAGGAGACGGGCTGCTCTGCTTGTTGGCGTCGGGCGAAGCATTCGCCGGCTTTGCGTCGTTCGAACTTTTGCTCGCGAAGGTCGAGCCTTGGGCGAGTGAGGCGGCAATCGACGCACCCTCTGTGCTGAACCTCGTGGTGGCAAGAGTGGCTGACTCTGTGCAGCTACGATAGGTGCGGCGATAGCCGCGATAGCCATCGTTGAAGCTGCTGACGAGCTTGGCGCGGCGTACCGCGGTGGTGCCCTCGTTCTTAAGGATTTCCTTCATCTGATCGCGCCAGAGCTGCCCCTCCTGGGCTCCGCATAGCTCGCGCAGGTAATGGATCGCGCCCAAGATCTCGGTGAGTCGCATCAGCTTGGCGTCGTAGGGGCGGTCGTCCGGAGGAGGTGGCGCCGTGCTCTCGCGCGGCACGATCGGGGGCAGGTCGTCTCCTGGTGGCTTAGGCCTCACCCGAGGCTTTGGCGCGGGAGAAGGCGAACTAAACCAATTGAAGAATTGGGCCTCGGCGACAGGAGCAAAGGCGAGAGCGCCCGCGGCAAGCCAAAGAATGCCGAGGCAAAGCCTAAAGAAGCGCCTGTAAGGCCGTCCCATAGCGCCTGGGTTAACGCCAATTCTTGTTGAAATCTAGCCGTCAGGGCATGCGCGCCCGGTGTGCCGCGACCCAGATCAGATCAGCCGTTCCCGGCGTCATGGGAAGCTCCTCGACATCGTCCAGATGTACCCACTCGGCAGCCTCGGCGTCGCCGCCCGCCTTGAGGGAACCGCCTATAGGGCGCCCATAAAAGACCGTCAGGCGGTAGGTGGTGCCATCGCCTTCGCCGGGCGCGATCTTGACGGTGTCGACCACGCCCTCGATCGCGATTTCGACCCCAGCTTCTTCCTGCAGCTCGCGCCGAACGGCATCTTTGGCCGTTTCGCCAAGCTCGATTTTTCCGCCAGGCAAGCTCCACAATCCGGCATAGGGTGGATGGGCGCGTCTCACGAGCAATACGCAGCGGTCCTTGAAGACGGCAATGCTTGCGCCGTCGCGTGGCGCGATCGCGTCATCCTGTCGGGAGGAGCGCTCGGTCATAGAACCGGGCGAGTTTGGTCCGGCTCGCTTCGCGAAGTCAATTAGCGGATGCCGAGCAGGGCGCCGATCCGACTGAGAGCGCTCGGCGATTCGCTGTTGGCGATGGCGCTAGCCTCATCGATCAGATCACGTAAGCGCCGAGCGGCCGAGGCGCACGTCTTGTTCAGCTCGCGCGAATCCTTATTTGGATCATTGAACTCGGCGGCAATCTCGGTGATGAGTGCCAATGCCTCGCCATGGAAGCGGGAGACCGTCTCATCGAAGAGGGCGCGGACGTTCGCAGGCGCCTTGCGATAGGCGGCAACCGCGAGAGCCTTGTCGCGCAAGTCCGAGTTCGTGAAATGCTCCTCGTAGCCGATCGGACGCCAGCAGAGCAGCTCGTCGACTGAATCCTGCGCCTCGGAGGCGACAGAGTCGAGCAGGCTCACAAGCTTGCGAAGATGATTGAGGTAGTCGCTCGAGATCAGGGTCGTTTCGTTGACGACGGTCCCTGGGACATGCGACCTGAAATGGCTCACCATGGCCAAGCGGAAGGTTTCGGCGATCTTATCGCGGCTTGTATCTTCGCTAATTTCGGCGGGCTGCACGTCACGCTTCTCGAGAGCAAACATCGCCGGGTCCTTGATGCTGGAG
The DNA here is from genome assembly GCA_046735075.1 of Pseudomonadota bacterium. Classification (GTDB taxonomy): domain Bacteria; phylum Pseudomonadota; class Alphaproteobacteria; order Rhizobiales; family Methyloligellaceae; genus Methyloceanibacter. Next base: position 2,024 of record JBKPSQ010000023.1, read on the forward strand.
CTTGGAGTACAGTGTGCCACTATGGTTTCCAAAGAATTACTGCGGCTGATTTGCCATGTGTTCGCGCTATAACCTGACTTCGCCGCCAGAGGCCGTACGCGCCTATTTCGGCTATCCGGACACGCCAAATTTTCCCGCGCGCTACAACATCGCGCCGACTCAACCCATCGCGGTGGTCGCTCGAGACCGCGAAGAAGTCCGGCGCTTCAGGCTGATGCGCTGGGGCCTGCTGCCGTCTTTCGTGAAAGACCCAAAGAAATTCCCGACGCTGATCAATGCTCGCGCGGAGGACGTGTTGGTGAAAGCATCGTTCCGCAACGCCATGCGCTGGCGGCGTTGCTTGGTCCCGGCCGACGGTTTCTATGAATGGACGGGCGAGAAGGGCAAACGCCGGCCGTTCCTGCTTCGCCCGCGCGAGCCGCATCTGATCGCCTTTGCCGGGATCTATGAGCGTTGGCGCGACGGGAAAGCCGACGAGATCGACACGGTTGCAATCCTGACCTGCGATTCAAATCGCACCGTATCGGCCCTTCATGACCGCATGCCGGTAGTGCTGCCGCCCGAGCATTTCGCGGCTTGGCTCGACGTCAAGGGAACGTCGCCGGAAGAAGCCGCCGCCTTGCTCAAGCCTGCGCCCGACGATCTGTTCGAGGCGATCGAAATGCATCCGAAAATCAATGATTCCAAGCGCGAGGAACCTGACATCCTGGAACCGCTACAGCCTTCGCTGCTCTAAGGGTCGGCCGTGACGAGAAGGATGGCGAGGCCGTCATGGCCTTTGCTGCCCACGGTCTGGATCGCTGTGCCGCTCACCCGCGGGTCGGTGGAGGCAAGCTCGAAGAAGCGGCGCATGCCAACGACGTTCGGGTCGTCGCTTGAGGCGTCGAGAATGGCGCCCTCACGCACCACGTTGTCTACGACAATAAGAGATCCGCGGTGCGCATGCCTCACTGCCCATTGGAAATAGTTCGGCGTGCTCGGCTTGTCCGCGTCGATGAAGATGAGATCGAACGGAGCTTTCTCGGCGAGGCTCGGCAAAGTATCGCTGGCTGGGCCCACGCGGATCTCGACGACGCTTGAGAGTCCGGCTCGGGCAATATTGGCGTAGGCGACCTTGGCGTAGCTTGGATTAGCTTCGAGCGTGACGAGGTGCCCGCCGGGCGGAAGTGCGCGCGCCAACCAAATCGTGCTGTAGCCGCCGAGGGTGCCGATCTCCAGGATCTTGCGTGCCCCGATCGCCTGCGCGAGCAGCATCAGGAGCTTGCCTTGATTCGGCGCGACATTGATTTGTGGCAGACCGGCCGCTTCGCTCGCTGCCAGTGCCCCCTTTAGCGCAGGATCGTCCTCTACCAAGAGCTCGGCGATATATTCATCGACCGCCCCGAAATCCGTCTCGCTCATAACAGTTTCCCTGGGTTCAAAATCCCATTGGGGTCGAACGCCGATTTGATCTTGCGCATCAGCTCGAGCTCGATCGGCTGCTTGGCATGCGGTAGAAGATCGCGCTTCATGCGTCCGATCCCCTGCTCGGCACTAATCGTCCCGCCAAGATCGAGCACGATTTCGTGCACCGCGGCGTTAAGCGCCTCCCAATAGCTCAGGAAGATGGCGCGATCCATCGCAGGTGGCTGGCTCACATTGTAATGAATGTTGCCATCGCCGAGATGGCCGAATGGCACAGGCCGCGCGCCAGGAATCATCAGCTCGACCAGCTGGTTCGCCCGCGCGATGAGCTCGGGCACACGGGCGACAGGCACGGCAACGTCGTGCTTGATCGAGCCGCCTTCATGCTTCTGTACCTCGCTCATCAGCTCGCGCAGACGCCACAATTCCTGGGTTTGCGTAAGCGAGGAGGAGATGGCCGCGCCGTCGATCTCGCCGGACTTCAGTCCGTCATCGAGCAGTGTTTCGGCAAGACGCGTCAGCTCCTCGCCCTCGAACGGGCTCGACAGCTCGATTAGGAGGTACCAGTTGTAAGCGGTACGAAACGGATCGCGGGCCCCGGTGCCATGCTTGAGCACGAACTCAATGCCGATGCGAGGCATGATCTCGAAGCCGGTGAGCGCGGAGCCTGCGCGTTCCAGCACGCGGGCAAAGAAGGCCGGCGCGGTCTCAAGTTCGTTTAGAGCCGCCATCGCCGTCACTTTCTCGGCCGGTTTTGGAAAGAGGCGAAGCACCGCAGCAGTGATAATGCCCAGCGTGCCCTCTGAGCCGATGAACAAATCCTTTAGGTCGTAGCCCGAATTATCTTTTCGCAGCGACTTCAGTCCGTTCCAAATGCGCCCGTCAGCGAGCACCACCTCGATGCCGAGAGTGACGTCACGCGCGTTGCCATAGGCGAGCACCGAAGTACCGCCCGCATTGGTGGCGAGCGCGCCGCCGATTTGGCAGCTTCCTTCCGATGCGAGGCTCAGGGGGAACAGCCGACCTGCACTGGCGGCTACTTGCTGGGCATGCGCGAGCACGAGACCTGCTTCCACGGTCATAGTATTGGAAGCGAGATCGATGTCGCGCACGCGGTTAAGGCGTTCGAGCGACACCAAGACCTCGTGACCGCCTTCGAAGGGAATTTGGCCTCCGACCAGCCCAGTATTGCCGCCTTGTGGCACGATCGCGGTCCGCGTCGCATTAGCCTGCTTGAGGATCGCGGCAACCTCCTCGGTCCCGCCGGGCGTGAGCACGAGCGCCGCCTTGCCGCGATAGCGTTCGCGCCATTCAATGAGATAGGGAGCCATAGCCTCGGCGTCACGGATCGCATTGTCCTCGCCCACGATGCGCACAAAGGCATCGAGAATTGCCTTGGTCGGAGGCTTATGACTCGGCTCCGGTGTCATCACGAATGCGCGCCAGCGCTAATTGCCCGCGTCCCGCAAACGGCGCGCTGCAAGCGGTCATTGATGGCCTCGCCCAGCCCGCGATTTGGGATCGGCATCACCGCGATGCTATCAGCGCCTGATTGGTCGAGTTCGCGCAGCGCGCCAAACAGCCGGGCGGCAGCTTCACTCAAGTCGCCGCTCGAGCTGAGATTGATGGTGGCGATTGCACCTTTGGGTACTCGCGGGCCGAAGGCGAGGAGCGCCTCGTTCGAACCGACGCTAGTTGCGCCAAGCCTCAGCTTCGTGTCGGGTGCGTAGTGTGTTGCAAGCTGGCCCGGCGAGGAGATTGGCGCGTCAGACTTCGCTTCGACGAGTTTCTCACCCAATACAGTCTCGATTGTTTCCCGCGCAACGGCGCCAAGCCTGAGTAGTGTAGCCTTCTCACCTGCTAGGCTCACGACGGTCGATTCAAGTCCGAGAGGGGAAGGGCCCGCGTCGAGCATCATGGCAGGAATGTCGCCAAGCTCTGCCTCGACATGGGCCGCCGTGGTCGGGCTGAGCCGTCCCGAGCGATTGGCGCTCGGTGCCGCGATGGGAAGCTGCGCCTCGGCCAGCAGCGCGCGTGCGACAGGATGGGCGGGCGCCCTGAGCGCGACGGTATCGAGCCCTGCACTCACGAGGTCTGCAATCTTGCAGTCGGGTCGCTTGTCGAGCACGATCGATAAGGGGCCTGGCCAGAAAGCATCGGCCAGCTTACGAGCCGTGTCATTAACAGCAGCGTAGTTCTTCGCCTCCTCGAGTCCCAAGACATGGACGATTAGGGGATTGAAGCGCGGCCGTTCCTTGGCGGCGAAGATCTTGGCGACCGCGCGTGCATCGAGAGCGTTGGCGCCGAGCCCATAAACCGTCTCGGTCGGGAAGGCGACAATCTCGCCCCGAGCGAGGGCGTGCGCGGCGTCTCCGATGGTTTCTGGCGTGGCGGGAATGAGGGGCATGGTGACCGTGCTTTAGCATAGACTCGCCAAGTTGCGGGGAGGCGTGCTTATTCTCGGCGGACCAGGGGGCAAACCCGTCCATGACTACGCTTCTCGTTACCCATCCCGCCTGCCTTGAGCATGACACGGGCTTCGGACATCCCGAGCGTGCCGATCGGCTCCGCGCCGTCGAACGAGCCCTCGAGCAGGAGCGCTTCCATTATCTTGCGCGCGAGCAGGCGCCGCTTGCCGATCTTGCGGTGATCGAGCGCCTCCATCCGCGCGCTTATGTCGAGATGGTGCGCGCCGCTATCCCCAAACGCGACCATAGCTGGCTAGACCCCGACACAGTCGTCTCGCCGGGGAGCTGGGACGCGGCTTTGCGCGCAACCGGCGCTGCCGTCTACGCGGTCGATCAGGTTGTGGATGGCCATGCCAAGAACGCGTTCTGTGCGGTGCGCCCTCCAGGCCATCATGCCGAGCCCTCTCGTGCCATGGGCTTTTGCCTGTTCAACACCGTCGCGATCGCGGCACTCCATGCGCGTGCCGCTCATGGCGCCGAGCGCGTCGCGGTTGTCGACTTCGACGTACATCACGGGAACGGCACGCAGGCTGCATTCTGGTCCGACAAGGACCTGTTCTACGGCTCGACCCATCAGATGCCGCTCTTTCCGGGCACCGGGACGTCGAGCGAGAGGGGTGTCGGCAATATCTTCAATGCGCCTCTCAACCCGGGCGATGATGGCGACGATTTCCGCGAGGCGATGCTTTCGCGCGTCTTGCCGGCGCTGCACGATTTCGGCCCCGATTTTCTCCTCGTCTCAGCTGGCTTCGATGCCCACGTCAGGGACCCTTTGGCTCAGCTCAGGCTGACTGAGGGCGATTTCGTGTGGATCACCGAAAAGCTGCTGGAAATGGCGGCGAAGCATACCGGCGGCAAGCTCGTCTCCACTTTGGAGGGGGGATACGATCTCGACGCACTCGCCTCATCCACCGCTGCCCACGTCGCTACCCTAATGGGGACCTCCTAGGTCGAGTCGCTTGGCCAACCTCTTGATTGCCGATACCGGAAGGGGCTAAGGCAGGCCATGGCCAACGAGATCGACCATTCCGACATCAAGGCGATGAGCTTCGAGCAGGCGCTAAGGGAGCTCGAAGGCATCGTCGATCGCCTCGAGAAGGGCGATGTCGAGCTCGAAGCCTCGATCCTCATTTACGAGCGGGGCGAGGCCTTGAAGGCCCATTGCGACGGGCTGTTGCGCAAGGCCGAAGCACGCGTCGAGAAAATCTCGCTCAACCAGAACGGCCAGCCTACCGGCACCGAGCCCCTCGACGTCGAGGACTAGCGCCGAAGCCGGTTTCGTCGCAAACTATCATCAGAAGGCAGAGTGAGTTCGTTTCGCCCAACTCCGCGGCCACGGGAGGACGGCTATGAAACTCCGCGTGACAGCCTCAATTTGCATTGCCTTTGGATTCTGCATTTTCTGTTCCGGAGCTCGGGCAGAAGGATGGAATTCCATTGGGCCGTTCGGCGCTCTCCTCTCCAATAACGATGTCATAAGCGGGCAGATGAACGCGCTCGCGATCGATCCGCGGGACGCGAACATCCTGTATGTCGGCGCAGCCGAAGGAGGGGTGTGGAAGACATCGAACGGCGGTGCAAGCTGGACCCCGCTGACCGACACCCAGCTCGTGCGCAAGCTTGCCTCAGGCAAGCTCCGAGGAACGCCTTCTATCGGCTCGCTGGCCATCAACCCGGTCACGCCGGACATCGTTTATGTCGGGACCGGCGATCCGAATGTCGCCTGCTGCTTTGTTGGCTCCGGTCTCGGCGTCTTTCGCTCACCCGATGGCGGAAGCACTTGGGTTGCGACCGGCCTCAACCCCAACCAGACCGGCTGTCAGAACGGCGCGATCGGTCAGAGCGGTCGTCAACCGCATGCTGGTCGTTCCTGGGCGTCCTGCGGTCCTGTTTGCTGCGACCAACATGGGCCTTTTCAGCTTGAAGGAGGATGGCAAGGATTGCTG
>JBKPSQ010000024.1:0-13805 GCA_046735075.1 Pseudomonadota bacterium
GTCATACATCTCTTGATAGAGAGCGCTGCCATTGCCGTGTTCGAACCAATCGCGATAGGTGTTGCCGTCTGGGCCGAACGGAAAGCCTGCGAATAGCGCGGCCGCAGGGACCTTTGCGGTCCAGTAGCTTGCGGTCGCAAATCCCGCATCGACGCTGCCGCTTGAGACCTTGTCGAGGATCTCTTGCGGCTTGGTTCCGTCGCCTGGCTGCTTGAGCTCGAGAACAAGCAATCCCCGGGAGCGCTCCTCGATCAGCTTGGCGAGGCGCGCGGCCGGCTCGCCGAGGCCTGGAATATGGGTCCCATAGACGATAGGGGTGACGAGGGTCACCGTGGGGGAATCGGCAGCGCGCGCAGACGCCGCTGGCAGCAGCGCGAGGGCGAACATTGCCAGTGCTGTTGCTTGCATCGTTCTCAACGTTGGCCTCGGAATCTCATTTCTTGCGTAATGCGGCCGATGCTACATCCTGGCTCCCACCTTTAGCCACAAGGCGGAAAGCCTGGCAGAGCTATGAATCCGATGCCCGGAGCTGCAAAGGACGGCCCATTGGTCGGGCTGTTCGTGACCTGCCTCGTCGATCTATTCAGGCCGAGCGTCGCTTTCGCGGCAATCAAGTTGCTCGAAGCAGGCGGCGCTCGAGTAGAGGTGCCGCGCGCGCAGACCTGCTGCGGACAACCGGCTTATAATTCAGGCGATCGGGACGATGCTGTGGCAATCGCCAAGCAGGTCATCGAGACCTTCGAGCGCTTCGACTATGTCGTGGCGCCATCGGGATCCTGCGCCGGAATGCTCAAAATTCACTACCCTCGTCTTCTTGCTGACGATCCTCGCTTCGCCGAGCGCGCTAAGACATTCGCCGCAAAAAGCTACGAGCTGACGTCCTTCCTGGTGGATGTGCTCGGTATCACCGAAACCGATGCGAGCTACGAGGGAACCGTCACTTATCATGACTCATGCTCCTCATTGCGCGAGCTTCACATCAAGGACGCGCCGCGCCGGCTGCTGGCAGGCGTCGCCGGTCTCACCCTCATCGAGCTTTCCGAGAGCGAGGTCTGCTGCGGTTTCGGCGGTACGTTTTCGGTGAAATATCCGGACATTTCCGGAGCCATCCTCGATAGCAAGCTCGGCAAAATTCTCGACACCGAAGCGGGTGCGGTGCTTGCCGGCGATCTGGGCTGCCTGATGCAGATTGCGGGCGGGCTTGAACGCGAGCACGCAAGAATGGACGTGCGGCACGTGGCGGAGGTTCTGGCGGGCATGACCGACACGCCCGGCATCGGTTCCACGGCTAAGCCGCGCTGAATCATGGCAGAGGCTGCCCTTCCCTTCAAAAAGAGCGCGGCACAAGCCCTCGCCGATAGCGAGCTGCAACGAGCGCTGCAGAACGTCAAGACCGGGTTTGTCGCTAAACGCGCTGGCGCCATGGCAAAGCTGCCAGAGTTCGAAGCGCTCCGTGCCGAGGCACGCGCCATCAAGGACCACACGCTCGCTCACCTCGATCTCTACCTCGAAACCTACGAGCAGAAGGTGGTCGAGAACAGCGGCAAAGTGCATTTCGCGCCAACCGCCGCCGACGCGCGCGACATCGTGCTGCAGATTTGCCGCGAGCACGACGCGAAGCTCGTGGCCAAGGGAAAGTCGATGGTCTCGGAAGAGATCGGGCTGAACGCCTATCTTGAAGCCGCAGGCATCGAGACGGTCGAGACCGATCTCGGCGAGTATATCGTACAGCTCAGAGGCGAGACCCCGAGCCACATCATCGCGCCGGTCATCCATCTCAACAAGGAAGCCGTCGCCGCAGATTTTCGCCGGGCACATAAAGGACGGCAGACCTCACGCAGGTTGAGCAGCGTCCAAGACCTAGTGGCAGAGGCCCGCGCCGTCCTGCGCGAGAAATTCATCGCCGCCGACATTGGCATCACCGGCGCCAACCTGCTGATCGCCGAGACCGGTTCCTCGGTGATCGTCACCAATGAGGGCAACGGCGATCTCGTCTCGACCCTGCCGCGCACGCATATCGTCATCGCCTCGATCGAGAAGATCGTGCCGACGCTGGAGGACGCCTGCACCATTTTGCGCCTGCTATCGCGCTCGGCGACTGGGCAGGACATCACCACCTATACGACCTTCACTACGGGCCCGCGCCGCGAAGACGACCCAGACGGGCCAACTGCGTACCATGTCGTGCTGCTGGATAACGGACGGAGCGAGATGCTGGGCGGGGTGTTCCAGGACATGCTGCGCTGCATCCGCTGCGGCGCATGTCTCAACCATTGTCCGGTCTACGGCACAATCGGCGGCCACGCCTATGGCTCGGTCTATCCGGGGCCGATGGGCGCCGTGCTCACACCGGCGCTGCAAGGCCTCGACCACGCCCGCGATCTTCCCAACGCGTCAAGCCTATGCGGTCGCTGCGAGGAAGTCTGTCCCATGAGCATCCCGCTGCCCGCGATGCTACGCGCATGGCGCGAGCGTGATTTTGCCGAAGTTAAGCGCTCGCTGGCAGAGCGGCTCACCTTAAAGGTTTGGGTGTTTGCGGCAAAACGCCCGCGCCTCTACCACACGCTGGCCCGGTTAGGAGTGCCGCTCCTGACGCGGCTCGCCGCAGGACGCGGCCGATTCACAACGCTCCCCTTCGCTAAGTCCTGGATGAGCGTGCGCGACCTGCCTGCTCCCGAGGGCAGAACCTTCCAGCAGCTTTACGCCAAAGCCCAGCGGAAGGACCGGCGATGAGCGCCTCTGACGACAATCGCACAGCCGTCCTCGGACATATCCGTGGCGCGCTCGGTATCGCAAAGTTGGATCGTGCGCGTCGTGCCGCCGTAGCCCGAAGGCTTGAGCGTCATCTCCACGGCACGATTCCAGCCCAAGCCGCGCTGACTCCCGCAGCTTACGTGTCGCGAATGGCCGACATGCTCACAAGTCAAGGGGCCGAAGTCATCCGCGTCGCGACGCCAGAGGACACAGTGCACGCCATCGCCTCTTACCTCTCCTCCAACAATCTGCCGGCACGCTTGCGTATGGGCGCGGACCTCCGCCTCGCTGCGCTTCCGTGGAAAGCGGCGTGGGACATGAGCCGCGTGTACGGTCGCGCGGAGCGTTCCGACAAAGCCTGCCTGTCACGCGCCATTATCGCCGCCGCCGAAACCGGGACGCTGTTTCTCGTCTCCGGGACCGACAATCCGACCACGCTCAATTTCCTGCCTGAGTTTCACCTAGTCCTGATCAAAGCCCAGGACGTTGTGGGTTCCTACGAGGAAGCTTGGGATCGCTTGCGTTCGATCTACGGTGAGCGGACCTTGCCGCGCACGGTCAACATGATCAGCGGACCATCGCGGACCGCAGACATCGAGCAGACCATTGTGAGAGGGGCGCACGGCCCCCGCCGCCTTTATGTCTTGATCCAGGGCTAAAGACCGGCGGGAACGGGAGAAAAGGTCGGTTTCCCGGCACTTGAGCCCAGAGGGCTCACTTCCGTTCCCTGATCAGTTCGGTTAAGGTGCAACGCATCTCCCACCGTGGAATGAAGCTTATGGGTCCGGCGTAAGACCGGGTCGGGGTGGCCCTTAATGCAGCTTGCCGTGTGGCTGATCGAGCGTCCCCGCTGGTTCAAGCGGACCCTCCTCATCATCAATGACCTGGTGCTGCTCACCCTCGCTCTGTGGGCCGCCTACTCGCTGAGACTAAGCCAACTCTACTTACCGGACACACTTCCCAAGGTCCTGCTGATGGCGGCGGCGCCGGTCATCGGCGTCGCGGTGTTTTATCTACGCGGGCTCTACAAGCTCGTTACCCGCTTCATCGGGCCCGAAGGCACAACCAAGATCTATGTGGCAGTGATCATCGCTACGGTGGCCTGGGCCCTCCTCGTCTATATGAGCGGGGTCAAGGATCATCCGCGCTCCGCCGTGGTCATTTACGGCCTGATTGCTGCGCTTCTCATTCGCCTAAGCCGGCAATGGGCGGGGGCGGCGCTGCTCAGAGCCGCGCCGCAGCACAAGCCGGTAAGCTTCGATGAGAGAAAGGCTGTCATCATCTATGGCGCCGGCACGATCGGCATCCAGCTTTTGCGCGCGTTGAACGAGACCGGCAAATACAAGACGGTTGCCTTCATCGATTCCAACCCGTCGCTCGCCGGGCAATTCGTGCACGGGGTCAAGGTGGCGAGACCCGAGAAGCTCAGCCGCCTGATCGATAAGGAGGGCGTGAAGGAGGTCCTGCTCGCGACACCGTCAGCCTTACGCGGGGAACGCCGCCTCGCGCTCAAGCTGCTCGAAGCCTATCCAGTCATGGTCAAAACCTTGCCCGCGCTCGAGGAGATCGCCTCTGGCCGCGTCGAGGTGACCGACCTCCGTCCCATCGAGGTCGAGGACCTGTTGGGGCGCGATCCCGTCAGTCCAGATCTCGAGCTGCTGACTGCCAATGTGAGCGGAAAGGTGGTGATGATCACCGGAGCGGGCGGCTCGATTGGCGGCGAGCTCACCCGGCAGCTGCTCAAGCTCGGGCCCAAAACGCTCGTATTGTTCGAGCTGTCCGAGGTCGCTCTCTATGAGATTTCCATGGAGATCGAGCAGCTTAAGCGCCGCATGGAGAAGGAGGCCGGGGGCAGCGCGCCATCCGAAACCGCCGTGGTCGAAGTGTTGGGGTCGGTGCTCGACCGCAAGCTCGTCGCCCGCACCATTCGCGAGCTAGGCGTCGAGGTGATCTATCACGCGGCCGCTTACAAGCATGTGCCGATCGTCGAAGCCAATCCATTCGCGGGCTTACAGAACAACACGTTCGGCACGCTCGCCGTGGCCGAAACCGCCAAGGAGCTTGGCGTCGAGCGCTTCGTGCTCGTGTCGAGCGACAAGGCCGTGCGGCCGACCAGCATTATGGGCGCAAGCAAGCGGCTCGCCGAGCAGATCTTGCAGGCGATGGCCGAGCAGCGCTTGACCTCGACTATTTTCACCATGGTGCGCTTCGGGAATGTGCTCGATTCGTCGGGCTCGGTGGTGCGGCGGTTCCGCAATCAGATCAAAGCCGGCGGCCCGGTGACGGTCACTCACCCCGAGGTGATCCGCTATTTCATGTCGATCCCCGAGGCCGCTCAGCTCGTCATCCAGGCTGGCACCATGGCAACCGGCGGAGAGGTGTTCGTGCTCGAGATGGGAACGCCGGTCAAGATCGACGACCTTGCCCGCACCATGATCCGCCTGTCGGGCCTCGAAGTGCGCGACGAGACCCACCCAGACGGCGACATCGATATCGAATATGTGGGACTCAGGCGCGGCGAGAAGCTCTATGAGGAGCTTTTGATCGGCGAGAACACCACCGGCACCAATCATCCGCGCATCTTCAAGAACTCGGAGCCGATCCTTCCTTATGAAGAGCTCACCGCGACTCTCGAGCGGCTCGAAGATGCGATCAAAAGGATGGACGAGGCCGAGCTCCAAGAGCTGCTGCACGCCACAGTCGAAGGCTATGTGCCGGCAAGCACAACCGAGCCGGCGCCGGCCAAGGGCGAATGGCAACCCGTCTCGCGCACGCTCCATTGAGCTGATGATTTCCAATCAGCCTGCGCTTTCGGCCGCATTGGTCGTGGGGTGTGCGATCCTTGCGGCCGTTCTGATCCTTCTGCTGAGGCCGCTTTTCGTCCGCTATCTCATGGCGACGCCTAACCACCGCTCGGCGCACACCGTGGCGACGCCGCAAGGCGCAGGTCTCGCCGTCACGCTCTCGGTGCTGGCGGGGTGCTGGATCGCGAGTCTTTTTTGGCCGTTCGCCGCCGAACCTAACCTCTTCCCAATTCTTGCCGCGGCCGCGGCCCTCACCGCGCTTGGCGCGCTCGATGACGCCCACGCGCTTCCGGTGTCATGGCGCCTGGTCGGGCAAGTGCTGGCAGCGATCGTGCTCGCGCTTAGCCTTCCGCACGGATTTCAGATCTTTCCCGACATTCTTCCTCTAGTGGTCGAAAGGATTCTCATCATTCTCGGCACGGTGTGGTTCGTGAACGCGATCAATTTCCTCGACGGACTCGACTGGATGACAGTGGCTGAGGTCGTGCCGATGACACTTGGCATTGCGGCGCTGCAGGCCCTGGGTGCGGTGCCGGCAACGGTTGGCGTGCTGGCTCTTGCCATCCTCGGCGCCATCCTCGGCTTCGCCGTGTTCAACAAGCACCCTGCCAAGGTCTTTCTCGGAGATGCCGGCAGCCTGCCGATCGGACTTTTCCTTGCCTTTATGCTGGTCTTCGTCGCGAAAGCACATCTTGCCGCCGCGCTCCTCCTCGCGCTCTATCCTATGGCTGACGCGACACTCACGCTTTTTCGTCGCATCGTCGCAGGCGAGGCGTTCCTTTCGCCGCACAAGACGCACTTCTACCAGCGCGCCGTCACCCAGGGCCTGCGCGTGCCACAGGTTACCGCGCGGGTGTTTTTGCTAGGCCTTCTCCTCGCCGCCCTTGCCGTCGCGACCGTGATCGCCCGCTCGCTCCCCATCGACATCGTATGCCTTACGCTCGGGGTCATCGCGACGGCGCTCATGCTCTCGGCGCTCGCGCGGGGGCGCTAATTGGACCGCCGCGTTCTTGTCACCGGCGCCACCGGCTTTATCGGCAGGCGCCTGGTCAATGCTCTCGCCAAGGAGGGATGGAAGGTCAGGGCGGCGTCCCGCGATCCTTCAACATTGCTCGCGCCTGTGGACATCGAGCGCGCTGCCATGCCGGATCTTGCGCGGCCTGCCGACTGGTCGAAGCTGCTCGACGGCGTCACGCATGTCGTGCATCTCGCCGGCATCGCCCATGCACCAGGCTCTCTGCCCGATGCGCTCTACACCCGCATCAACGCGGAAGCCGCCGGCGAGCTCGCCAAGGCAGCCAAAGGCAAGATCGAGCGACTCGTATTCATCTCCTCGGTGAGAGCACAAGCCGGACTGTCGGCCGACCACATCATCACCGAGAAAGACCCACCGCACCCAACCGACGCCTATGGGCGCTCGAAGCTCGAAGGCGAGTGCCTCATTGCCGCGAGCGGCGCCCCCTTCACCATGCTTCGGCCTGCCGTGGTCTATGGCAAAGGCGTGAAAGGCAACATTGCGAGCCTCGCCACACTCGCCAAGACGCCCATGCCGTTGCCCTTTGCCGGCCTCGACAACCGCCGCTCGCTGCTCGCGCTCGACAATTTCATCTCGGCCATCTCGCTTGCGCTCACCTCCGAACGCGCCGCCAACGAGATCTTCCTCGTAGCCGATGCCGAGCCGATCAGCGTCGCTGATCTTGTCGCTGCCATGCGCGCAGGACTTCATCGCCCCCCGCATCTCGTCAAAGTGCCGCTCGGTGGAGTAAAGCGGCTGATGAAATCCTTCGGCAGAGAAGCCGAATGGGAGCGCGTTTCGGGCAACTTCGTCATCGACGCGTCGAAGCTGATGGAGATCGGGTGGCGCCCTCAGGTCGCAACCCGCGAGGGCATCGCCAAGATGATGCGCGCCGAGAACGGCGCTACGACGCCTTGAGCGACTGGTAAAGCGCCACGGTCTGCTGGCCGATCGACTGGGCGGAGAATTTGGTTTCTACAAGTGCACGTGCCGCCTTGCCGAATTTCTCCCGCAGGGCAGCGTCCCCTGCGAGCTTCTCCATGGCCGCCGCCAAGGCGTCCACGTCATCCACCGGCACGGTCAGCGCGGTCTTGCCTTCGATTGCGATCTCGCGGCAGCCTGGCGCGTCGGTCGCGACCATGCCCCGGCCGCAAGCGGCGGCTTCGAGCAGACTTTTCGGCAAACCCTCGCGGCGCGAGGCAAGCACGGCGAAATGCGCGCGCGCCCACACGCCGCGGATATCGGCGACATGGCCGAGCCAGGTGATTCCGTACAGGCTTGCAAACTCGCGGAGCTGCTCTGGCACAAGCGAGCCGGGATTTTCCTTATCGGTGTCCCCGGCGAGCAGGAGATGAAGGGGGACACCGCGCTTTCCGAGCAAAGCGAACGCCTGGATGAGGGTATGCACGCCTTTGTCGGTGAGCATGCGCCCGACATAGGCGGCGGTGACCGGCGGTGGAGGCTCGGGCAGCGATGTCAGCAGCTTGGTATCGACTCCCGAGCCCGGAATGAGGATTACGCTCTCGGCCGGCGCGCCGAGAGCGATGACGAAGTCGCGATCGTCGGGATTCTGCACCACCGTCTTGCTGCGCGCCCGCCGCAACAGATGCCTGAGCGCAAAGCGTACGGCGCCGCGAGTCAAGCCGCTCACCTTGGCCTCACCGATGAAGAGAGTGCCGAGACCGGTCACGCTGTTCACGACGGCGATGCGAGAGAGCCCGAGACTTGCCGTGGTGCCGAGCAGGACCGGCTTCAGCGACACATTATGGAGGATGTCAGGATTGAGCTTACGGAGAAGCCGTCTGAGGTCGAGGACTGCGGAGAGACTACCGAACGCCGAAAGGCTGCCGCGGCTCCAGGACAGCGCATGAGCCACAAAGCCCTCCTTCTCGATAGCCGCCTTACCGTCTTTGATTCTCGTTGCGACGTGGATTTCGTAGCCGGCCGCCTTGGCCGCGCGGGCCATCGGCAGCCGGTGCGACAAGAAGTACCAATCCTCGGTGACGACGTAGAGCAGGCGGGGAGCGGCCATGAGCGGCTTGTAGCAGCGCGATTTGCCTCGCGAAACAGCGGCCAGCAGCCGAATGGCTACCGAAGCCACGATTCAACTCGCCCCCGATTTCCTGCTTTCGCCAGTTGGCATCATGGTCAGTTATTGGGTATCATCCATGGCAGCTGACGCAGAGCAGCTTCGGGGGAACTTACAAATGAAACATCTCGGTCTCGTGCTGACGCTTTGCGGCGCGGCAGCGTTGCTGCCCCGGAGCGCCTACGCCTTCGATGTCGAAGGCGAAAACGCAAGCCTGCAAGATGGCTCTTCTCACTTCGCCGGCGGGCCTACCGACCCGCTTCTCGTGCCCGACTACACGCAGGGCAACTCGCTCTCCTTGCCGTTGATAGGCAAGGGCGACAGCAGCGCGGCTATTCCGCAATACGGCAATTCGATTCCGATCCCGGGGCCTGGCGTCGACGCTCCGTTCTGGACCTATTCCTCGCCCTTCTTCCGGAACCGCCAGTAAAGCTCCCTAGCCCGATAGCAACGGTTCGTACCCGCGCCGCCGTGCCGGGAACCGTGTGCCTTGGATGAGAGTTGATGCGGTTGGCGCGGCGCAATCCTCCCCAAATGCCGCGCCAGCGCCACGATGCGTAAGGAGATGCCCGGCGCCCCCCGCCGGGCTTCTCATTTGTGTAGGGACGTCCGGCAAACGAGTTCGTCGCCAGAGTCGGTGGGATGGGGCACTGAAACGCGGCCCTGATGTCACCCCTGGCCTGGCGCGCTGGATCAATTTCAGCAAGAGCCTCAGGAACCGAAATCCTTCGGATTTCTTCTCCTTGAGCAGTGCGGGAGGCCAGCGTGGACGCTGATTCCGCGCATTGCCCAGAAAATTGACGCAGGAAAAGGAGTAGCTAATGAAGAAGATTGCACTAGCACTCGCGCTGATCCTGGCGGGCTCGAGCATCGCTGTCGGATTGGTCTCGACTGACGCTAATGCCGGGGCACGCAAGATGTGCAAGCAGGCGCTCAAGGCACACCCCATGCCAGGCAAGCATCGCGACCTGATGAAACAGTGCAAAGCAGAATACAAAGCTCACAAGGCGGCCGGTCGCGCGCCCGCGTAGGCTGTGCTACAGGTACTGCCTGGTGATCGTTCCCTGCGATCACTCCTTTGGTTTGGAAGCCCCGGTCGGTGAGTGTCACCTTGGCCGGGGCTTCTCTCTTTTTACAAAGCGGAAATCCAATTTCCGAGATCCTTTGGGATCTTTTTGGCAGACGGGTCCATTGGTCTGGAATGGCACTCGAATGCGTTGCTTCTTATTCAAGAAATAGGAGGCAGGCATGAAATGGCTGCTGTTGCTGACAATCCTCTCAGGCTATTCCGGCTCTTCAACAACAACCGCCAACTTCGATAGCAAGGAAGGCTGCGAGGCTGCCGGTAAGGCGCATGACCAAGCGATCCGTGACCTTCGCTGGCACTCGTTCGCTGTCGTGTGGACGTGCAGTCCGACGACATGACCGCCGATCCCGTAAACTGCGGTGGCCCCATATAGGCGTGCCTCCGATAATGACTCCTCCAATTAGCGTTACCTCTGGAGGAGGAAGGCAGGCTCAAGGGATAAGGTGATTGAAGAGGGTGGTACCGCTGGGTGAATTCGAATCACCGACCTCTTGATCCACAGTCAAGCGCTCTAACCAACTGAGCTACAGCGGCATAGGTCCCCAATGCCTTCGCGCGAAACCTAAGCGGAGCCATGACGCGTTGCAAGCGGGCCGGCGCCCGCTGCTAAAGTAAAACCCAACGCTGTAGCGAGGTAACTGAACTCGGCGTGAAAAAGGCGCGGGCTTTAGGCCCGGGCCTCTTCTGCGCGCTTAGGCACTATCCCTCGAAATCCTTCTTCGAGCCCTAGTTCCTCCGTACGGCGTCGAAGGAGCGCGCGACCTGCTCCTTGATCGGCTCAGCCGTATCGGCGGCGATCTTGGTGCTCAGCGCTCTTATTTCGGAAGCTTGACTCGCAAACACGTCGAACTGATGGCGGATAAAGGCCGATTGTAGCTCGACGATCTCCCCGAGATTCTTTGCGCCAGCGAGGCTCTTGGCAAGATCGAAGGCAGAATTGAGATTCCGCTGGGCAAGGTCGATGAGCTTGCGATTGTACGCTGTCACGCCCTGCCCGGCCGCGTCGAACGACCGCTCGAGCGCATCGATTGCCTCTTCCAGGGCCTCTTTGCCGCGCTCATAGGCTTCGCGGCTCTGGTTTACTGTCTTCTCGGCGAGAGCCCGCACACTTTCGGGCACCGTAGTATCAAGCTTGAACGACTCGAATTCTTTGGCGGCTTTACGGAATGTATCGCGCGCCTGTTCGGCGGCGACTTGGGGGGAATAAGTCTCGCTCATGATAAATACCTCCGCTTAGACTCGTTTCGCCTGGGGGAATGCGGCTCCTTCGCCCGTGGCTCGCAGGCGGTCCCGCGATTCATTTTGCTGCACTGCAATATATAATGGTGCGTTGCGATAACGCAAGGGTAGAACATGGCCTGTCAGCAATTTTTTAGACCTATGGACGATGTTTTTGCTTCCATCTATGCGATGCAATTGATTCGCCTAATTTCAGTGGATGAGTCGAGTAAGCGCCTCAAGGCTGGGGCGCGTGGCCAAGCTGAGATCTTGCGCCAGGGCCAAATGAGCTCTCCCGTTCCAAATCGAGGCCACTGATGGCCGACCTCAGACCGCAAAGGCGCATTGAAGAATTGGAGGGTGATCGCGAGGCGCTGGAGCACATTGCCCGCGCCCTTGAGAGCCGCATCCTTCCCGGGCCAGGCTTGAACCCACCGCCAGAGAACGAAGGCCTCGATGCCGTTACTCTCACGCCGCAAGGGCTGAAGGTTCTGCTCGAGGCGATGCCCGCCGCCGTCGGGATTCTCATTCGCGGAAATCTGATCTATGCCAACGCGGCGTTTGCCTATGCCTTCGGCTACCGTTCTGCCGCCGAACTGCTCGACGCCGGTGGTCTCGAGGCTGTCGTTCCCGCAGGGTCAACGGCCATTCAACACGCTGACGGCACCGCGCGCAGCGCTCCGGTCGATGCGCTGACCCGCTCGCGCCGCAGGCTCAAGGTGGCTTTTTCGCTTTGCTCGCTCGACGAAGCAGAGGACATCAGACTGCTTCGGCTGATCGATCAAACGATTCTCGACGAGGAGAAAACCGCCAACGAGGATAAACCAGACCCCGCCATGACCGCGGCGGCGCGGCGGCTCGAGTTCCTCGCCAAAGTCAGTCACGAGGTGCGCACGCCGCTCAACTCAATCATCGGCTTCGCCGAGCTGATGCTTGGCGAGAGGCTCGGGCCCATTGGCAACCAGCGTTACAAGGGCTATGTCGAGGACATTCATCACAGCGGACTTTATGCGCTGTCGCTGCTCAACGATCTGCTCGATATCTCTAAGATCGAGGCTGGCAAGTTTGATCTGAACTTCACCGCAGTCGACGTGCCTGAGCTCGTCGAGGATTGCGTGGCGAGTCTGCAGCCGCTCGCGAAGCGCGCGCGCATCGTGCTCAGGACGTCGCTTGCGCCAGATCTTCCGGCCGTTGTCGCCGATCCGCGGCGGCTCAAGCAAATTCTTCTCAATCTTCTCACCAACGCGATCAAGTTCACCAAGGAAGGCGGCCAGGTGATCGTGTCAGGCTCGATGATCGACGGCGAGCTTCGCTTGCGCGTGAGCGACAACGGCGTCGGCATGACACGCGACGAGATCACCTTTGCCATGCAGCCCTTCAATCAGCTCGACACGGCCCCGCGCAAGCAATCGGGCACGGGACTCGGCCTTCCCGTAACCAAGGCGCTGGTCGATGCCAATCGCGCGCGGCTCGTGCTGTCGAGCGAGCCGAGCGTCGGGACCTCCGCCGACGTGATCTTCCCCGCGGACCGCTTATTCACATCAAAGCCATAGCTGGGCGCATGTCTCTGCGCGGGGCTTGCTCGCCTCGATGTGCACTTGCGAAATCTAAGCAACATCCCAGTTATATTTGGCGAGAGGTCGGTTCCGTACTTTTGGTATTCTTTGCCGTCAGAAACTTTTAATGCGGTTTTCTAAGATTAGAAGTCTTCTAAGATTGGTTTGATCAGCAATATCCCGTTGACACTCCCGCCGAGCCAAGGGCTTACTGTGCACGTACTTCCCAAGGTCATGCCTGGGACGTCTCTAAAATCCGATCCCGGGGCCTTGAACCCCGGCCATTGGAGGAAATGATGCGATTTCGTTACGCACGCGCTCTTGCGCTTGCGCTCTTCTTTCCCGTGTTCACGGCGTCGAGGGCCCAGGCCGCAGAGCCTGGCGAAGTGAACATCTATTCCTACCGCCAGCCTTATCTCATCAATCCTCTGCTGAAGGAGTTCACCGACGAGACGGGCATCAAGGTCAATGTAATCTTCGCCGAGAAAGGGTTGATCGAGCGCATTCAGGCCGAGGGGCGCAATAGCCCCGCCGACGTGCTGCTCACTGTCGATGTCGGCAATCTCACGCAGGCGACTGACGCCGGCATCGCTCAGCCGATTCAGTCGGCAACTCTCGAAGCGGCGATCCCGCCTGCCTATCGCGCCACTGATTGGCAATGGGTCGGGCTCACCCGCCGCGCGCGCGTGGTTTATGCGTCGAAGGAGCGAGTCAAACAGGATGCCATCAGTTACGAAGAGCTCGCCGATCCGAAATGGCGCGGCAAGATTTGCATCCGCTCAGGCCAGCACGTCTACAACGTTGCTCTCATCGCCTCGATGATCGCCCATCACGGCGAGCAAGGGACGGAGGAGTGGCTGAAGGGCGTGAAGGCCAATCTTGCGCGCAAACCAGCGGGCGATGATCGGCTTCAAGTGAAGGGTGTCTATGCCGGCGAATGCGACATCGCCGTGGGCAACACCTACTACATGGGTGCCATGCTCAAGAACGATAAGGAGCCCGAGCAGAAGGAATGGGCGAATTCGGTCCGCATCATCTTTCCCAACACCACCGACCGCGGCACGAGCGTGAACATTTCGGGCGCGGTGGTCGCGAAATACGCCCCGCATAAGGATAACGCCATCAAGCTTCTCGAATTCCTGGCCTCCGACAAGGGCCAGGAAATGTATGCGGACGTGAATAACGAGTATCCGGTGAAGGAAGGCATCCCCTGGTCGCCGCTGGTTCAGTCCTGGGGCGATTTCAATCCTGACCCGATCTCGCTCAACGACATCGCCGACTT
>JBKPSQ010000025.1:0-4938 GCA_046735075.1 Pseudomonadota bacterium
TCACCGAAGGAGACGACCATGAAAGAGTGGCTGAAACCCGAGATCACCGAGTCCGAGGCTGGCATGGAAGTGACGAGCTATCTCCCTGCCGAGCTCGACCGCGCTTAATTAACGCGTCGATCTCTTCAAGCTATCACTGAATGGCGGTCCCCGCGAAAGTGGGGATCGCCATCTTGATTCTCGAGGCCGCCTCCCCGCGCTTGTCTCTCTCCGGCCTGCAAACTATGGTCGCCGCACGAGCCTCCGGCGATCCCAATGAACGACACGCAAAAAAGCCAACACATCGACAAGACCGTCACCGGCAACTATTTCGAGGACTTCAAGCTCGGCCAGGAGATCGTGCACGCGACACCGCGCACGGTGACGGTCGGCGATGTGAGTTTGTTCACTGCGCTCTACGGTCCGCGCTTCGCCGTTCAGTCCTCCGACGCGTTCGCCCATAACATCGGTTACCCGCGCTCGCCGATCGACGAGCTTCTCGTCTTCCACGTGGTCATCGGCAAGACCGTGCCGGACATCTCGCGCAACGCCATCGCCAACCTGGGTTATGCCGAGTTCCGCTTTCTTGCGCCGGTCTTTCCCGGCGACACGCTCGCCTCAACCTCGACCGTCATCGGGCTGAAGGAGAACTCGAACAAGAAAAGCGGCACCGTCTATGTGCGCTCGACCGGCAAGAACCAACGCGGCCAGCCGGTGCTCTCCTACGCGCGCTGGGTGATGGTCAACAAGCGGGACGTGAACGCGCCGGCGCCCGCCCCGGCCGTTCCCGAGCTTGCCGCGAGCGTCGATCCGGCGACGCTCGGCGCCGCGCTCCCGCCGCTCGATATCGAAGGCTACGATTACGCGCTCGCCGGCTCGCCCAAGCGCTGGGGCGATTATGCGGTCGGCGACAAGATCGACCATGTCGACGGCCAGACCATCGAGGAAGCCGAGCACCAGCTTGCGACGCGGCTGTTTCAGAACACGGCGCGCGTGCATTTCAACCAGCACACCGAGGGAAAGGGCCGGTTCGGGCGAAGGCTCGTCTATGGCGGGCATATCATCTCGATCGCGCGAAGCTTGAGCTTCAATGGTCTTGCCAATGCGTTCCACATCCTCGGGCTGAACGGCGCACGACACGTGGCGCCCTCGTTTGCCGGGGACACGATCTACGCCTGGAGCGAGGTGCTCGACAAAGCCGAGCTTCCCGGGCGCGGCGACATGGGCGCGCTCAGGCTTCGCACCTTCGCCGTCAAGGATCGCGCTTGCACCGACTTCCCGGGCCTTAAGCCCGACGGCAGTCATGCGGACGGCGTCGTCCTCGACATGGATTACTGGGTCGCCCTGCCCCGCTAGGAGCAAGATCATGAGCCGCACTGCCCCTTGGCTCGCAGCCTCAACCGCCGCAGCTCTCGCGCTCGCTTCACCAGCTCTTGCGGTAGACACCGCCTCTGCCGTGCTCAAGGACGCGAGCGGCAAGGAGGTGGGCAGAGCCACTCTAACCGTCAATCCGACTGGCGTTCTGGTCAGCCTCGATCTGACGGCCGCTCCGCCGGGCGATCATGCCTTCCACATCCACGCCGTCGGCAACTGCGAGCCGCCCGACTTCAAATCTGCCGGTCCGCATTTCAATCCGGATCAGACCAAGCATGGATATTTGAGCCCCGAAGGGCCGCACGCCGGCGATATGCCGAACTTGCACGTCCCCGCCGACGGCAGGCTCAAAGTCGAGATCCTCGAGCCAAACGTCACCTTGAGCGGGGAAGCGCCCCTGCTCGACACCGACGGCGCTGCGCTCGTGATTCACGCGGGCGCTGACGACTACAAGACCGACCCTGCCGGGAATTCAGGCGACCGCATCGCCTGCGGCGTCATCACACCCTAGCGCCCTGGCCTCGGCTCGATTGCCCCGGCCCTGCCCTTTGCGTTATGACAGGGTCTGTCTGGGCCAATTACAGCACGAAAAACCATGGGCGACGCCAAGCTAGCGGCAAACCGGCCGCTTTCCCCGCATCTGTCGATCTACCGGCCGATGCTCACCATGCTGATGTCGATCGCCCATCGCATCACCGGCTTCGGCAACGCGATCGGCTTCCTCCTGCTCGCCTGGTGGCTTGTGGCTATTGCCGCGGGGCCAGAGCGATACGCTCAGGTCTCGAGCTTCTTCGCGAGCATTCCAGGACGCGCACTGCTCTTCCTTTTCTCCTGGTCGCTCATCCATCACATGCTGGGCGGCATCCGCCATCTCATCTGGGACACCGGCCGCGGCTTGGATAAGGTCACCATCGAGATCTTTGCCTGGGCGACCATCATCGGTTCGATCACGCTCACGATCCTGGTTTGGATCGCGGGCTATTGGCTCAAGGGGGCGCTCTAGTCATGGCGACAGCCCTCAAGCGCGTGCGCGGTTTAGGCTCCGCCCGCAGCGGCACCGAGACCTTCTGGCGCCAGCGAGTGACCGCTGTCGCCAACGTGCCGCTGGTGATTTTCCTGATCCTCGCCATCGTCACCCATATCGGCGCCGACTACGAGACGATGCGCGCCTTCATCGCCCGGCCGCTGGTCGCGCTAGCCTTCCTCGCCCTAATCATCTCGGCTGCAATCCATATGCGCATCGGGCTGAAAGAGATCATCGAGGATTACGTGCATGGCGGCGCCAAGGTGATCGCCATCCTGCTCGCGACCTTCTTTGCTGCCGCCGTCGGCCTCGCCTCGGTCGTCGCCATCTTGAAGATCAGTTTCGGAAGCTGAGTTCATGCCGCAAGACGCTACCCCCCAAGACGCAACGCCGCACAACGTGCCGAAGATCAACGGCCGCGCCTATCCAATCACCGACCATGCCTATGACGTGGTGGTGGTCGGCGCCGGCGGCTCCGGCTTGCGCGCCGTGGTCGGCTGCAGCGAGGCCGGGCTCCGCACCGCTTGCATCACCAAGGTATTCCCCACCCGCTCGCACACCGTGTCGGCTCAGGGCGGCATTGCCGCGGCGCTCGGCAATATGGGTCCCGACGACTGGCGCTGGCACATGTATGACACGGTGAAGGGCTCTGACTGGCTCGGCGATCAGGACGCCATCGAATATCTCTGCCGCAACGCTCCCCAAGCCGTCTATGAGCTCGAGCATTGGGGCGTGCCGTTCTCGCGCACCGATGAAGGCAAGATCCTCCAGCGCGCCTTCGGCGGCATGACTACGAATTTCGGCAAGGGCCAGGCGAAGCGCACTTGCGCCGCCGCCGACCGCACCGGTCACGCCATGCTGCACACCATGTACGGCCAGGCGCTCCGCCACTCGGCCGAGTTCTTCATCGAGTATTTCGCCATCGATCTCATCATGGACGATGAGGGCCGCTGCCGCGGCGTGGTGGCACTCTCCATGCAGGACGGCACGCTGCACAGGTTCCGCGCCCATCAGGTCATCCTCGCTACCGGCGGCTATGGCCGCGCCTATTTCTCCTGCACGAGCGCACATATCTGCACCGGCGACGGCAACGCCATGGTGCTCCGCGCGGGCCTTCCGCTTCAGGACATGGAGTTCGTGCAGTTCCACCCGACCGGCGTCTATGGCGCCGGCGTGCTCATCACTGAAGGCGCGCGAGGCGAAGGCGGCTTCCTGCGCAACTCGGAAGGCGAGAAATTCATGGAGCGCTATGCGCCGAGCGCGAAAGACCTCGCCTCGCGCGACGTGGTCTCGCGCGCCATCACCATGGAGATCAGGGCGGGAAAGGGACACGGTCCGGAAAAGGACTACATGCACCTCCATCTCGAGCATCTGCCGCCGGAACTCCTGCAAGAGCGGCTGCCCGGCATCGCCGAGCTTGCGCGCGTGTTTGCGGGCGTCGACATCAAGGAGAAGCCGATCCCGATCATCCCCACCTGCCACTACAATATGGGCGGCATCCCCACCAACATGCATGGCGAGGCGATCTCGCCGCGCGACGGCGATCCCGATGCCACGGTGCCCGGGCTTATGGCGCTCGGCGAGGCGGCTTGCGTCTCGGTGCATGGGGCGAACCGCCTCGGTTCGAACTCTCTGATCGACCTCGTCGTATTCGGGCGTGCCGCGGCCCATCGCTGCGCCGAGCTAATCAGAAAGGACAGCGCCATCCCAGAGCTGCCAAAGGGCGCCGGCGAGAGCGCGATCGAACGGCTCGACCGCTTCCGCTATGCCGACGGCGGCACCCCGACGGCTCAGCTTCGACTGCGCATGCAGAAGACCATGCAGCGCGACTGCGCCGTGTTCCGCACCAAAGAGGTGCTGAAAGATGGCGTGAAGGCCATCCGGGCGGTTTGGGACGATGCCGCCGACATCAAGGTCAATGACCGTTCGTTGATCTGGAACACCGACCTGATCGAGACGCTAGAGTTCGACAATCTCATCTCGCAGTCTGCGGTGACCGTGCAAGGCGCGCTCGCTCGCGACGAGTCGAGAGGCGCGCACGCCCGCGAGGATTTCCCGAAGCGCGACGATAAGAACTGGATGAAGCACACGCTGAGCTATGCCGATTATGGCACGCACGAAGTGCGGCTCGACTACCGCCCGGTGCACTCGTTCACGCTCTCGAACGAGATCGCCTATATCGAGCCGAAAGAGCGGGTCTATTAGCCGTTAGGGCCGACTTAGGCCGCGCGCCGCTGGAGCATCTTGCCGAGCGCGGTTTTCACCCCTTCAAAGTCGAAGGGCTTGTGCAGGAATATCGGATTTTTGAACTTTTGCGCGGCCCGCAGGTCGCTCCCACCCGAGGCGAAGGCGAACGGCACGCCTTGTTGCTCGAGCGTATTGGCGACCGGATAGCAATCCTGGCCGCCGAGATTGATGTCGAGGATGGCGCCGTCCAGCTCTCCGGCCGCAATAAGGTCGAGTCCATGCTGCACTGAGCCCGCAGGTCCGACGACCTCGCAACCGAGCTCGTTCAGCCAACCTTCGACCATCATTGAAATGAGCGGCTCGTCGTCTACGAC
>JBKPSQ010000026.1:0-18084 GCA_046735075.1 Pseudomonadota bacterium
TACTGACGGCTCGCACCACGGCGCCAGCTAGTGGAGGGGGCGCGTTATGACGACCCGCCAATACGAGCTGGTCGAGCGCGTTTTGAGCTATCAGCCAAATGCCGACGAGGCGCTGCTTAACCGCGCCTATGTCTACGCCATGAAGGCCCACGGCAACCAGAAGCGGGCCTCGGGTGCGCCTTACTTCTCGCATCCCCTCGAAGTGGCGGCGATTCTCGCAGAGATGCGGCTTGACGATGCAACCATCGCCACCGCGCTCCTGCACGACACCATCGAAGACACCGAGACCACGCGCACCGAGATCGACGCGATGTTCGGGCGTGAGATCGGCACGTTGGTCGACGGCCTGACCAAGATCAAGAAGCTCGATCTCGTCACCAAGAAGGCGGAGCAGGCGGAGAATTTCCGCAAGCTCCTGCTCGCCATCTCGAGCGACATCCGCGTGCTCCTGGTCAAGCTTGCCGACCGCCTGCACAACATGCGCACGATCGAGCATATCAAGCCGGCCAAGCGGGCGGTGGTCGCCGAAGAGACCATGGACATCTATGCGCCGCTTGCCGGGCGCATGGGCATGCAGTGGCTGCGCGAAGAGCTCGAGGACCATGCCTTCAAGGCGCTCAACCCAGAAGCCTACGCGGCGGTGGTCGAGCGCCTCAAGGTTTTGCGCAAGCGGAACCAAGGCCTGATCGACGAGATCGAGGCTGCGCTCACGAACAAGCTTGAGGAAGCTGAGGTCGCAGGCATCGTGGCAGGGCGCGAGAAGAAGCCCTACGCCATCTGGAGCAAGATGGAGCGGAAGCAGATCTCGCTCGAGCAGCTATCCGACATCTATGCCTTCCGTATCGTGGTGCCCGAAATCGAGGATTGCTATCGCGCCCTCTCGGTCGTGCATACGAGTTGGCATGCCGTGCCCGGCCGTTTCAAGGATTACATCTCGAACCCCAAGCAAAACGATTACCAATCGATCCACACCACCATCGTCGGCCCGCGCCATCAACGCGTCGAACTGCAAATTCGCACAGAGAAGATGCACTCGATTGCCGAATACGGCGTCGCCGCGCATGCACTCTACAAAGATGCCAATGGGTCACATGCACCGAAGGGCGTCGTGCCTTCGCAAGATACCAATGCCTATCGCTGGCTGCGCCACCTCGTCGGCATGTTGCTCGATGGCGACAACCCCGAGGAGTTCCTCGAGCACACCAAGCTCGAGCTGTTCCAGGACCAGGTGTTCTGCTTCACACCCAAGGGCCGGCTGATCGCTTTGCCGAGAGGCGCCAACCCAATCGACTTCGCCTATGCGGTTCACACCGATATCGGCAATACCTGCGTCGGCGCCAAGATCAATGGCAGGCCGATGCCGCTTACGACCGAGCTCAGGAACGGCGACGAGGTCGAGATCATCTGCTCGAAGGCCCAGCTCCCGCCATCGGCCTGGCAGAGTATCGCCGTCACTGGCAAGGCGCGCTCGGCCATCAGGCGCGCGACCCGCGACGCAGTGCGGGCACAATACGGCAAGCTCGGCCGCGAGATCCTGGCGCGCGCCTTTCAGCGGCGTGACAAGACTTTTAGCGAGGAAGGCGTCGCGACTGCGCTTGGCCGACTGTCGCAGAAGACCACCGAAGATGTGTTGGCGGCAGTGGGACGCGGCGAGCTCTCCTCGGCTGACGTGTTTCGCGCGGTTTTTCCTGACGAAGGCTCTGCCGAAGCGCAAAAGCGGCGACGCAAGGTCAAGCGCAACGATGAGGGCTGGTTTGGGCTCGGCAAGGTGATCGGTCTCAAATTCAGGTGGCCTGGATTCGCCGGACGCGAGCAGAAGAACGGCCCGAGCAGCATCCCCATCCGGGGCTTGCGCGGCGATCTCCCGGTGAACTTCGCCGATGGCGGAGCGGTGCCCGGCGACCGCATCGTCGGCATTCTCAATCCGGGACAGGGCATCACCATTTATCCGATCCATGCGGAGGCGCTTAAGGCCTTCGATGAGGAGCCAGAGCGGTGGATCGACGTGACCTGGGACATCGACGAGGACAACCCGCAGCGCTTTCCGGCCAAGATCGCCGTGACGGTGTTGAATGAGCCGGGAAGCCTCGCGCAAATTGCCACCGTCATCGGCGAGGCCGACGGCAACATCGACAATGTAAAGATGACCAACCGGGTGCCCGACTACACGGAAATGCTGATCGACCTCGAAGTGTGGGACTTGAAGCACTTGAACGAGATCATCGCCGGACTGAGGGCGAAGGACGTGGTGTCGAGCGCGGCACGGGCCAACGTTTAAGCGCGCTGGTTTCTGGAAGAACTTAACCTAGATATGCTAGGGGCTTAGTCGCCGAGGTCGCGATCCTCCGGCTGTTGGTTGGTTGTCTGTCGAGAGGTGATGATGCTGTTTAGGCGCCGCGAAGAGGAGAGCATTCTCGAGCGGATACGCGTGCACCTCTGGCCGCGCCGAAGCTGGAGCCGATCGACCCGCTATATCCTTTACCGCCTGAAACGCTTGAGCGACTCTCCCCATGCCGTCGCACTCGGATTCTCGGTCGGCGTGTTTTCCGCGGCGACGCCTTTTCTCGGTACCCATATGGTCATGGCGGCATTGGTCGCCTGGGCGATCGGGGGCAGCATCGTCGCTGCCGTTCTTGGCACCTTCTTTGGCAACCCACTGACCTATCCACTTCTATGGTATTCGACGTACCAAGTTGGCCACTTGATGCTCGGTGGCCGTGCGGTGAAGCACAACATCGACCTCTCCAACGGCATTTTCCAATCTTCGCTCGAAAAGCTTTGGCCAATCCTGAAGCCGATGTCGCTTGGCTGCATTCCCGTGGGGCTCGCGCTTGCTGCGGTAAGCTATGTGCTCGTCAAGCCGATGGTCGAGGCCTACAAGCATCGCCGGCTCCGCGAGCTTGGCATCAGGTCTAGAGGGGAGGCCGTTAGCGCCAGATGACGACTGTTCGTACGATGAAGACGCGCAACATCAAGCACGTGCCTCCCATCCGCCTCGGCATCAACATCGACCACATAGCGACGTTGCGAAACGCGCGGGGCGGGCGCTACCCCGATCCGCTGCGCGCAGCGAAGCTCGCCGTAGAGGCAGGCGCCGACAACATCACCGCGCATCTGCGCGAGGATCGACGCCACATAAGAGATGATGACATCGCCCGGCTCACCGCGGCGGCGATCGCGCCGCTCAATATGGAAATGGCCGTGACCGAGGAGATGCTCGCCATCGCGCTTGAAGTGCGGCCACATGCCTGCTGCCTCGTGCCTGAGCGGCGTCTTGAGATCACCACCGAAGGCGGCCTTGACGTCGTGTCACAGGTCCGGACGCTCGCGCCATTCATCGCCAAGCTGAGGCAAGCCGGTACCCAAGTCGCCCTTTTCATCGATCCTGAGCCGGACCAGATCGAAGCGTCACGCAAAGTCGGCTCCGATGCGATCGAGCTTCACACCGGAACCTATTGTGGAGCAGCAGCGGAAGGTGACACGCCGTTGTTCCGGCGTGAACTTTCCCGGCTCATCGAGGGCGCGCGGCTGGGCGCGGAGGCAGGCCTGGAGGTCCACGCCGGGCATGGCCTCAACTATGATAATGTCACGCCCGTTGCCTCGATTCCCGAGATCGTCGAGCTCAATATCGGCCACTACCTCGTCGGCGAGGCGATTTTCGTGGGTCTTAGCAAGAGTGTTGCGCGCATGCGCACGATCATGGATGAGGCGCGCGCAAATCTGCGGCATAGCGACACGGAAGCTAGGGTATCCGGCACGTGATGATCATCGGGCTCGGCAACGACATCATCGATATCCGGCGGGTCGAGCGCACTATCGAGCGTTATGGCGAACGCTTCCTGTCCCGCATCTTTACGGACACCGAACGCCGAAAATCGGACAACCGGGCCAGTCGCGCCGCGTCTTACGCCAAGCGCTTTGCCGCCAAGGAGGCCTGCGCCAAGGCGCTCGGCACCGGTTTTCGCGCTGGGGTCTTTTGGCGCGACATGGGCGTGGTGAATTTGCCTTCGGGGCGCCCCACATTGCAGCTCACGGGAGGGGCGGCGAGGGCGCTCGCGCGGCTCACCCCTGAAGGCCACGAGGTGCGCATCGACCTCTCGATCACTGACGATTTCCCGACTGCCCAGGCGATCGTCATCATCTCTGCGGTCAAGGTCTCGCTGCGCGACTGACCCGTTTGCCTGATCAATGGGGAGAGGCTATAGGGGCGGCTAATCCTTACCGAGCCTAATTGAACCATGAACCCGAGGAGAGCTTCCGAGATGAGCGTTGAGGCCGAGAATACGGAAGCCAAAAGCAGCGTGAAGGACACTGTCCGCGTCATCATTCACGCTCTTATTCTCGCGCTGATCGTGCGGATTTTCCTGTTTCAACCCTTCAACATTCCGTCGGGCTCGATGATCCCCACGCTGCTCGTCGGGGATTATCTCTTCGTTTCGAAATACAGCTACGGCTACAGCCGCTATTCCTTTCCCTTCGGGCTCAATCTGTTCCCGGGGCGCATCTGGTCGCGAGAGCCTGACCGTGGCGACGTTGTCGTATTCAAGCTGCCACGCGATAATGAGACCGACTACATCAAGCGCGTGATCGGATTGCCCGGCGACGAGATCCAAATGATCCACGGCGTGCTCAACATCAACGGCAAGGCGGTGCCCAAGGTGCGCACCGACGACTACGTCACCACCGATCCCTCAGGCCGCGAGCGGCACGTGCCGCGTTATCTCGAGACGCTGCCGAACGGCGTGACCTATCCCGTGCTCGATCTCGTGCAAGACGGCTTCGGCGACAATACCGAGGTCTACAAGGTGCCCGAGGGCGAGTTCTTCATGATGGGCGACAATCGCGATAACTCGACCGACAGCCGCTTCCTGTCCGAGGTTGGCTTTGTGCCGTTCCAGAATCTGGTCGGCAAGGCGCAGATCATCTTCTTCTCGATCGACGAGAGCACGAGCTTCTGGGAATTCTGGCGCTGGCCCACAGAGGTCCGCTGGTCGCGCATCCTCAAGGTGGTGCATTGAGCCTTGCCCAAGGCGCGGAACACGGCACTCAAAGAATTGTGCGCCCGGCTTGGGCATGATTTCTCCGATCCTGCACTGCTCAAACTTGCACTCACGCATGCGAGCGCACGCGCTGGCACGCGCCCTCAGGAAGACAATGAGCGGCTAGAGTTCCTCGGTGATCGTGTGCTCGGCCTCGCCATCGCCGAGCTTCTTGCCAACTCCTTCCCCAAGGCGCACGAGGGAGAGCTCGCGCGCTGGTTCAATCATCTTGTGCGCGCGGAGACTTGCGCGGAGATCGCGCAAGAGTGGGAACTCGGCACCTTCATCCTGATGAGTGGAGGAGAGGCGGGAAGCGGCGGCCGCGGCAAGAAGACCATCCTCGCTAATGCCTGCGAGGCGGTGCTTGGCGCGATCTTTCTCGATGGCGGCTATGACGGGGCGCGGGACGTGGTGCACCGCTTCTGGAGGCCGCAGCTCGATATGCTCGAGCTTGCCGCGCCCGACGCCAAATCGCTGCTCCAGGAATGGGCACAAGGCCGCCGACTGCCGCTGCCGCGCTATCTCGAAGTTGCCCGCGAGGGTCCCGACCACGCCCCGCGTTTTACCGCCGAAGTGCAGATCGACGGCGTGGCCCCTGAGCGCGGGACCGGCGCAAATAAGCGCGCCGCCGAGCAGGCCGCGGCGCTTGCCATGCTGGTGCGCGAGGGAGTGTGGCAGGCCCCGCCTGATGTCTGACCCTCACGCGGCGCAGAACGCCACGCGCTGCGGCTTCGTGGCGCTGATCGGCGCGCCCAACAGCGGCAAGTCGACCCTCACCAACGCGCTGGTCCGCGCCAAGGTCTCCATTGTCACGCATAAGGCGCAAACGACGCGCGGGCCGGTGCGAGGCATCGCACTGAACGGCGAATCGCAAGTGATCCTTATCGACACGCCTGGAATTTTTCAGCCCAAGCGGAGGCTCGACCGCGCCATGTCGCAAGCCGCCTGGGAGAAAGCCGGGGAGGCAGATATCGTCGCGCTGGTGCTCGACGCACATCGTGGGCTCGATCCCGGCCTCGATCCGCTGCTCAAGCATCTTCCTGAGGTGAAGCAGCCGACGATCGCTGTTCTGAACAAGGTCGACCTCGTAAGTAAGCCAGACCTGCTGCACCTCGCTGCCGACATTTCGGCGCTCGCGAACTTCGAGCGCGTCTTCATGGTCTCGGCGCTGACCGGCGATGGCATCTCCGATCTCAGGTCTTATCTCGAGAGTGCCGTCCCGCCCGGGCCTTGGCTCTTTCCAGAGGACCAGCTCACCGATGCCTCGCTGCGGCAGGCCGCGGCTGAGATTACTCGCGAGAAGCTCTTCCTCAGGCTGCACGAGGAGCTTCCGTATCAGCTCACGGTTGAGACCACTGACTGGAAGGAATTGAAGGACGGCAGCGTCAGGATCGAGCAGACGATTTATGTGGCGCGCGAAAGCCAGCGCAAGATCGTGCTCGGCGCCAAGGGCCAGAGCATCAAGGAGATCGGGACCGTGGCGCGCGGGGAAATCGCCGAGATCGCAGGCTCGCCTGTGCACCTATTCCTGTTTGTCAAAGTGCGCGAGCGCTGGGGCGAGGATCCGGAGCGCTACCGCGAGATGGGCCTCGATTTTCCCAAGGACCGCTAAATCCGGCCGTTTTTTAAGGTGGGAACCGCCTGTTGCGGGGAACGTTGCGGCCAGAAGCCATCATCTAAGGAGGCTGTCATGAAACGCGTATTTCTCGTCGCGGCAGCCGCGTTGCTTACGGCGACAGCGGCCCATGCTGCGACAACAGCAGCGCCCGGCGCCACCGGCGGGGCCCCTAGCGCGACCGGCGCCGCGCCAGGCGCACCGGGAGGCGCGCCGATGCAGAGCTTCGGCGCGACCACGGGTATGCCGGGGTCGCCCACGAGCCCGCAGCAGAGCTACGGTGCATCGCCTGGCCAGCCTGGGTCCCCGACCTACGATCCGAACGCGGCGCTGCCGTCGCTCAACAATCCGGGGACGTCAGCTAGTCCCAGCACCGGAACGTCGGCATCAGGCATTAACACGCCAAGCACGAGCAGCAGCGGCAGTACGAGCAGCGGCGCGAGTAGCGGAATTGGCTCGACCGGAGGTGCTACGAGCGGCGGTGGTTGAGGTCTAACGCCGCAAGAGGTCAGAAAGGCCCGGGGCAGTCCCGGGCCTTTCGCTTGAGGGGCGTCAACGACCCAGAGGCCAAGCGCCGCATGCAAACTCGTGTGGCGGTCCACATATCGAGCCTAATCGACATTCTCGATATGGAGGTCATCCTCATGAAATCCGCATTTCCCATCCTGGCCGCGGCGGTCTTGCTCCTCGGAGTGACGGCCGCGCAGGCGGCAAGGCCAATGGGTGGCAACAGCAACATCATCCTTTCGCCGCCTACGCCGCTGCAAAGCTCGGTTCCGCCCATGACCAATTCGGGTGCGCTCGATACGCCGCTTCCGCTTGGCACACCTCAGGTCAACTCCGGGGCGCTTGGTAGCACCAGTCCAAGCGCTCTCGGCGTCCCTGGCCAGCAGAGCTTCGGAGCTCTACCCGGCAATCCGGGTTCGGCCACTTACGATCCCAACGCAGCGTTGCCCAGCTTAGGCAACTCTGGATCGGCGATTGCCCCCGATCAGGGGTCATCCGCAACCGGCCTCACTACCCCGAGCACAGGCGTCAATACGCTGAACACCAACGTCAACGGCGGGATGTGAGAGCCTAGCTCGGTCCATGCAGGACGCTTGAGCCCGTCGCCAGTTGCCCTCTAGGATAGGCGATGGACTGGAGCGACGAAGGCATCTTCCTGTCGGCCAAGCTTCTCGGCGAGGCGAACATCGTGGCCGAGATCTTGAGCCGTGCCCATGGCCGCCATCTCGGGTTGGTGCGGGGAGGGCGCTCGCGCCGCATGCGCCCGCTCCTCCAACCCGGCAATCTGCTTCGCGCCACGTGGCGCGCGCGCCTGTCCGAGCATCTCGGGGGCTTCAATGTCGAGCTGCTCGAGGCGCACGCCGCGCGCGTGCTCGATGATGCCGCGGCGCTTGCGGCCATCTCATCGCTTGCCGGGCTCGCCCGGCTCTTGCCCGAGCGCGACCCGCATCCCGAGCTTTATGCCGCCGCCCTCAACGTGCTGCGCTCCTTCGACGATGGGGCGGCGTGGCCGGCGCTACTCGTGCAATGGGAGCTTCAGCTCTTGGGCGAGCTCGGCTTCGGACTTGATCTTTCCGAATGCGCCGCGACGGGCATCGACGTAAATCTTGTCTATGTGTCGCCGCGCTCCGGCCGCGCCGTGTCGCGCGATGCCGGCAAGCCCTATTGCGACAAACTGCTCAAGCTTCCTGCTTTCCTGATCGATGATGCGGCGACGATCGGCGAAGGCGATATCGCCACTGGCTTCATCCTCACCGGCCATTTCCTCGAGCGCGACGTGCTTCAGCCGCACGGCCTTGTCATGCCGCAAGCCCGCGAACGTCTTGTCACACTCCTCACGCGTCCCTCGAAGGCCGCTCGCTCGGCCTAGCGCCATTGCGCTATCCTTCCGTGATGTTGTTGCCGCGTATCATGGCGCTTGTAGCCACCTTGTGCATGCTCGGAGTCGTTCCGATGGCGCATGCGCAGCAATTCGAGATTCCGGCGAGCGCCAAGGCGGCGATCATCGACCAGACCAACGCGTACCGTCAAAGCAAAGGGCTCGCGCCTCTGAGCGAGAATGAAGACGCGAGCCGCGAGGCGCAGGCCTACGCCGACTATCTCGCCAAGACTGCGCGGGGCGGCCATAGCGCCGACGGGCGCAACCCAGTGCAGCGGCTTCGTGCCGGCAGCGTGAAGTTTTGCAAGTTCCGCGGCGAGAATTGGCACATGTCGTGGACGCGACCGGTGCGCGCCTCTCCCGATACGGCAATGAACGCGGCCATGCGCTTCTGGAAGAAATCTCCAGGGCATGAGCGCGCGCTGAGATCGCCCTCGAACGAGATCGGTGTGGGTGTCGCGGGCTGGAAGCACGGCAATCAGTGGTGGTACCAGGAAATCCAGGTGTTCATCGATACCTCTTGCCTCGAGGGCACACAGACTGCAGCTAACATCGGCGCTGCGGGGCAGGATCAAACGCCGCCGCTGCCTGACCGCAAGCCGGTTCCGTCTTTGCCTGACCGTAATCCGTTGCGCGTGCCGAGCCCTTGAGTGCCCCGCCGTGATGCGGTAAGCGCGGCCTATGGGAAAACGGATTCCGCCGCCTGATTCGCAAGGCCCGATCGAGCCTGTGAATCTGCGCGAGGCGCTCGAGGAGCGTTACCTAGCCTACGCGCTGTCCACCATCATGCACCGCGCGCTGCCCGACGTACGTGATGGCTTGAAGCCTGTGCATCGCCGGCTGCTCTACGCCATGCAGCAGCTCCGCCTTAATCCGCAGGGCGAGTTTCGCAAATGTGCAAAGATTGTTGGCGACACGATGGGCAATTTCCATCCTCACGGCAATCAGGCGATCTACGACGCGCTGGCGCGTCTCGCGCAGGACTTTTCGGTGCGCTACCCGCTGGTCGATGGCCAAGGTAATTTCGGCAATATCGACGGCGATAACCCCGCGGCCGAACGCTACACTGAAGCGCGGATGACGGAAGTTGCCGCGCGGCTGCTCGACGGCATCGACGAGGACACCGTCGATTTCCGCGCGAATTACGACGGGCGCGAGCAAGAGCCGTCAGTGCTGCCTGCGAATTTCCCTAACCTGCTCGCGAATGGCTCCGCAGGCATTGCCGTGGGCATGGCGACCAATATCCCGCCGCATAATGTTGGTGAGCTGTGCGATGCTGCGCTGCATCTCATCAAGTTCCCGAATGCCACCGCCGATAAGCTGGTTGATTTCGTGCCTGGGCCCGACCTGCCGACGGGCGGGGTTATCGTTGAGCCACGCGCCGAGATCGTGCAGGCCTACAAGACGGGCCGCGGAAGCTTTCGGCTTCGTGCCAAGTGGGTGCAGGAGGATACCGGCCGCGGCACCTATCAGATCGTCGTCACCGAAATTCCCTATCAGATTCCAAAAGCGCGGCTGGTTGCCCGCATTGCCGAGCTGATCCAGCTCAAGAAGCTGCCGCTGCTCGCCGACGTTCGTGACGAGTCGACCGAGGAAGTGCGGCTCGTGCTCGAGCCCAAGAGCCGCGCCGTCGACCCGGTGCTTCTCATGGAGTCGCTGTTCAAGCTGACCGAGCTAGAGACGCGCGTGCCGCTCAATATGAATGTGCTGAGTCGCGGCCAGGTACCGAACGTGCTCAGTCTCAGGCAGGTGTTACGCGAGTGGCTCGACCATCGCCAGACGGTTCTGGTGCGGCGCTCCAAGTTCCGCCTTGCCAAGATCGACCACCGACTTGAGGTGCTCGACGGCTATCTCATCGTCTATCTCAACATCGACAAGGTCATCAAAATCATCCGCGAGAAGGATGAGCCCAAGCCTGCTCTGATGAAGGCGTTCAAGCTCACCGATGTGCAGGCCGAGGCCATTCTCAATATGCGGCTGCGCGCTTTGCGCAAGCTCGAGGAGATGGAGATCAGGCGCGAGCATGAGAGCCTCACCAAAGAACGCAAGGAGCTGAAGTCGCTGCTCGCCTCGCAGGACAAGCAGTGGAAGACGATCGCCGGAGAGATCGAGTCGGTCAAAGATCAGTTCGGGCAGAAGACCGAGCTTGGCCGGCGCCGTACGAGCTTTGCCGAGGCGCCCGAGGACCTAGAGATCGATCTCGCCGAGGCGATGATCGAGAAGGAACCGGTCACTGTTGTTCTATCGGAGAAGGGTTGGATCAGGACCATTCGCGGCCACCAGACCGACCTCGACAGTCTCTCTTTCAAGGAAGGCGACCGGCTCAAGCGCGCGGTCAAGGCACAGACCACAGACACGCTGCTGCTATTCGCCACCAACGGCCGGTTTTATTCGCTTGGCGCCGACAAGCTGCCCGGGGGCAGGGGGCATGGCGAGCCGTTCCGCCTAATGATCGATATCGAGGAGGCCGCAGATGCGGTCGAGCTGTTCGTGCACCAGCCCGGTAGGAAGCTCCTCGTGGCTGGATCGAGCGGTCACGGCTTCATCGTGAATGAGGACGATGTCCTCGCCATGACCCGCAAGGGAAAGCAGGTGCTGAACCTGCCGGTGGGCGAAGAGGCAGTGGTCGTGACTCCCGTTGCGGGCGACAGCGTCGCGGTGATCGGCGAGAACCGGAAGCTTCTGCTGTTCCCGTTGGACGAGCTGCCCGAGATGCCGCGCGGCAAAGGCGTGAGACTGCAACGCTACAAGGACGGCGCTCTCGCCGACGCCAAGGTGTTCGAGAAGAAAGAAGGCCTCACCTACGTGGATTCCGCGATGCGGAGTTTCACCCTGTCCGCAACCGACCTAAGAGATTGGTGGGGAGGGCGCGCTCAGGCCGGACGCCTGCCGCCCAAGGGCTTCCCCAAGTCGGGTAAGTTCGGCCCTCGGTTCAATGGCTATTGATCGCCGACTGCTGATCGCACCCAGCCCTTGGAGGTGAGGCGCTCCTGCGGCTCGAAGCGGTTTTTGTAACGCATCTTGCGCGAGCCCTCGATCCAGTAGCCGAGATAGACGAAAGGATGGCCTTGGCTGCGCGCGAACGCGACATGATCGAGGATCATGTAAGTGCCGAGGCTGCGGTGCGGCTGGCTCGGATCGTAGAAGCTGTACACCATCGAGATGCCATCGCTTAGGCGGTCGCACAGCGATACGCCGACGAGCGGCGAGCTTCCATCGCCTTCTGGATCCGGCTTCCGCCGGTACTCGGTGACAAACGTCTCGACCACGCTGTCCTCGACCATGAGCGAATAGTCGAGTACCGACATTTCGGCCATGCCGCCGTCGGCATGGCGGGCATCGATATAGGAGCGGAACAGCGAATATTGCTCAGAACTCGGAGCCGGCGTCATGCGGCTTGCGACGAGATCGGCATTGATGCGGGCGATGCGCTTCAGCGAGCGGCGTGGCACGAATTCATCGACCAGGATACGTACCGGCACGCAAGCAGAGCAGGAATCGCAATACGGCATGTAGGCGATGTTCTGGCTGCGCCTGAACCCGCCCTTCAGCAGATTGTCGATGAGGAAGCGGGGCTTGTCGCGGGTGAGATGCGTGAACAGCTTCCGCTCGAGCCGGCCGGGGAGGTAAGGACAAGGCTGCGGCGCGGTGATGTAGAATTCTGGAAAGTTGCTCTTGTGCTCTGTCACGTCTTAATTGCCCGGAAACGAATCCGAACCGATCCAAGCTTAGTTGATCGCAGGGTCGCTGCGCAATTGGCACAAGCGCGAAACGCTCATTGCTGCCCTAGTTTAGAACGGCTCGGAACTACGGCCGGTTGAGCACCACCACGCCGGCAAGGATGTCGTGCAGGCAGCGCTTGCGTGGATCGAACAGGGCCCACAGCAGGATCGGGCAGAAGATCACGAGCGAGAACCAGAACAGCAGCGCGTGGAACGCCGCGATCAGGGGCGTCACCTTGCCGCCGAACCACATGCGAACCTCAAGCCCCATCATCCTCTGGCCGATGGTGGCGGACTTCGGGCCGCCCACGGTAAGCGCATTATAGCCGAGGCCAACGGCGGGAAACACCAGGCCGAATAGCAGCCAGGCCAGGCCAAGGGTGATAACGCCGAGCAGGGCCACCGCCACATAGGCGATGACCGTCAGGAGCAAGATGGTGATGGCGTCGATGATGAATGCGACGACGCGCTTCCCGATCACGCCGTGAAAGAGCGCCGGCTGAGTTACCGGGTTGAATGCGTGCGGCTGGTCCGCGAAGCTCTGGCCGCGCGGTGGGAGCGTGCGTTGGTCGGACATGTCGTCTCCAGTCATGGCCAAGCGACAATTCTCGCGCCCTACATGGTGATGGGCATCCACCCAAACAAGCATGAACAGCCGAACTCCCCGGCGGCCTGAGTAGGGCGCCGGTTGCCGAAGCGAGGGCAACGCGATAAGGATTTCCGGCAAAAGGCGGCGAGGAAAGTCTAACGGGGAGCCTCGATGCGGAGATCGGTGCTGTTGCTTGGGTTGGCGCTCGTTTTCGCCGGCGCCCCGGCGCTGCGCGCGGCAGCCTGCGAAGGCCAGGAAGTGATCTTCGAGGACAAGTTCGCCGACGATGCCGGCGGCTGGCCGATCAAGGATACGATCGAGGTGAAGGACGGCTCCTTCATCTTCAAGCTGCCGCCGGATGACATGCAGTCCAATTTGAACGTGACCTACACCGTGCGCGACGCGGACATCTGCTCCGAGACGGTGTGGCCGAGCGGCGAGCAGCAGATCCTCGGCGCAGGGCTGCTGTTCTGGGGCGAGGACAATCGCACCTATTTCCAGTTCGGCGTGCTCAACAACGGCAAGTTCTGGATCGCACGCAAGCAGGACGGCAAATGGCTCGGCACCGTCGCCGCCAATGTCGACTCGCCTGCAATCAAGAAGGAGCCGGGCGCGACCAACCTGTTACGCGTCAAGACCAACGGCAACAGCGTCACCTTCTTCATCAACGGAACGAAGGTGCGCGAGTTGCGCGGTCAGGCGCCGAAGGGCGTCTGGCGCTTCGGGCTGTCGGGCGACAATTTCGACAAGCAGAAAGACGCCAAGGTGGTCTTCAAGAGCGTGAAGGTCACCAATTAGCGATCAGGCTTTGGCCTTCAGCAGCTTGGCCGCTTCCAGCGCAAAATACGTGAACACGGCGTCGGCGCCGGCGCGCTTGCAGGCGATCAGGCTCTCTAAAATGACGCGGCCGCGATCGAGCCAGCCGCGATCGGCCGCCGCGGCGAGCATCGAATATTCGCCGGAGGTCTGGTAGACGAAGGTCGGCACGTTGAAGGCGGTCTTCACCCGCCACACGATATCGAGATAGGCAAGGCCGGGCTTGACCATGACCATGTCCGCCCCTTCGGCGATGTCGAGCGCGACCTCGCGCAGAGCCTCGGCCCCGTTGGCCGGGTCCATCTGATAGGTGAGCTTGTCGCCACGGAGCCGCGTGCCCGAACCAACGGCATCGCGGAACGGCCCGTAAAACGCCGAGGAATATTTGGCGGCATAGGCCAGTAGCTGAGTGTTGGTGAAGCCAGCCTCCTCGAGCGCAGCCCTGATCGCACCGATCCGCCCATCCATCATGTCCGACGGCGCAAGAATGTCGCAGCCGGCCTCGGCCTGAACGATGGCTTGTGCGATCAAGACCTCGATGGTGCGGTCGTTGTCGATCTCGCCGTTGACGAGCAGGCCATCATGGCCGTGGCTGGTATAAGGATCGAGCGCCACGTCGCAGATGATGCCGATGTCCGGCACCTTGGCCTTGATTGCCCGCACCGCGCGGCACACGAGATTGCCGGGGTTGAGCGCCTCGCTCGCCTCCTCGTCGCGCAGCGATGCCTCGGTATAGGGGAAGAGCGCGATCGCTGGGATGCCGAGCGAGGCGGCTTCTTCCGCCGCGTCCACGGCGAGGTCGATCGACAGCCGCTCGACCCCTGGCATGGCTCCAATAGGCGAGTGCACGCGCTCGCCTTCGATCACGAAGATCGGCCAGATCAGGTCATCGGTGGTAAGCGTCGCCCCGCGTATCAGGCGCCGCGACCAGTCGGCCCTGCGGTTGCGCCTAAGCCGTGTCGCCGGAAAGCCGGGCTGAGAGGACGCGGGCGACTTGGCCCGGGCGCGCTTCACCCGCTCGGTGCGTAAGGAGACGGTCTTGTCTTTGGCTTGAGCCATCGCGCTATAGCTATTCTTTTCGCGTGAACGCGCAAGCTAGCACTTGGGTGCGGGACGCGCCAACAGCCCCGGAAAAGCTTGGTTTCTGCGCTTGCCTTACTCGCAGACCGCGGAGTGGCGCCGTGCCTTCGCGTCGAGATGGAAGTGGTTTTTATGCGCCGCATTGGCCTCCGGCCCGAGCACGGTGCCGAAAGTTCGGCAGGCGTCGTCATGCACCATCCTCACGAACTCGCTCCGCGCAGCGGGGCCAGACGGCTCATCAGGACCCGTGGCCTCGGGTGCCGGCGCCTCAGGAGGTGTGACGGGCAGCTCCGGTTCGCTGTCTACCGTGGGCACCACGAACGGATTGGTCTTGGCGTCGACCACCGTGGTCGGAGCGACGAACGGATTGATCTTCGCTTCGGCCAGCCGGACTTTGACCACCACAAAAGGTTCTCTGCTCGCCGGCCGTGTCTTTGGCGCCGACTTGATCGACACGGCGGCAACGACAGCGCGATTGGGATTCGCCCGAGGCGGCGGCGGGGTGGTCACCACACGCGGCCAGCTTTCGAGCACGGTGATATGCTCACCAGAGGCAAACACAAACTCAGATACGTCCAGTGCATTGGCGAGCGCATGCTCACTCAATGGTGCGCTCGCGCTGCCATAACGGTTGCGGCACGAATAGGACTGCGCATTGCGTAGCTTGACCACCTGGGTGGACAGCACGGCCTTGGCCTCAGGCTGCACGGTCCTCGTCAGCCACTTGCTCAGCGCGGCCGCAAGGGGACAAGTCATCGTCGCCGGTGGATCCATCACGACTTTGGGATCGCTGCCGATCGACTTGACCAGGATCGGTGCTGGCGCGCCGCAGAGACCGTGTTTGAGCGGCGCGAGCGGCTCGTACTCGATCGCAAGACCCTCCAGCA
The DNA here is from genome assembly GCA_046735075.1 of Pseudomonadota bacterium. Lineage (GTDB taxonomy): Bacteria > Pseudomonadota > Alphaproteobacteria > Rhizobiales > Methyloligellaceae > Methyloceanibacter. Next base: position 15,634 of record JBKPSQ010000026.1, read on the forward strand.
CTTTTGCACAAGCGGCGTTGGCGTCGGCTACCTCTTTCTCGGTCCACGGAATGGTCGGTTGATCGCCGGGCAGCACGGGCGCCTTGGCAGCGGTTCCATGCGCGCGGTGAGGATTGCGCTCGGGCAACGGAACACCTCCGCCCCCGGCCCAGCCGTACACGGCGCAGGCCACAACAAAGACGAAGGCGAGGCTGGCGATCGATTTACCCGTCATGCAATCCTCGGCTCACTCCTTGCAAAGCTTGTGGTTTGCCCGATTGGGTGCTAGCTGCCCGCGGGCCTTTCAAGACAAGGCAGGCCTTTTCAAGGCAAGCCAAGGAGAGGCGTATTTTGCAAAAGTTCGAGCAAGAGTCGTTGAGAGTGTCGGAAGCGCTCGGCATCACCTTTAAGGAAATCGATCGCGCCGGCGTGGTGACGCTCAACCGGCCGCAGCGGTTAAACGCGCTAACTCAGGAAATGTTCGAGGCCCTTAGCGAGCATTACCGCCGCTGGGCGCCGGCGCCTCACATCTACGGCGTGTTCATGCAATCCGATCACCCAACCGTGTTCTCGAGTGGCGGTGATTTGAAGGTTCTGCATGAGTGGTTGGAGCAGGGAGCCCTCGGCGCCATCAAGGAATTCTATCGCGCCGCTTACACGCATGTTTGGGTGCTTGAGAAATTCATCAGGCCTAATGTTCCTCTCATCAACGGACTCGTGCTCGGTGGAGGAGTCGGCATCACGCTGCACGGGACGCATTGCATCGCCGGCGAGGGCTACCGTTTCGGCATGCCGCAGGTCGGCATCGGTTTTCTGCCCGATATTGGCGGAACCTATTTCCTGCCGCGCCTGCTCGGGTGGACCGGAGTCTATCTCGCGCTGACTGGGCGTATCGTCGGTCCGGCCGAGGCTTATCGCCAGCGTCTCGTGAGTCATTACGTTCTCTCAGCGCATTTCGGGGTCATAAAGGATGCGATTCGCGACAACCATCCGATCGACAAGCTCCTCGACGGACTTCATCGCGATCCCGGTGAAGGCGAGCTCGTGCGCCACACACCGCTCATCAATCGCGTGTTCTCGGCCGCATCAGTCGAGTGCATTCTCGATCAGCTCGATGCTGAGACAGGAGAGCATGAGACCTTCGCGCGCGAGACGGCAGCTGAGCTTCGCAAGAAGTCACCCACCTCGCTCAAAGTCGCTTTCGCGCAGATGCAGCGCGGCAAGTCGCTCGATCTCATGGACGCGCTCAAGCTTGAATTTCGTCTTGCCTCGCATCTCATCGAGACTCACGATTATCGTGAGGGGATCTCTGCGCGCATTGTCGGCGGCGGACGAACACCAGAGTGGCAGCCGGCACGGCTCGCCGATGTCGACGACGGAGCCGTCGCGCGGCTGTTCGAGACCGCGGTCGAGGACGAGCTTGAGCTTAAAGAGCTCACTCCAGGACTCTGAGACCTCGTCTCAAAGGCGCGACAACATCATCAAGAGTTAAGCCTAGACTTTCACCCAATCTTAAGCGTGCCCCTTAAGCGGATTTTAGCGCGCCACGCCTATAGTCACCGCCAAGTTGGGGATTAACAACAACTAACGAGGGTAGGCGATGAGTGTAGTCCTGAATAAAGGGACGCGTCCCGGCGCGACTGAGTCAGAAGATCTCAGCGGGCGCTATCTTGTTTCCCTGAAGCTTGTCGAGCGTCTGCATCGATTGCTTCTTGATGTTATCAAAGATGAGTTTGAACGCTTGGGACGTTCCGATGTCAACAGCGTGCAGGCTTTGCTGCTTTACAACATCGGCGATGCCGAATTGACGGCCGGCGAGCTGACGAGCCGCGGCCTCTATCTCGGCTCCAACGTCTCATACAATCTCAAGAAGCTGGTCGATGCCGGCTACATCCACCATCAGCGCTCGAGCACCGACCGCCGGTCGGTCAGGGTGCGGCTCACTGAGAAAGGGCAGGAGGTGTGCAAGGTGGTAGGTGGGCTCTATCAGCGGCAGCTCAAATCCTTGCAGCAGGTGGGCGGCATCGGCGCCGACGACCTCGAGACCCTGAACAAGGCCCTGATTCGGCTCGAGCGCTTCTGGACCGACCAGATCCGCTATCAGCTCTAATCTTTACGCACGACCGCGAGATTTTTGCGGCCCTGATGGCGTCCATCGGGGCCGCATCGTTTTCACCCGGCGCGAAGCCAAAAATAGCCAGATTTGCTGAATAACTCTGAAGTCAGGCGCGATTCATGCGCCTGTAGAGAGCGGGATCCGGGCCAGCAATCGAGGAAGATTTTTCCGTATCGCACGCGGTCAACGTGTTCCGTTGCCAAAAGAACTGCCGGAATTGTTAGACGATTTGAAAGGGAATTGGCGGTTCATTGGCTCTAGAGCGGCGCAGGCAAAGCGCCTATAGTTAATGCGGGACATGCCGCCAACGGACGGGGGAGCGGCTTATGCTGAAATGGCAGACTAGAGTGAGAGGC
>JBKPSQ010000027.1:0-12819 GCA_046735075.1 Pseudomonadota bacterium
CGCCCGCGGCCTAGCGTTGAAGCGACCGAGCGCCATCCCGGGTTTCGGGTTGGCGCTCGGTTTTACTTTGACCTATCTGAGCCTCATCGTGCTCATCCCGCTCGCCGCGCTTGTGCTCAAGTCGGCGACGCTCGGCTTTAGCGGCTTCTGGGAGGTCGTCACTGGTCCCCGAACGCTTGCCGCCCTCGAGCTCAGTTTCTTCACCTCGCTGTTCGCCGCAGCCGTCAACGCCGTGTTCGGCGTCATTATTGCCTGGGTCCTTATTCGCTATCGCTTCCCTGGCAGGCGCCTCCTCGACGCCTTTGTCGATCTTCCCTTCGCGCTGCCGACGGCGGTCGCCGGTATCGCTCTGACTTCCATCTACGCACCCAATGGTTGGATCGGCAGCCTGCTTGACCCCCTCGGCATCAAGGTCGCCTACACGCGGCTTGGCATCGCCATTGCGCTCATCTTTATCGGGCTGCCTTTCGTGGTGCGCACCGTGCAGCCGGTGCTCGAGGAATTCGACCGCGAGCTCGAAGAGGCCTCGGCGACGCTCGGCGCCAACCGTACCCAGACCGTGTTCCGTGTGATGCTGCCGAGCTTGATGCCGGCCATCCTAACCGGTTTTGCGCTAGCGCTAGCTCGCGCCGTCGGCGAATACGGCTCGGTGATCTTCATCGCCGGCAATATGCCTTTCTACTCTGAGATCGCTCCTCTCCTCATCATCATCAGGCTGGAGGAGTTCGGCTATGCCCAGGCTGCCGCCATCGGCACGGCAATGCTGATGATCTCTTTCGGCCTCCTGCTGTTCGTGCACCTGGTGCAAGCCTGGCAGCGGCGGAGGTTCGGCAATGACTGACGTCGCATTCACGCCATTTGTGGTGTCGCTGCGCGGGCCGAGCGTCACGACGGAGAAGCCTTGGGTCCGGCTCACCCTGATCGTGATCTCGGTGATCTTCCTCGTCCTGTTTCTGCTTTTGCCGCTTGCCGCCGTGTTCGTCGAGGCCTTCAGGGCGGGACTCAGCGCCTATTTCGCCGCCATCATCGAGCCCGATGCTCTTGCGGCCATCAAGCTCACGCTGCTCGTGGCAGCAATCGCGGTCCCTGCCAACGTGATCTTCGGCTTGGCGGCGTCGTGGGCGATCGCCAAGTTCGAGTTTCGGGGCAAGAGCCTGCTCAATTCGCTGATCGACCTCCCCTTCTCGGTCTCGCCGGTTATTTCTGGATTGATCTACGTGCTCTTGTTCGGCGCCCAAGGCTATTTCGGCCCGTTTCTCAAGAGCGAGGGCATCCAGATCATTTTCGCCCTTCCCGGCATCGTGCTGGCCACGATCTTTGTGACGTTCCCCTTTGTCGCGAGCGAGCTTGTGCCGCTCATGCAGGAGCAAGGAACGCAGGACGAGGAGGCGGCGTTGTCGCTCGGGGCAAGCGGGTGGAAGACCTTCTTCAAGGTGACGCTGCCCAACATCCGCTGGGCTTTGCTGTATGGCGTCGTGCTGTGCAATGCCCGGGCCATGGGCGAATTCGGCGCCGTGTCGGTGGTCTCGGGCCATATCAGGGGCAAGACCAACACCATGCCGCTGCATGTCGAGATTCTCTATAATGAATATAATTTTGCCGCGGCCTTCGCGGTCGCTTCGCTGCTCGCTCTGCTTGCCCTGGTAACGTTGGTGATCAAGGTCACGCTCGAATGGCGCTACGCGGACCAGATCGCTGCCTCCCGCCGCCATTAGCGAGAAAAACATGGACGCTCGGGTCACAAATGAGGTGAATTATCCGGCCGCCGGGTGGGATCGGGTAGACGCGGCAGTGCCACGGGACAAGATCGTGGACGTATCGGTCGAGAACGTCGTCAGGCTTTTCGGCGCAACGGCGGCGCTGCACGGAGTTTCGCTCGACATTGCGGCGGGCGAGCTGGTGGCGCTGCTTGGACCTTCAGGGTCGGGCAAGACCACTCTGCTTCGCATCCTCGCCGGACTGGATCTGCCGACTTCGGGTCGCGTGCTGTTCGACGGGCAGGATGCACTCAAGCTCACGGTGCAGGAGCGCAATGTCGGTCTCGTGTTCCAGAACTACGCCCTGTTCCGCCACATGACGGTGCTTGAGAATATCGGCTTCGGATTGCGCGTGCGACCGAGCGAGCGGCGACCCACCCGGAAAGAGATCAAGCGCCGCGCGCTCGAGCTGCTCGACTTCGTTCAGCTGTCAGGCCTCCAGAAGCGCTACCCGTCTCAGCTTTCGGGCGGTCAGCGCCAGCGCGTGGCTTTTGCCCGTGCTCTCGCCATCGAGCCGCGCCTCCTTCTGCTCGATGAGCCGTTCGGTGCGCTCGACGCCAAAGTGCGGCGCGACTTGCGCCGGTGGCTACGCGAGATTCACGACAAGACCGGGCATACGACGGTGTTCGTGACCCACGATCAGGAAGAGGCACTCGAGCTGGCCGACCGCGTGGTGGTGATGAGCGAAGGCAAGATCGAGCAGATTGGCACGCCAGACCAGATCTACGATGATCCGAACTCGCCCTTCGTGTTTTCCTTCATCGGGGAATCGAGCGTGCTACCCGTCAAGGTTGAGCAGGACAAGATCTGGCTTGATGGACAGGCTCTCAATATTCCGGCGAAAGATGTGCCGCCTGGTCCGGCACGGCTCTATTTCCGCCCACACGATGTCGAAGTGACCGACGAGCTCGCGGGCGTCATCCCTGGCGAAATCCTGGCGTTCAGGCGCCACGGCGGATCGCGCCGCCTCGATCTCGAGGTGGCCGGCCGTAACCGCATCGAGATTGAGCTCCCCGCCGATTTCAGCCACGACCTTTCGGGATGGATCGGCGTGCGACCGCGCCGCTATCGGCTGTTTCCGGCGGCTAACGAAGCATCACCAAACTGACAATTGCTGCCGCCGCTTACGGCTATCCAACGATCCGAGCTTATCAGTAGGACCGCCTCAAAGCCCTTGAGGACGTCGCGGTCAGCGGGGCTTTGAGGCGGCTTCTTAGACCGGGCGCTCGGCCTAACGCCGGGCGTCCGCGTCCGGGGGTTGGTTTTAAGGCTTACGCCTTACACTCGGTCATGCCCTTGAGCGCGACCTCGGCAGCGGACTTCGTCTTGAACGAGTCGGTGCCGAGCATGCTAAGCGGCTTGCCGTCGGGCTTCTTTGACACGATCGAGCATTTGTGGGTGGAGTTGTTCTGCGCCACGTAATATGAGGCGGCGGCGAAGGCTGGCGTCACCAAGCCGGCGACCAGCAGGCCGGCGATTAGATATTTCTTCATCACAGTTTTCCCGGGTGGGTTAACCCTTCTTGGAGGTTTCCTCCTCCAATGGGCCTGATCCAACCCTTCGTTTCCGGCGCGGTTTTGGCTGCTCTCCGCGCAAGAATGTCGCGGGCGCGTGCGATGCGCCGGAGTTCGTGCTTGCGAAAGATGCGCACGGCTCCTTGCGGCCTCGCTGCAACGTCTTGATCGAGCTTGAAAGTTGGAAGGGAGCGGGATGAGGTGAAGTTTTGTTAATCCGGCGCGCAGTTCCGCCGCGTCAACGAGACGCGGGCGCAAAACGTGACGGACGCCCGGCGAGAAAGCCGGGCGTCCAATTTACGTGAAGGTCTAGTCTAGCCGCCACACTCGTCGAGGCTTTGGATGGCCTGCTCGGCCTCGGCTTGGCTCTTGTAGGCGCCGCTGCCCACTTGCCTCATCGTGGTTCCGTCCGGCTTCTGAGCCAACACTTGACACTGCTTAGTTGCTGGGTCTTGCGCCACATAGAATTGCGCAGCAAGAGCCGGAGTGGCGAGCGCCAAGACGAAAGCAGCCGTCAGTAGAGGTTTCTTCATGGGTGGTCTCCCTACAATGGTTGACCGCCCCTCCCTGACCGGAAGCGTCGCCGTACAATTGGGCTTAGGCTTGGCGATACCGTGCCCTTACTTGAGCAAAAGATTGAAATTCCTGGGGAGTGTCTCGGGCTTGAGCTGTTCAAATGTGCATTGTTTTGGCGCTTTATCCGGGCGGAAGCGAATGAGCTTGGTGCCGTGACGGAAGCGGTCGCCGGTGACGTGATCGTAACGCACCTCGACCACGAGCTTCGGTTTGACCGGCTCCCACTCGCCGCTGCGCTCGGTGCTCCAGCGGCTGGGGCCCCCGGGTGCCTTGCCAGTAAAACCAGGCGGACCGGAAAGCGCCTCGAGCTTCTTGGTCAAGGCTCTGCGTTCGGCATTCGAAATCGTCGACGTGAAGCCGACGTGGTCGAGCTTGCCGTCATCGTTGTAGAGGCCGAGCAAGAGAGATCCGACCTCGTTGCTGCCCGTGGCGTAGCGAAAACCACCGACCACGCAATCCGCCGTACGCAGCCGCTTCACTTTGAGCATGGCACGCTCGCCCGGCACATATGGACCATCAACGCGCTTGGCGACGACGCCATCGAGCGAGGCTTGGCGCTCATCGAGCCATCGACGCGCCTTGTCGCAGTCGAGCGTGTAAGGCGAGAGCTTTAGCCCCTCGCCAGTCCCGGCGGTCTTATAGAAGCTCTCCAACGCCGCGCGGCGTTTCGTAAGCGGCAAGGCGATGAGGCTCTTGCCTTTGGCGTCGAGCAGCATGTCGAACAGGATGAGTTTGGCCGGCGTCTCAATCGACAATTTCTTGATACGGCTTTCAGCCGGATGGATGCGCATTTGCAAGGCATCGAACGACAGCGCGCCGTCAATTGGAATGGCAAGCTCACCATCTACGATGAATTTCGCCGGGCGAAGACCTTTGAGCATTGCCACCACTTCAGGGAAGTAACGCGCCAGCGGTTTGCCCGACTTGGCCCGGAGGTCGACCTGATTGCCGGCGCGGAACGCGAGGCAACGGAAGCCGTCCCATTTCGGCTCGAATTGCCAGCCGGGATCGGTTGGAAGCTCGCTGACGAGCTTGGCTTCCATCGGCTCGATGCTAAGTGGCACGGCAAGAGACTTAAGCGAGGGCGCGCCCATCCCGTTATTGCAGGCGCACCACGACGCTGTCGGCGGCGCCGGTCGCGTCTGTCACGGTCAGCCGCACGAAACCCGGACCATCGGGTGCGAAGAATAGCGTGCGCGCCGATTTCCGCGCGGGAATCGGCATTCCGTTCATCAGCACGTTGAGAGGAGGGGTGCCGCCGGCGATTTTGATGGCGATAGGATCGGGAGCGGTGCCGGTTACAGCCGATAATTCGAGGCTCGCGCCGTCTGGCGGAAACACGATATGCACCTTTGGCGCCATGGCCTCGCCTGCGGCCTCGCGCGAGGCGAAGCGCTGAAGCGGTGGCGGGAGCTTCGCGGTGCTTGCGATCAGTGCGCCCTTAGGTGCGGGGGGCAGTGGCTCAAGTGACTCTGGCAATCGGGCGAAGGCATCGAACAGGATAGGTGCTGTGGTAACGCGTCCGGCAAGACCGGGGACCGGCGCGCCGTCAGGACGTCCAGCCCAAACGCCGATGGTTCGCCTGCCGTCGAAGCCAACGGCCCAGGCATCGCGGTAGCCGTAGCTCGTGCCGGTCTTGAAGGCGATGCGGCCGCCCGCGGCATTCTCCGGCGGCGGTGACCCGAGGAGCACGTTTCCCACGTACCACGCGGCAACCGGCTCGATCAGGCGCTTTGGGGGAAGGGGAGTTCCGCCGAGTCTCTCGACGAGTGGCGCCACCGTTCCCTGCCGCGCCAGCCCGGCATAGAGCATGGTGAGGTCGGTGAGCCGCACGCCCACGCCACCAAGCCCAAGCGCGAGACCAGGCGCTTCGCTTTTGGGCAGCACGAGCGTTGCACCGGCTTCTGAAAGTCGCGTGATCAGGCGGTTTGGGCCGACCTCTTGCAGCACGGCCACTGCCGGCACGTTCAGCGACTGTTGCAGTGCGCGGCGCACAGTAACGGTGCCCTGGAAGGTCAGGTCGAAATTCTCAGGATGGTAGCCTCCATAGCGGATCGGCCTGTCTTCGATCAGAGTCTCGGGGTGGATCGCGCCATCCTCGAAGCCAAGGCCATAAATAAAGGGCTTGAGAGCCGACCCTGGCGACCGCACCGCTTCCGTCAAATCCACTTGGCCTGCGCGGCGCTCGTCGAAGTAATCTGGCGAGGCGACCCGCGCCAAAACCTCGCCGGTCGTATTGTCGACCACGACGATGGCCACCGACATGGCTGGCCCGAGCGCTTGTGCACGATCATGTGCGAAGCTCTCAAGCGTCTTCTGCAGGCCGGCATCGATGGTCAATTGCAACAGGCGGTCATTCGGCCAATTCGCTGCCGCCTGATCGGCGGCGTGCGGCGCGAGCAGCGGCATAGGTTTGCGCGCATCGGGCACCGGTTCTTGCTTGGCGCGCACGATCTCGGCATGGCTGAACAGGCCATGGTTCTCGATGCGATCGAGCACGCGATCACGCGCGCGCTTCGCCGCCGCGGGGTAGCGGTCGGGACGGCGGAATTCCGGCGATTGCGGCAGGGCGACCAATAGGGCAGCCTCGCCCAGCGTCAGCCGGCGCGGCTCCTTGCCGAAATAAGCGAGCGATGCCGCCCTGATCCCTTCGAGATTGCCACCGTAAGGCGCGAGCGTGAGATAGAGGCCAAGGATTTCGTCCTTGCTCATCGCCCGTTCGAGCTGAATTGCCCTGACCGCCTGCCTCAACTTGGCGTCGAGCGAGCGCTCGGTTCGCGGCTCCAGGAGGCGCGCCACCTGCATGGTGAGCGTCGAGCCGCCCGAGACGATACGGTCATGGGTGACGAGTTGGAACGCCGCGCGCGCCATTGCTAACGGATCGACGCCGCGATGGTGATAGAAGCGCTTGTCTTCATAAGCGAGCAGGGCATCGAGATAACGCGGGTCGGCCTGGCCCTTCGTTGCCGGCAGCCGCCAGCGGCCTTCGCTGGTGAGATAGGCGCGGAGCAGCTTGCCGTTCCGGTCGAGGATGAGCGTCGAGACTTCGAGATCGCGCCCGAGCGGCGGAGGTCCGAAGGCTTGGAACAGCCCTGTGACACCGCCGGCAATTGCCGCGGCGAGCCATGCCACGCCGATGGCAGCGAAGACTGCTCTGCGTTGCCATTTCGCCCTCTCCCTTATTGGGAGAGAGCTTCGCGCGCCCACCTCTCCTCCAAGGGGAGAGGGGGCATTTGGATCGTTCCTCATTTTGCCGGTGCGACCGTGATCTCTCCGGTTCCGGTGCGGCCGAAGCGGTCGGGCTGATACATGTCCTCGACGACTGCTTGCGGCAGCACATACTGCCCTGGGGCGACCGCGCGCACGACATAGGCGACGGTGTAGGTCGTGGGATCGCCGCTCCGCCGCTCGAATGCTGCGGTGAAGCGGTCGTCGCGGAACTCGGTGTAAACTGGCGAGCCAGCATTCTCGATCCAATCGAGCGTCCCGGTGTCGCCTGACGACACAAGATTCGGATTGTCGATCTCAAACCCAGCGGGCACGTAGTCGGTAAGCGCGACGCGAGCGAATTGCGGCTGCGGCTCCGTGACCGTCAGCACCACAACGAAGCGGTCATTCTGCTTCGCCTTGGTCGGATCGGCGTCGGCGCCATCGAGCGTGTGGAAGCTGCGCTCGATCTTGAAGCCATGCTCTGAAGCGGGCTCAGGCGAGGTGGGCGCGCCGCTCACCGAGACGACGGCGTCGAGCGGTCCATCGCTCCGGTTGGTTACTGTCAAAGGATTGCTCTCGAGCTGCTCCTCCGTCAGCGTGCGGTAGAGCGGACCTTGCTGACCGCCGCCATTCACGTCGAGGCTGACGTTCTGCTTGCCAAGCGCTCGGGCCGCAAGCACCAGCCAGGCATTCTCCTGCGTGGAGGTGTAAGTGACGCGGTTCCGCGCAGTGCCAATTCCTTGGGTGCCGTTGACCAGGACCACCTTCGGCGCATCGCCTTCCGCCGCAAGCGTCACAAGCGCTGCCGCATCGCGCAAGGGCGAGCCGTAATCCGCGCGGCCGCTGTCGGCCTTAGGATCCTGAGGCAGCGCGCCGAGCGCGGCATTGAATGCCTTCTCGGATCTCACCCTGTCGCCCAACATGGCGAGCGCAGCCGCGATCTGAGCCTTGGCGGCCGTGGTCGAGAGATCATTGAGCTTGACGTCGGCGATGTAGCGAACGTCGCCGACCGGAGCCATGCCGTTGCGCGCGAGCACATAGAGCGCGTACGCAAGCGCGGCGCCGCCGTCGGTCGAGACGTCTGGCGCGGTGCTCACATAATTCCGGAGGCGGTCGAGCGCTAGCTTGAACTGATCATCCGAGACCGAGAAGCCTCGCGCCCTCGCTCGCGTGAGGAAGTCAGTCGTGTACGAGTCGAGCCAGGCATCCTCGCCGCCGGGCGACCAGAGGCCGAAGGCACCCTCAGAGCCTTGCCGCGACAGCACCGTCTCGATGGCTTTTCCGATGCGCTCATCGACGCCGGTATCGACAGCAAGCTGCGCATCGAGCGAGAGCTCATTGACGTAGAGCAACGGCAACGCGCGGCTCACGATCTGCTCGGTGCAGCCGAGCGGGTAGCGGTCGAGCGCAGCGAGCAACGTCGCGACGTCGAGCGCAGCCGAAGGCGTCACCGATAGCGAGACCTTGCCAGTTCCGGGCACAAGGTCGGCAAATATGTCGTTCGACAGGCTGAGGCTTTGGCCGGCTTGAAGCGGCTTCACTGTGCGACGCGCGAGAAGTTGGGTCGATGGCTTGACCGTCAGCTCGTATTGGCGCGCGAGGGTGAAGCCCTCGGGGCCGGTCACTGTGAGTCCTATCGTGCCAGTTCCGAAACCAACGGCTGAAACGGGCACGATGAGCGCACCGCGCTTCTTGGCCTCGAGGTCGAGCGTCTGCTCGCCGTTCTCGATGCTCAGCGGATTGTCGGTCGTGACTGCGACCTTGTAGCTTCCAGTCGCGCCCTCGACGTTGTCGAGATCAAGCCGCAGCGTCGACTTGTCTCCAAGCAGCAGGAAGCGCGGCAGAGTGGCGGTGACCACGACGGGATCGCGCACCACCACGTCGCCTGAGCCATGACCGACTCGATCCTTGTTCCAGGCAACCATCATCACCCGCACTGTGCCGGTGAAGGCCGGAATGGCGAAGTTGACCTCGGCGGTGCCGTCAGCGCCAACGCTTACGATGCCGGAATAAAGTGCGAGCGGGGGCTGTGTCGGCGGGCTCCCCTGCAGTTCGCCTCCGCCATCGCCGCCAGTGCGGATGGAGCCTTTGGTGCCCTGCATGCCATCGATCAGTTGACCGTACAGGTCGCGGATCTCGGCGGAGAGCTTGCGCTGGCCCAGATAATACTCGTCAGGATCCGGCACCTTGTAATTGGTGAGATTGAGGATACCCACATCGACGGCAGAGACCACGATACGAGCCTCTTCGTTGGCCGTGAGCCCCGACAGTTTCACCGGCACGCGCAGCGTCGTCTCAGGCCTGATGAGCGCCGGCAGGTCCATCGCGACGCCAATCGTGTGCGCCTGCTTGTCGACGCTGAACCACTGCACGCCGATGGCGCGGCCTGGCATGCGCTTCGCCGCCTCGTCGAGCGGACGGCGCAACGTGGCGAGAACATAGGCGCCGGTGCCCCAGTCATTGCCAACGGTCAATGGCAGCTTGACCACACCTGGTTGCACGTCTGCGGTCGAGGTCGTAATCAGCCGGTCGCCAATTACTGATAACGTGACTTTGCCGGCGGTGCGTGCCGTCACAGCGACCGTCATGGTGTCGCCTGGCTTATATTCAGGCTTGTCGAGCGCGATCTCGAGCAGGTCGGGTGTGTCTGCCGAGGCTTCGGCGTACCAGCCTGAATCGAATCCGACCGTAGTCTCGGGTCCGGTCGGGTCCGGGATCGCAACTTCGAGCCGGTAGCGGCCCCAAGTTACCGGGACCGAGATCTTGGCCGGCGTCCCGGCCGCGACATCGATCGTGCCGTCGGCGACGCGGCGCGTCACTTTGACCGGCTCGTAGTTCCAATAGCCGTTCGAACGGTACCACTGATATTTCGCTTCGATGCTGAGCAGCTGCCACTTCAGGCCTTTGGCCTCGGCCTGCTTGCCGTCGGGAGCGACCATGACCACGTCGAAATTCGCCGTGTCGTTGTCGCTGAGCGAGCGGCCGGAGAAGAGCGGCTTCACGCCGATCATGTCAGCCTTCGGCGTGACGGGAAGCGTGAGCTTGCGCTCGATCGCCCGGCCGCCCGGCTCTGCCAATCGCACGACGATGTCCGCCTCGAGCGGCTTGGTCGACGCCGGCACTTTGTCGAGATTGACGGTGAAGGTCGCCTTGCCTTGAGCGTCAGTCTGCGGCAGGTCGGCGAGCGGGATGCTCTCGGTTTCGCCCTCCTCCTCCGCCTCGGCCTGGTCCGCGGCATCGATGCCGAAGATATAACCAGCAAAGCCCGGCCGTTCCGCGACCTTGGCAATGTTCACCTCGCCTTCGAGGTCAAGGCCAGAGGCCGGTGCGCCGTAGAGGAAGCGCCCATCGATAGTGACCTCAGCGGGGGAGGACGGCGAGATGCTTGTGGCAGTGGTGGTGAGGTCCGCCTCGAGGCGATCCGACACATAATCCTCGACAAGGAAGGTGGTCTCGCCAATCGAGGTGCCCTTTGGATCGGAATAGGCGGCCACGCGCCACGTCCCGGTCGGCGCCGAGGAAATAAGCGGCACGTCGAGCGAGCGGCCGCCAATCCCTTGATCCGGAACAACTCTCCGGCGGTATTCGACGCCGTCAGGACGTTCAATCACGAGCGTCAGGTCGACATCGGGGACTGCGATGCCGGCGGCATCGCGGAGCAGCGTTGTGACATGCACGGTCTCTCCCGTACGGTACACACCGCGCTCGGTGAAGGTGAAGGCATCGAGCTTTTGCGGCACGTCGCGTCCGGCGACGCCGCGATCAGTCAGATCAAAGGCCGGGCTGGTCAGATTGAGGAACGCGTAGTCCCCGGCGGCGACCGACGCCACCAGCATGGCTGGCGCAAGTCCGCCTTCGCCGCGGGACAGCCCAGGCTCGAAAGTCACGGCACCCTCTGCGTCCGTCTTCTTGACCGCGAGTACCTCGTTGTTCCGCGCGATAAGCCTAATCTCGACGTCACCGACCGGCGCCGTCGAGGCGAGCGAATTGACGAAGGCATGGACGCCGTCGGTGCCCGAGAAGGCAGTTAGACCGAGATCGGAGACGATGAACCATTGCGTCGTCCGCTCGCCATACTCGTCGCCCGACACGTTGCCGGGCTGCGCGGCAAGTAGATAGACGCCGGGCTGCATCTGCGGCACGGCTTCCATGATGGGGAAGGCGGTGGTGATCTCCTGGTTGAGCTCCTTCTCGACCTTGAGCTCGCCAGTCCATACCTTCTCGCCTTTCTGGTCGGCAATCTCGTCGAGACTATAGCTGTAGAGATTCCGCTCGAAGTCGTAGCCGAGCACGTTGTCGAGCAGGTTGCGGTCGCCGATGCGATAGATCGTGACCTTCACCTTGTCGGTGTTCACAGTGATGAGCGGGATGCCTTGCTGGCCCGTCTTCGGCAGCACATAGGCCTTGCCGTAAAGACGAACCGACGGGGTGCGGTCGCGCACATAAATATTGAAGGCGGCATCCTTCAGCAGATCTTCTCCAACCGTGGAAGGAAGCCCGGTGCGGAGCGTGATCGCATAGGTCTCGCCGTGCTTCAGTCCCTCAACACAAAGCTGCTGGTCTTCAACCGAAAGGGCGGGCTTGTCCTCGCCAGTGACCGCGACGTAGGGAGAGAAGTCGGTGCGCTTCGGCAAACTCTCGCTGAACTGGAAGCAGGCGCGCGGTGAAGATGCATCCGAGTCCACGCTGAAATTGGAGACCCGGAATCCGTATTTCTCGCGGAGCGAGTCGTATGCAGTCTTGAGCTCGGGCGTCTCGCGCAAAGTGAGCGCGGTCTTGAGTGCATTCAGCGCCTGACGCCATTGCTCGCGCTTACCGAAGGCGTTGGCCAGCGTGACGAGACTCGCCGACTCTTCTTCCGGCGTGGTCGCGCGTTGGTAGGCGATATAGGCGGCCGTGGTCGCACGCTCGTAGCGCGTCGAGCCATCGTCCTCGTCGCTCGGAGGAATGAGCAGCCAGACATCTGCGAGCCTGCGCCAGGCCTTCGAGTCGTTCGGCGCGACGGTGACGATCTGGGTATAGGTATCGGCCGCGCTTTCGAGGTCCTGGTCTCTTATGAGCGCGTCGGCCTCTTGCTTCAGCTTGATGACGGGCTTCTCGACCGTGCCGGCCTCGTCCTTGAGATCGGCCTCAAGGGTGACGGCAGCGTCGTCGAGGGCTTCATCTTTGAATGTCTTGTCGGCTGCGGGAGAAGGGGTGGTGACGAAAACGAACAGCGCGGCGATGAGGCCGGCGCGGAACCATGCACGCATTTGTTTCCTCCGGGGAACCCGCTCGGCAAACGGGTAACGCCCCTATGGTAATCGAGCCTTATGACGGAAACTAGTGGCTGCCCTGGCGCTAGTCGGGGAGGGGCCCGAGGGGTGGCCAAGCATAAAGCTGTGCGGCCCGGCGGATGAGGGCCTCGGCCAAAATCGAGCCATTATCGGAATTGGTCATTACGACGAGGCCCTGGCCTTCTCCGGGTAGGAGAATGAGATAGCTCTGATAGCCGATATTCTGGCCGCGCTTCATGAGTACCAGCGTGCCATCGAGGTCGCGTATGGCGGCCCCCAGTCCATAAGGGCCGCCGTTCTGCGGAGTCAGGATCTCCCGCGCCGTCTCTGGCGCGAGAAACAGCCCGCTCTCCCCACGCCAGGCGCGGGCGACCAGAAGCAGAAGATTGGCGAGATCTGACGGCGTAGACCACAGTCCCGCCGCGGCATGCTCGGGACAGACGCGCCAACTACCAGGCAATTCTTTCCCGTCGCCGTAATGGCCTT
>JBKPSQ010000028.1:0-4335 GCA_046735075.1 Pseudomonadota bacterium
CTTCGAGCCTTGTCGCCGAGATCGATGGGATGGGTGGCCGCGCTGTCGCCCTTCGGGCCGATTTGGCGGAAATCGATAGTCTCAGGCCTCTAATTGCGGAATGCGGCGACCGGCTCGGGCCACCTACCTGCCTCGTGAACAACGCCGCCTGCTTCAATTGGGACTCAATCGCTACCCTCGATCGGGAGAGCTGGCAGGCTCATCTACAGGTCAATCTGGGGGCCCCGGTCTTCTTGACTCAGGCCTTCGCTAATCAATTGCCGGAAGGTGCCGCCGGCAATGTCATCAATGTCATCGACCAGAAAGTCTTGCGCCTCAATCCAGAGTTTTTCTCCTACACCGTCGCCAAGTCAGGCCTGTGGGCGGCGACGCAAATGCTCGCCCAGGCGCTCGCGCCGCGCATCAGGGTCAATGCGGTAGCTCCAGGGCCCGTAATGCCAAGCCAGGCTCAAGACGAAGCATCTTTCGAGCGCGAAGTCCGCGCGACCCTGCTCAGGCGCCCTGTCAGCACCGGGGATGTCGCCGCTGCGATAGGATTGTTGCTGGATACGCCCTCGATCACCGGTCAGATGATAGCCTTAGACTCGGGGCAGCATCTCGCTTGGAGCGCAGGTGAGGGATAAGGGCGTCACCGCCCTTGAACCAGGTTCCGCTTAGACCTTACCTTCGGTTTACGAGCCGCGCGCTTAACCGCGCGAAACCCTCATGATCCCATGCCCTTAGAGAATCCGGACAGCACCCAGCCTTCCCTCATTCAGCGCGCGCGCAACGTTTTGCGTAGCGTCGAGACCGGTGCGCCCGTGATCGGCCGCTATGCCAAGACAGCGCCCGCAGGGCCCGGCGTCTACCGCATGATCGATGCGGCAGGCGAAGTTCTCTATGTCGGCAAGGCGCGGCACCTCAAGAAGCGGGTGCAGAGCTACGCGCGGGGCGCGAGCCACAACAATCGGATCGCCCGCATGGTTGCCGACACCGCGGCCATGGAGTTCGTCACCACCGCGACCGAGATCGAGGCGCTTCTGCTCGAGGCCAACCTCATCAAGCGGCTGAAGCCCCGCTTCAACGTGGTGCTGCGTGATGACAAGTCCTTTCCGTTCATCCTCATCGCGCGCGACCATGCCGTGCCGCAGATCCTCAAGCATCGCGGCGCGCGCGGGCGCAAAGGCGATTATTTCGGTCCGTTTGCTTCGGCTGGCGCCGTCGGGCGCACCATCAACACGCTGCAACGCGCCTTTCTGCTAAGGTCGTGCTCCGACGCCTATTTCGAGAGCCGGTTGCGGCCTTGCCTGCTCTTTCAGATCAAGCGTTGCTCGGCGCCTTGCACCGGGGAGATATCCGTCGAGGACTATGGCAGGCTGGTCGACGAGGCGCTCGCCTTCCTCACCGGCGAGAGCGATGAGGTGAAACGCAGGCTGCACGCGCTGATGGACGAGGCGAGCCTCAAGCAGGACTACGAGCGCGCGGCGAGCTTCCGCGACCGGTTGACGGCGCTTTCTCACATCCAGTCGCGGCAGGGCATCAACCCGGCGAGCGTGAAGGAAGCCGATGTATTCGCCGCGCATCAGGAAGCAGGGCAGACCTGCATCCAGGTATTCATCTTCCGCACCGGCAATAACTGGGGTAACCGCGCCTACTTCCCACGCGCCGACAAGAGCCTCTCCGTCGAGGAGGTGCTCGAGTCGTTCGTCGCCCAGTTCTACGACGACAAGCCGCCGCCGAAGCTGGTGCTTCTCTCGCATGACATTGGAAGGCGCAAACTGCTCGCAGAAGCTTTATCGCTGCGCGCCGGGCGCAAGATCGAGGTCGGCAGGCCGGTGCGCGGTGAGCGCCGCGACCTCGTCGAGCACGCGCTGGTCAATGCGCGCGAGGCGCTCGCACGCCGCCTCGCCGACTCGACCTCGCAAGCCGCGATCTTCTCGCGCCTCGCCGAACTGCTCGACCTCGACGAATCGCCAGAGCGCATCGAGGTCTACGACAACAGCCATATCTCCGGCACGAACCCGGTCGGCGCCATGATCGTGGCTGGGCCCGAAGGTTTCATCAAAGCTCAATACCGCAAGTTCAACATGCGGAATGAAGACCTTGCCCCCGGCGACGACTACGCCATGATGCGGGAGATGCTGACGCGGCGATTCAGTCGGCTCGCCAAGGAAAAGGGCGAGGTGAATGGATGGGCGGCGCCAGACCTCGTGCTGATCGACGGCGGCCCGGGCCAGCTCGGTGCCGCCTACGAGGTGCTGGACGAACTCGGGCTGTCGGAGATCAAGATCGCCGCGGTGGCCAAAGGACCCGACCGCAATGCCGGCCGCGAGCGCATTTACCTTAAAGGCAAGGAGCCGCTTCTGTTGGAACCGCGCGACCCGGTGCTCTATTGCATCCAGAAGCTCAGGGACGAGGCGCACCGGTTTGCCATCGGCGCCCATCGCGCCAAACGCAAGAAGGCCATTACCGCCTCTCCGCTCGACGAGGTGCCCGGCATTGGACCTACGCGCAAACGTGCGCTGCTGCAGCATTTCGGCTCGGCCAAGGCGGTGAGCCGCGCCGGCATTGCCGATCTCCAATCGGTGGGCGGCATCAGCGCGCAAATGGCCAAGACTATTTATGATCACTTCCACGGGTGAGACCGTGAGCGGACAGGATATGGCTGAACAAGGTTTAGCGGCACGGCGCGGGGCATCCCGCGGGCAGCGGCGCGACAGGTTCGTGAGCCTGCCCAACCTGCTCACCTATTTCCGCATCGTCGCCATCCCTGCCTTGGTCGCTTGCTTCTTCGTCACGGCCGATTGGGGCCGCTGGACCGCGATGTGGATCTTCATTGCCGCGGGTGTCAGCGATTTCCTCGACGGCTATCTCGCCCGCGCCTGGGAGCAGCAAAGCGCCATCGGCCGCATGCTCGATCCGATCGCCGACAAGCTGATCGTGGCTGCCGCGCTCCTCATGCTCGCCGCAGACCAGACCATCGCCGGCTGGTCGCTGTGGGCCGGCGTCATCATCCTCTGCCGCGAGATCCTGGTTTCGGGCTTGCGCGAATTCCTCGGCACACTCGCCGTTCCCGTGCCCGTCACCGCGCTCGCCAAATGGAAGACCGTGGTGCAGATGGTAGCGATCGGATTCCTGCTTGCCGGCAGCGCCGGCGACAAGATCTGGCCTTACACCACGGTGTTCGGCCTCACGCTGTTGTGGATCGCCGCGATCTTCACGCTCTATACCGGCTACGACTATTTGCGCGCGGCCATCGCGCATCTGGTGATCGGGAAGGATTGACCGATGCGCCTCCTCTATTTCGCCTGGGTCAAAGAGAAGGTCGGCCGCGCCTCCGAGGATGTGGCGGTGCCGGAGCATGTCGCCACCGTCGCCGAGCTGATCGCCTGGCTGAAATCGCGCGGCACCGAATTCGCCAACGCCTTCGAGCGCGAGCAAGTCATTCGCGCCGCAATCGACCAGAGCCATGTGCGCCATGATGCGAGGATCAGCGGCGCGCGCGAGATCGCCTTCTTTCCGCCGGTGACCGGAGGCTGATGTGATCCGCGTTCAGCGAGAAGACTTCGACATCGGCGCCGAGATCGCCAGGCTCAAGGCTGCCCGCACTGATATCGGGGCCATTGTCACTTTCACCGGCACGGTGCGCGACCAGGACGGCGCGGTCGAGCAGATGACGCTCGAGCATTATCCCGGAATGACGGAGGGCGAACTCTCGCGCATCGAGGCCGAGGCGCAGACGCGCTGGCCGCTCCAGGCGAGCTTGATCGTGCATCGCTTCGGCGCCCTCGAGCCGGGCGACAACATCGTGCTCGTGGTGACTGCCTCTGAGCATCGGGATGCTGCGTTCGACGCCGCCAAGTTCCTGATGGACTACCTCAAGACCAATGCGCCGTTCTGGAAGCGCGAGTCCGGTCCTGGCGGCAGCCATTGGGTCGAGGCGTCGGACGTCGACGCAGATGCCGCTGCGCGCTGGCGCAACACCAAACATGCCGCGGAGTGAGCGATGGCCAGCACTATTCCGGCTGCCAATGTCAAGCTCAAGCGTGCCTACGACCCGCCGTCGGCAAAGGACGGCACGCGCATCCTTGTCGATCGGCTGTGGCCGCGCGGAATCTCCAAGGAGAAGGCGGCGCTCGATCAGTGGATGAAGGAGATCGCGCCCTCCACCGGGCTTCGCAAATGGTTCGCCCACGATCCCGCGCGCTGGCAGGAATTTCGCCGCCGCTACGCCGCGGAAGTACGCGAACATTCCAATCTCCTCACCGAGCTCCGGTCCTTGGCGCGGCACGGACCGATCACGCTGGTCTATGCAGCGCACGACGAAGCACACAACGACGCGGTCGTATTGCGGGA
>JBKPSQ010000029.1:0-10835 GCA_046735075.1 Pseudomonadota bacterium
CTGGCTGATCTCGATGTCTGACTTCGGGTTTTTGTGCTGTTCGTCTGAGCGCTTGCCCGGTTTTTTGGCAGCTTCACGCGGCTGAACTGACATAACTCAGGTTTCCCCGGGCCTTGAGGCTGTATTGCATTACGAATGGGCAAGGTAATTCATTCGCTTGCCTTTTTGCAACGTCTGTGCAGGTTCTGCGCGGCTCCGGAGGGGAGGATCGGCCGCTGATGAAGCGCGACGAGCTGCTCAAAACCATGTTCAACGCTGCCGTCGAGGCGGCGCTCCCCTCGATCTGCCTGCCTGCTCATCTCCCGCCGAAGCCAAAGGGGCGGACGGTCATCATCGGCGCCGGCAAAGCATCGGGCGCGATGGCCAAGGCGCTCGAAGATGCCTGGGACGGTCCGCTCGAGGGGTTGGTGGTAACGCGCTACGGCTATCGCATCCCGACTGAACGGCTCGAAGTGATCGAGGCGGCCCATCCGGTACCCGATGCCGCCGGCAGGGATGCTGCGCGGCGCATCCTCGCGCTGGTACAGGGGCTCTCGGCCGACGACCTCGTGCTGTGCCTCATCTCTGGCGGCGGCTCCGCCCTGCTCTCGCTTCCGGCCGAAGGCTTGACGCTCGAAGACAAGCAGGCAGTGAATAAGGCCCTGCTCAAATCGGGCGCGACCATCTCAGAGATGAACACCGTGCGGAAGCACCTCTCGGCCATCAAAGGTGGAAGACTCGCCGTGGCTGCTCATCCCGCACGTGTGGTGGCGCTGATGATCTCCGACGTGCCCGGCGACGATCCGTCGATCATCGCCTCTGGCCCGACCGTGCCCGATCCCTCCACCAACGAGCAGGCGCTTCACATCATCCAGAAATACAAGATCGACGTGCCAAAGGCGGTACTCGAGCGCTTGCGTAAGGGAGACGAGACGCCGAAGCGCGGCGACAAGCGGCTGGCGCGTGTCGAGAACATCATGATCGCCACGCCCCAAGCCTCGCTCGAAGCGGCGGCCGAGGTTGCGCGTAAAGCAGGCGTCACACCTGTGATCCTCGGCGACTCGATCGAAGGCGAGTCACGCGACGTGGCGCTGGTGCACGCCGGGATCGCGCGGCAGTGCGCGTTACGCGGTCAACCGGAGAAGCCGCCTTGCGTGTTGATCTCGGGCGGCGAGACCACGATCACGCTCAAGGGCAAAGGCAAGGGCGGACGCAACACCGAGTTCTTGCTCGCGCTCGCCATCGCGCTCGACGGCATGAAGGGGATCTATGCGCTTGCCGGCGATACCGATGGCATCGACGGTAGCGAGGATAATGCCGGGGCGCTGATTTATCCCGACACGCTGGCGCGCGCCGAGAAGGCTGGCATTAACGCCAAGGCGATGCTCGCCGACAACGATCCTTGGACCTTCTTCGATGCGATCGGCGATCTTCTAGTGACCGGCCCGACGCTCACCAACGTCAACGACTTCCGCGCCGTGCTGATCGAGAAGCGTTAGGCGCATCACACCGCGCCATCGCTAGAGCCGCAGCAGAGCCTTTGCATTCCCCGAGCAAAGCTTCGCGCGCGCGCCTCCGAGACCGGGGCGGCCTCGATGAAGCGCGAAGCCACGTTCGAGTCCTCGTAAGGATAGTCGATCGAGAACATGACCTTGTCCTCGCCGAGCGCTGACATGGCGCAGACGAGCGGCTCGTTGGCGAACTGCCCAGATGTGGTGACGAAGAAATTGTTTTTGAGATAGGACGACGGCGGCAGCTTGAGCCGGCGCGAGGTCTCAGTCGCCGCGTAGCGGCTATCGAGGCGCCATAGCATATAGGGCAGCGTTTCCCCCATGTGGCCGAGGATGATCTTGAGCCGCGGATAGCGGTCGAACACGCCGGCAACCACGATCCTCAACGCGTGCGAGGCGCTCTCCGTGGTCCACTCCCATGTGGCCTTTGCGAGCTCGGGGCAGCCGCGCAGCACATGGGGCATTTCATAAGCGTTGTCGGGATGCAGATAGAGGGGAACGTCGAGGCCCTGCGTCGTCTCCCAAAACGGCTCGTAGCGCGGATCGTCGAGATAGATGCCAAGGGTGTTGTCGTTGATCATGGAACCCTTGAAGCCGAGCTCGCGCACACAGCGCTCTAGCTCGGCGCTCGCCTCCTTTGGATCTTGCATGGCGAGATGGGCAAAGCCTGCGTAGCGGTCCGGCCTGCGATCGATCTCCTTCGCGAGCGCATCATTCGCTTCTTTCGCCCTGCGAATGGCAAGCTGCGTGTCGCGCTCGATCTGCACCCCCGAACCGGTCATGGACAGAACCGCGAGCTTCACCCCTGCCCCGTCCATCGCCGAGAGGCGCTGCTCGCCGAAATCCGAAAGCCGCGCGACCAAGGCATCGGACATCTCCTTGGTGACCTTCGGCATGGCGTTCTTGAGGTAATCGACGAAGTCGGGGGTGACGAAATGCTCTTCGAGCGCAATCTTGTCCATCTGGTTTCCCGTGTGTGCAGCTACTTCGGCGGCCGCGACCTTACCCCACAGCGGCGCAGCCTGCGCACGGCTGCATCAGCTTGTCGACAGGTAGCGATGAACGGAGGCGATCGCCAATTCAGCATCGCTCGGGAAGAGTTTGGTCGAGGAAGAGTCAAGGAGCAGGCGCCGCAAGCGAAGTGCTAAATCTCAGAGTCGGTCTCGCACACCACCGTATCCTGGTGTCCGCACTCGGGGAGCTTGTAGCCGATCAGCGCCCCGCTCCTGAGGTCGACGATCGGCGATGGGCAGCCGATGCGCCACACCCGCCACGGCGTGCCATGATGTGCCTGGTCCCACTCGGTCGCCAACATGATGCCGGCACGGGCGCACTGCCCACGGTCGGAGAAGTTAGGGTTGAGTGCGGGAACAAGATCGTCGGACGGCTTGAGCTGCATGCCTTCGACCGGATCGTAAAGCTCGACCTCGTGCCGCTGGCAGACCATCATCGAGTTCTCCGTGGCCCATTCGGTGTTTTCCGCATGGGTGAAGGCAGCGTTGGGATCCGGATTGGCGGCCATGACCGCCTTGCAGGCGATCACGACCAATATCGGCGGGATGTGTATGGCCATGACTAAGAGACCTTCTTTGGCTCCTAGCCATAACTGGGGAGCATGCCTCCGCGTTGCTTTGTTCCGATTGCGGTTTTTACAGTTTGCTTGCGGCATTTGGCCAAGTTTCGCCCGGGCTGTCCCCTCTCAATCTTGGCGGCTCCATTTCAGAGCAAGGCAAGCCCAACTGGGGCAACATCGCAGAAGCAATTTCCCGGCATCGACACCACATTAGGTGGAGGGCGTTCTGTCTGAGAGAACGTTCTCGGAGTGGAGGTGTGCCGTGCGATTCGTTGTTATTGGAATTCTGCTCGCGTTTCTCGCCGGAGCGATTTTCGTTGGCCACTATGGATGGGAATCGGCGGGCGACGTCACCATGCCACCATGGGGCTGGCTGATGATGGGGCTTGGCATTTTCTTCACCGTGGTCGTCGGCGGCAGCCTCATGGTGCTGATCTTCTACAGCAACCGCGCCGGCTACGATGAGGCGCCGCAAATCGAGTACGACAACGAGAGCGAAGACGAGTCGGAGTCCGCGCCCGACACGACGTCGGAGACCGTGGTGCCAATGAGGAGACGGCCCAAGTCCCGCCGCGACAAGCAGCACGAGAACACCACACGTATCCGCGCATGACCGCGCGGCTTACCGCCGGACCCTCGTTAGTCTCAGGGAATAACGTCCCCTGAAGCTGAGTATCTAAGGACTGGCCGCAGTCTATGGGCAGTACCACATCGGACCGACGGCGACGCAGCCGCGACCGCGCCAATCGCCCGGGCGGCTGCCATAGCGATGCCAGCCGCGATAACGATCACCAGATCCGAAGCCCAAGGCTTCACGGCCACGCCAATTATCGCCGCCACGCCTTTGGAAGTTACCCTCGCTCCTATCACCCTGCCGTCTGACTTGTACGAAATCGGACGAGCCGAGCTGCGAAGGCGCGGGAGACGGCGTGGCGTAAGCTGCGCCGCACACCAACAATGAGGCGATTCCCGCCGATAGCATGAGCTTCAACATTTTTCTGACCTCCTACTGCTTTCGGGGGAAACAGAATGAGTGGTGCAGGGTTCCTCTAAATCGTGCCGAATCTTCGCGCGGATTTTCGTATGCGAGGCATCGCAACAGTTCCGCTTGCGCCGCTTGACGAAGTCTGCGCGGCGGACCTAGCTATGACCAAGGGAAGCGGTTGCGGGTGAGTGGCGTTGTCCCGTTTCGAACGCACAGCGCATCACAGCGAAGGCGAGTCCATGAAAGCGATCGCACACCTGCCAGGCCTCGACATCGAGATCGTCCACCACCAGTCACCTGACGGCCTGGCGGAGCAGATCTCGATCAATCTCAAGGCTGTCCCCTCCTTCGAGGCCTTCGTCCGCTTTTACGAGGCAATGAATCCCTTCGCCTTTTGGGCCGAAGCCACGCGGCTCGCGTGGTTGCCCTGGGTCGAAGCCATGCGCGCCGCAACGCTTCCGCAAGCTGCCGCCCAGCCGCCCAAGCGCCGCCCGGAGCTGCCATCCCCTTACTCAGAACTGTCATAGATTTGTAATTCTCCCGCGAGCGTCCCGCGCTATCTTGGCGCCGCTCAATTCTGCGTCAGCGGGCCTCATGACCGACGTCGCCTTGACGGCAGGCGCATCGCCGAAACCCAAGCTCGATCACCCGATCGCGCCGACCACGGCCATTCTTTTCGTAACCATCCTGCTTGCCGGCATCCTTTATGCCGGACTGAACATTTATCTCGAGGTGCGCGACGCCGGTGTCATCGCCGAGAGCTGGCTCCCCTTCATCCTGCTCGGCATCGCGCTTCTCATCGCGCTCGGCTTCGAGTTCGTGAATGGCTTTCACGATACCGCCAACGCGGTCGCCACCGTCATCTACACGCATTCGCTCGCACCCAACGTCGCGGTGCTGTGGTCGGGTTTCTGGAATTTTGTCGGCGTGATGGTGTCGACCGGCGCCGTCGCTTTCGTGATCATTTCTCTGCTTCCGGTCGAGCTCATCCTCCAGGTCGGCTCGCACGCCGGTTTTGCCATGGTGTTTGCGCTGCTGTTCGCTGCAATCATCTGGAATCTCGGCACCTGGTGGCTCGGCCTGCCTGCCTCTTCGTCGCACACCCTGATTGGCTCCATCATCGGCGTCGGCATCGCCAACGCGTTGATGCAAGGCCGCGACGGCACGGCGGGAGTCGATTGGAGTCAGGCGGCCAATGTCGGCTATGCGCTCCTGATCTCTCCCATCATCGGCTTCATCTCCGCCGCGCTGTTATTCCTTGCTTTGAGATATCTCGTGCCGAATCCGGCGCTTTATCAGCAACCGAAAGGCGCCACGCCGCCGCCATTGTGGATCCGCGCCATTCTGATCCTAACCTGCACCGGCGTCTCCTTCGCCCACGGCCCGAATGACGGGCAGAAGGGCATGGGCCTGATCATGTTGATTTTGATCGGCACGGTGCCGACGGCTTATGCCTTGAATCGCGCTATGCCCGATTCCCGCGTCGAACAATTCCATACACTCGGGGCCGCAGCGCAGACTGCGTTACAGACGCTTGCGCCGGGCACGCCCCCGGCCGACAGGCGCGGCGCAGTTACGCAATTTATTCGCACCAGGCACTTGCAGCCGGACTCGATCCCCGCCGTTGCCGAGCTCGTTGGCGAGATCGATGCTCAGGTCAACGAATATGGCACGCTGCGCAGGATCCCGACCGCTGCCGTCAATAACGTGCGCAACGACATGTATCTCGTCTCGGAGGCCATCCGCGTCATAATGAAAACGGGGGTGCCCGTCCTGGATCAAGCGACCAGCGACAGCCTCACCGCCTACAAAAGCGATCCCGACGACGCCACCAAATACATCCCGCTTTGGGTCAAGGTCTCGGTCGCCATCGCGCTCGGGCTGGGCACCATGATCGGTTGGAAGCGAATCGTGGTGACGGTTGGCGAGAAGATCGGCAAATCGCACCTGACCTATGCGCAAGGAGCTTCGGCCGAGCTCGTGGCCATGGGCACGATTGCCGGCGCCGACATGTTCGGACTTCCGGTGTCAACCACCCAGGTTCTGTCCTCGGGCGTGGCGGGAACGATGGCCGCCAACGGGTCCGGACTGCAGATGGCCACGATTCGCAATCTCCTGATGGCGTGGGTGTTGACGCTTCCCATGGCTGTGCTGCTGTCCGGCAGCCTGTACTGGCTTCTGAGCCACTTCTAGCAGCGACGAAAAGGAAGCCCGCCGCGCGGGGGGCGCACGGCGGGCCCAACTGTGCCTGAGCTAACGGGGGGAGGGATTAGCTCGGCAACAGCACCGTGTCGATGACGTGGATCACGCCGTTCGACTGGAGCACGTTCTTGATGGTGATCTTGGCGGAGTCGCCCTTGGCGTCCCACACCCAGATCGCGCCGTCCTTCATTTGGAAGGTGAGGTCCTCGCCCTCGACGGTCTTGAGCGTGGCCTTGCCGCCGCCCTTGCTGATCATATCCATGAGGTCCTTGGCGGTGATGCGGCCTGGGACGACGTGATAGGTCAGGACCTGGGTGAGCTGGCCTTTGTTCTCGGGCTTGAGCAACGTGTCGACGGTGCCCGCCGGCAACTTGGCGAAGGCGTCGTTGGTCGGCGCGAACACGGTGAAGGGGCCTTTGCCCGACAACGTGCCGACGATGTCGGCGGCCTTGACCGCAGCGACGAGCGTGGTGTGGTCCTTGGAGTTGACCGCATTCTGGATGATGTTCTTGGAGGGGAACATCGGGGCGCCGCCCACCATGACCGTCATTTCCTTGGCAAGGGTCGGGACGGTGGTGAGAGCGGCGAAGGCAAGGCCAGCGGCGGCTGCGCTGGCGAGAGCATATTTGGCGAACTTCATGTCATCCTCCTTAAGTTGCGGACTGTCCCCTGGGGGGTACGGCCACAGCTACGGAGGCGCGGTCGCGTCCGGATGCGGAATGCGGTGATGACGTTTTCGTGAGCGGCTAGAGCTGCGCGAGCTTGCCGTTGGCGATCACAGGACCGGTGGGCTGGCCGGTTGGCGAGCCTCCGGGCGGCTCAAGCGAGACTGCGAGCACCGCCTCCTTGTTGAGGCGGGAGAGCAGGTCCTGCGGCACTTTGATTGTGACCGGCTTGCTCGGATCGACCAGGCCGAGCGAATGCGGCTTGTCACCCGGCGGGATCAGCCAGAGCTCCATCGCCTTTCGCCCCTCGGCGCTGAGCAGCGCAGCAGGAACGATGGTGAGCGTACCGCCACCCGAGTTGATGGCAGCGACGAACCCGGTCTTGCCTCCTTCGGCACCAAGTTGCGCAACGAGCGCCGCACGTGGCGGCGCGACCGCGCCAACATAGATCAGCGCGGCAACACATGCCGCAGCAAGTGCGCTGGTGCCCAAAGCAAGGCCACGCCAGAAGCTGAGGCTTTGCCACAGGCCGGCCCTCTGCGGTGCCGGTTGCTCGGCCTGGTCGAGTGCTGCCTCGATGCGTGTCCACGCGCTCGCAGGCGACGCGACCGACGGTATTCCCTCGGCGAGACCGCCGAGCCGCTCCTCCCAGAAGGCAACCTCGCGGGCGAACACCTGATCGCTCGCAATCCGCCGTTCGACGGCGCGCCGCTCGGACGCGCCGAGCACGCCGAGCACATATTCGGCTGCAGTGAGCCTGCCGTCCTCTCTCTCTTGCGCGCCGTTGTCGATCATCGCTCGAGACACTCTCTAAGCTTGGCCAACCCCCGCCTGATCCAGCTCTTCATCGTGCCGAGCGGCACGCCGGAGCGCTCGGCGAGCTCCTCATAGGTAAAGCCGCCCATGAAGGCGGCCTTGATGGCCAAGGATTGGCGCTCCTCGATCTCATCGAGGCACGACTTGAGCCGCTCCTGCTCTTGCGCTGAGGCAAGAGATTCGAACGCCGTGGGTCCGGGGTCGGCGACTTCGGCTGCCGCGTCGATCGGCTCGCTTCGGCGCACGGTCGCACTCGAGCGTGCGCGGTCGATAGCGCGGTTGCGCGCAATGGCCACAAGCCAGGTGATCGGGCTTGCGCGCGTCTCGTCGAAGGCCGCGGCCTTGTTCCAAACCGTAAGGTAAACTTCTTGCAGCACGTCTTCCGCCTCGCTTCGGTCATTCAAGATACGGAGGCAGACGCCAAAAAGGTTCGCCGAAGTCATGTCGTAGACGAGACGAAGCGCGGCCCGTTCGCCGTGCGCGACCCGATTGAGTGCCGCGGCAAGTTGCTTGCGCCTGACGTCGGCATCCATGCCGTAGCGCCCGTGACGGAGAGGCTTGAAAGACGCCTCTGATTAGCCCGGGTTCTGGGCGTTAGCGAGGCTTAATTTCGCAGTTGCGAATTGGGCCGAGCGCGCTAGTCTCGCGGGGCGGATCACCCCTGCTTCGCTATGTTTTTTCGCGATTCGGCCGGTGTGATCTTCGTGCCACGGAACAGTCGAAATTCGATTGCCTATGTGGCTAAGGCGTTCCTGGGGGCTGGGGCGGCTGTCATCTTGCGGTGTTAGGTCTGCCCGCTTCTTAAGCGGCGGCGCGGCAGCGTCATGCGCAAGGCCTGAAATGATGAGGAATTACGGATGATGCTGCGGCGTGCTGGTCTTGGCCTCCTCGTCGGAGCGATCTTGATGGCCCCAACGGGGGCGCTTGCCGGCCCCGCCCTCGTCTTCGAGCCTTACAACGGCACCGTGTTCTATGCCGAGGACCCGGACGCCCAGTGGTTCCCCGCCTCTTTGACCAAACTGATGACCGCCTATGTCGCCTTCCAGGCGATCAAGGAAGGCACGATCAGCGCGGACAAGCCGATCATCTGTTCCAAGGAGGCGACTGAACAGGCGCCGAGCAAACTCTGGTTGAAAGTCGGTGAGTCAATCACGCTCGACACCGCGCTCAAAGTTCTCATTGTCAGATCCGCCAACGACGTCGCGGTCATGATCGCCGAGGCAGTGGCGGGGAGCCAAGAGGCCTTCGTGCAGCGCATGAACGAGGCGGCCCAGCATCTCGGCATGACCCGCACACATTTCGCCAACGTGAATGGATTGCCCAACGAAGAGCAGGTGACCACCGCGCGCGATCTCGCCAAGCTCGCCCGGGCCATCATCATCGAGTTCCCCGAATATGCCGATCTGTTCCAGACCGTCCAGGTGCAGGTGGGCAAGCAAATCATACGCACGCACAACAGCATGCTGGTCAGCTACCCGGGCGCCGACGGTATGAAGACAGGCTTTATCTGCGAGTCTGGCTTCAACATCGTGGTCAGCGCCACGCGCGACGGGCGCAAGCTCGTTGCCGTGGTTCTCGGCGAACCGTCGCTCGCCTCACGCAGGGATCGGGCCACTGATCTGCTCGACAACGGCTTCAGGCGCTATTTCTGGAAATCGCTGTTCGGCACCAGCATCGACGGTCTCGCCATTCAAGCCGCGCTCACCGACGGACCGGCCCATTTGAAGGACAGCGTGTGCGGCGCCGGCAAACCCGCCACCTCGCGCAAACGGATTTCGCGCAAAGGCACGCGCAAGGCCACGCTCGACCTTGATGCCGATGGCGCCGTGGCTGCCGCCACTGGCACGGTCAACGCCGCGACCGATGCGGCAGCGAAGGTGACCAAGGGCGCCGTGAAGGCCACGAGGAAGACCTTGCGCAAAACCGTGACGAGCGGCGCGAATTGACGACGTCCCTTTCGGGTCGGAAAGTTCTGATCGCGCTGGCCGCTGCCGCCTGCTTAGGCCCATCTGCGGTTTCCGCCGCTGAGCCTCCCGACAATGTCGCCGCCGCGGTTGCCCAAGCTGCACAGGCCTGCAAGGACATGGATGGCCAGCCCAACACCGACGCCGTGCTCACCGTCGAAGATCTGAACGGCGACGGCGGCGAGGACTGGATCGCCGATTACTCGAAGCTCAAATGCGAGGGCGGGGTCAATCCGCTCTGCGGTAATGGCGGATGCTCGATCCAGATCTATTTCTGGGACGGAGGGGCGGGCTGGGATCTCGTGTTCGAGGACCTGGTGCAGAGCTATAAGTTCGGAAAGAGCGGCGGGAAGCGTTTGATGTACGTGATCACCCCGGGCGATCCCTGCAACAAGCCGACAAATGAGACCTGCAGTTACACCTATCGCCTGGAGAAGGACGCGATTGTCCCAGTCGAGTGACGGCGCTACGACGCGGGCTGCGCGACGGCGGTTTCGATAACCCGCTTAGCCTCGGGCGACCCCCAATCGGCCGGCCCAACCAGCCGCCCAATCTCCTTGCCGTTGCGGTCGATGATGAGCGTCGTCGGCATGCCGACCGCTTTCAGTGCGGCGAACATCTTGCCGGAAGGATCGGTGTAGAGCGCAAGGTGCGTGGCGCCGGTCTCCTGAAGGAAGGCCTTGGCCTTCTCAGGGCCGTTCTTGTCGATGTTCACCGCCACCACTTCGAAGCCAGCGCCGCCGAGCTCGGTCTGGAGCCTGTCGAGTGCCGGCATCTCGTCCCGGCAAGGCACACACCACGTAGCCCAGATATTGAGGAGCACGATCTTGCCGCGCCAATCGGCGAGGGACTTCGTGGCACCGCTCGCATCGTTAAAGTTAATATCGGGCAGATCGAGAGCCGTCGGGCGCGCCAGGAGGGGCGCCATCGCGCCTTTGCTCAGCCCGGCGAGCGGGCCCTCGCCGCCGCCCTTGTTGGTCGCCGTCGCGCCGGAGGGTGCTGAACTGGAATCGCCAGTATCGGCCGTGCGCCCATTGTCAGGAGGGGCGAAACTCAAATATACCGTGCCAAACCCGGCAATCGCCGCGAGAACCGCAGCGACGAGATAGATAGCCGGCGACGCGCCGCGTTCGCGTAGCT
>JBKPSQ010000030.1:0-13896 GCA_046735075.1 Pseudomonadota bacterium
AACGTGTCCGAGGACGGAAAATATACCGACATGACTTTCACGGTGCAAAGCGCGGACCTCGACCGCGCGCTCGAAGTCTTGCGCAAGGCCAAGGATCACATCGGCTATTTTGACTTGCGCGGCTCAACCGACATCGCCAAGGTATCGGCAATAGGTGTCGGCATGCGGAGCCACGCCGGGGTTGCCGCGCAGATGTTCAGCGCGCTTGCCGAAAAAGGCATCAATATCGAGGCGATCTCCACGTCTGAGATTAAAATCAGCGTATTGATCGATGCGGCCTACGCCGAGCTTGCGGTGCGGACCTTGCACTCCTTGTTCGGCTTGGACAGCCGCTAGCGGATTTAGCGCGGGCTACCGAAAGCTCCTTTAAAATGCCCTGATCCGCCCTGTCCCCGGTCGGCGAGGACTTACGAGTTATGGCCGTCTCTGTTGGTGCCCCGAGACAATTGCTCCGCCGCTTGCGCGAGGTCATGGCGCAGCGCGAGAGCGCGCAGGAGCGCCTCGACAAGGTGGCCGTGCTGATTGCCTCGAACATGGTCGCCGAGGTGTGTTCGATCTATTTGCGCCGCCGCGACGGCTCGCTCGAGCTGTTTGCCACCGAAGGCTTGCGGCCTGAGGCGGTGCATAACACGCATCTCAAGGCGGGCGAGGGCCTGGTCGGCTTGATTGCCCTTCAGGCCGAGCCGATGCAATTCCCCGACGCCCAGCATCATCCGGCCTTCTCCTACCGGCCCGAGACGGGCGAGGAGATCTACCACTCCTTCCTCGGGGTGCCGATCCTGCGCGCCGGGCACACCATCGGAGTCTTGACGGTGCAGAACCGCACCATGCGGCAATATTCCGACGAGGAGGTCGAGGCCCTCCAGACCACCGCCATGGTGCTCGCCGAGATGATCGCCTCGGGCGGCCTTGGCGTCACTGAGGAGGAGGTCAGTGCCGAAACCCGACGAGAGCTCGCCGGGCGGTTCACAGGGCTTCCCATCTCCGAGGGCGTGGCCCTTGGACATGTCGTGCTGCACGAGCCACGCATCGTAGTCACCCGGCTGATCGCCGAGGATGTCGAACTCGAGCGGCGTCGCCTGTCCCAAGCGATCGAGGAGCTAACCGGGGCGATCGACGGCATGCTCGAGCGGGGCGACCTCGCCCGTGCCGGCGAGCATCGCGAGGTGCTCGAAGCCTTCCGCATGTTCGCCCACGATCATGGCTGGCGTCGCCGCCTCGACGAGGCTCTGCTTACCGGCCTTACCGCGGAAGCCGCCGTGCAGCGCGTGCGCAACGACACGCGCGCACGAATGCTGCGGCAGACCGATCCGCATGCACGCGAGCGCCTGCACGACATCGACGATCTCTCAAATCGCCTGCTCATTCTCTTGTCCGGTGGCGCCGGAACCGCGGCCGCTGGCAACCTGCCGCAGGACACCATCCTGATCGCCCGCACCATGGGCCCTGCCGAGCTGCTCGACTATGATCGCCTTAGGCTACGCGGTCTCGTGCTGGAGGAGGGGGGCGCGGCAAGCCATGTCGCCATCGTAGCGCGCGCGCTCGGCATCGCTGCCATCAGTCAGGTTAAGGGTGCGCTCGAGACAGTCGAGGCGGGAGACGCCGCTATCGTCGATGCTGAGGCCGGCGAGTTGCATATCAGGCCGACGCAAGAGGTGGTCTCGGCCTACTCCGACAAGGTCAGGTTCAGGGCAAGGCGCCAGGCGCAATACGCAGCCTTGCGTACCGTGCCGTCGGTAACGCTCGACAACCAACGGGTGGCGATCCAGATCAATGCCGGCCTCCTGTTTGATCTGCCCCATCTCGATCAGTCCGGTGCCGATGGTATCGGGCTGTTCCGCACCGAGCTCCAATTCATGATCTCGGCGACCTTCCCGCGGCTTGAGCAGCAGACGAGATTGTATAAGGCGATCCTCGATGCCGCCGGCGACCGACCAGTCGTGTTCCGCTCGCTCGATGTCGGCGGCGACAAGGTGCTGCCCTACTTCCGCGGTTCCAAGGAGGAGAATCCGGCAATCGGCTGGCGCGCGATCCGCATGGCGCTCGACCGCCCCGCGCTGTTCCGTACCCAGATCAGAGCGCTACTCAGAGCCGCGCAAGGCCGCGAGCTCCGCATCATGCTGCCGATGATCGCCGACGTCTCGGAGTTTGAGGAGGCGCGTGCGCTGATCGACCGCGAGGTGAGAATCTTGCTGCGTCATGGACGGCCCGAGCCGAAGAAGCTCATGGTCGGCGCCATGATCGAGGTGCCGGCGCTGCTATGGCAGCTCGACCGCGTGCTGCCTTTGGCCGATTTCGCCTCGGTCGGCTCCAACGACCTGATGCAATTCCTGTTCGCTGCAGACCGCGGCAATATGCGCGTCGCCGAACGGTTCGATCCGCTCAATCCTGCCTCGCTCAAGGCTCTGCGGCAGATTGTCGAGGGGGCGGCCAAGCATAGTGTGCCGCTGACCTTGTGCGGCGAGATGGCGGGAAAGCCGCTCGAGGCCATGGCACTGATCGGGCTCGGCTTCCGTTCGATTTCCATGGCGCCGGCCTCGGTCGGCCCGGTCAAGGCCATGATCCTCTCGCTCGATGCCGGCAGCCTCAAAGAGCGACTGGATGAGCTGCTCGAAAGCAAGGACACCTCGCTGCGCGAAGATCTCAGACGCTTTGCCGCCGAAAAGGGCGTGCAGATTTAGGCCGATGAGAGGTGCCCAGGCCACATATCCATGTGCTAGTCTCGCCAAGACTTGCAAACCCCAGGCTGTTGGGCTTGTGTTAGTGGAGAGTAGCGAGAGATGGGACCGGCTTTGTGATGCCGCCCAGGCCGCGCTTCGTGCCGGCAAGCCCACGGCCGGACGCCGCCAATCGGCGCCTGCATATTCACGGGATAGACGAAATGCCAGCCGGCTATGATGCTGAGGTGGCGGAGTTGTTTCGGGACCTGAGAGCCGCGAGCGCTCTCTCCGAAACGGACCTCGCAGCAAGATTGGGCACGCGCGCCGACGTGGTGCAGGCGCTCGAGCAAGGCGCGCTCTATGCGCTGCCGCCTTGGGCCGAGACCTGCCGCGTGGTGAACGCTTATGGCGCGCTGCTCAATCTCGATGTCCGTCCCTTGCTCCGACGCATCTATGCGCAGCTCGAAGCCGGCATTGTCGAGCTTAGGCCAAAAGCAATGCCCGACCTTCCAGTGATGACGCCGCCCGACCATTCCGATTTCGCCTTCAGTCCCGACAATTCGTTCAAGCCCGACAAGCAGGCGGCGCCGGCAGGCAGATCGCCGCTCGATATCGAATGGACGCCGGATCCGGTTCCGGCCAGACCGCAAAGCCGTCCTCAGCCTCCTTCTTCGCCGAAGCCGCAGCCTCCACAAGCGCCTTGGCAGAATGCCTCGCAAGCTCCGCAAGCCTGGCCGAAGGGACCCGCGTCGCCTTCGCCTCAGGCGTCTTCGCCTCAGGCACCCTGGCCTGACGCTGCGCCACAGAGGCAAGCGGCGCCAGCGCCGCAACAGGCCGAGCGACGTCCTCAGCCAAGGCCGGCGCAAGGGCAGCCGACGCAAGGGCCCGCGCCACAAGGGAGAGGCCCGCAAGGACAGCCTCCACCGCGACCGGCTCCTGCCCAACAGCCGCAACAACCTCAGCCGCTCCGGCAACCTCCTCCGCCTCAGCCGCCGAAGCTGCGCGCCGAGTTCACACCGCCCCCGCCGCCGCCGCCGCCTTCCGCTGCTCCCAGAGCGATCCAAGACGCGGCGATGGACGAGCCGCCGGCGGTTGAAGAGAAGCCCAAGCGGAAGTCTCCCCTCTTGAAATGGGGCGTTATCGCTCTTCTTATTGCCATCATGGCCTTCGGCGCGTGGCTCGTGCTCAACAGCATGAACAGCCAGTCAGGGGTGAAAGCTCCGAGCACAGGCTCGCAGACCCTCGATCCTGATGACCCGAGAAGCCGCAAGGCCGACAAGCTGCAAGGCCCGTCTTAGCGCGGTTTAGGCAAAGTCTTCCTTCCCGTTCCATTTTCCTGTTTAGCCTAGAGCCATGACCACGATTCCCGCCGAGAGATTGGATAGACTCGTCGCACGCTGGCAGACGGTGCAGGGCGCGCTTGCCCAGGGCGCCGATCAGGAGAGCTACGTGCGGCTCAGCCGTGAGTTCGCCGAGCTCGACCCGATCGTCGCCACCATCACCGCGCTCCGCAAGGCAATGCGCGAGCGCGAGGATTTGCAGCAGCTGGTCGACGATCCTGCCTCCGATTCCGACATGGCGGGCCTTGCGGAAGCCGAACTCGGCGAGCTCGACCCCAAGATCGAGGAGCTCGAGCATCGGCTGAAGGTGCAGTTGCTGCCAAAGGACGCGGCCGACGAGAAGAGTGCGATCCTGGAGGTGCGCGCCGGCACCGGCGGCGAGGAGGCTGCGCTGTTCGCCGGCGACCTGTTCCGCATGTATCAGCGCTACGCCGACCGCATGGGCTGGAAGGTCAATGTGCTGTCGGCAAGCGAGTCGGCGACCGGCGGCTACAAGGAGATCATCGCCAATATCACCGGCAAGGGCGTGTTCGCCCGGTTGAAATTCGAGTCCGGCGTGCACCGCGTGCAGCGCGTACCGGAGACCGAGGCACAAGGGCGCATCCACACCTCTGCCGCGACGGTGGCGGTGCTGCCCGAGGCCGAGGAGGTTGACATCAAGATCGACGACAAGGACCTCCGCATCGACGTGTTCCGCGCGAGCGGTCCCGGCGGCCAGTCGGTCAACACCACTGATAGCGCCGTTCGTATCACCCATCTGCCGAGCGGCCTCGTGGTCAGCCAGCAGGACGAGAAATCGCAGCACAAGAACAAGGCCAAGGCCATGAAGGTGTTGCGCTCGCGGCTCTACGACATGGAGCGCGCCAAGCGCGACGCGGAGCGGGCGCAAGACCGACGTAGCCAGATCGGCACCGGCGACCGCTCCGAGCGCATCCGCACCTATAACTACCCGCAAGGCCGCGTGACGGATCACCGCATCGGCTTCACCACGCATCAGCTTCCCTACGTGCTGGAAGGCGCGCCCGCGCTCGACGAGATCATCGACGCGCTTACCACCGACTATCAGACGCGCCAGTTCGCTGCGCTGCAGGAAGAAGCCCATGTCTGAGGCAAGTGGCCTGACCTTGGACAAGGCCTTTACCGACGCTGCTTGCGTCTTGCGGGAGGCGGGCATGGAGACGCCGGAGCTCGATGCGCGACTCCTGCTTTGCCACGCTGCGGGGCTGACACACGAAGCCTATATCGCGCGGACTCGCGAGGAGCTTGCAGGTGATGCCGCCGCACAGCTCGACGCTTTGATTGCACGCA
This sequence comes from Pseudomonadota bacterium, assembly GCA_046735075.1. Taxonomy (GTDB): domain Bacteria; phylum Pseudomonadota; class Alphaproteobacteria; order Rhizobiales; family Methyloligellaceae; genus Methyloceanibacter. Next base: position 5,309 of record JBKPSQ010000030.1, read on the forward strand.
GGCTCGCGCGCGAACCAGTGTCGCGCATTATTGGCTGCCGCGAGTTCTATGGCCGGGACTTTCTGGTCGATCGCTACACGCTAGACCCGCGCTCAGACACCGAGACGCTGATCGAGGCGGCGCTCGATGTTGTGAGGCAGCAAGACTTGGGCAGTGCATCCCTCAATCTGCTCGACCTCGGCACCGGCACCGGTTGCATCCTCGTCACGCTGCTCGCGGAATTGCCAAAGGCGCGCGGACTTGGGATCGACATCAGCACCGGCGCGCTCGCACTTGCGGCAGCCAACGCAGAGCGGCTCGGCGTCGCTGATCGGGCGAGCTTCGTCGCCTCTGACTGGCTCGACGGCGTTGATGGGAAATTCGGCCTGATCGTCTCGAACCCGCCTTATATTCGCTCGGCCGACATCTCCGGCCTCGCCCAAGAGGTCGCGCGCCATGATCCAAGGTCCGCGCTCGATGGCGGCCCGGACGGGCTCGACGCCTATCGCCGCGTCGCCGCGCGCGCCGGCCAAGTTCTGGATCCAGGCGGCAAAATCCTCGTGGAGATTGGCTACGATCAGGCCCAAGCGGTAGCCACGATCTTCCGGGAGGCGGGTCTCACGCCAGATGGGGAGGCGGCCATCCGCCGCGACCTCGCCGGCAGGCCCCGCGTTGTCGTGGCCAGCGCTCCCGGCGTGGCCGGCACACCGTCGCATCCTTGAAAAAAGGCACTTGGAAAATCGCCATGTTCGGATTAAGTTCATGGGCAGCGAATTGAAAAATTCGGCCATCGGCGCCCCACGGGGGCGCGGCCGGTTGCAACGGCAACAAGAGCGGATTTCTCGTGAACCTCGATTGACAGGCGGCGTGCCTCTCGGGACGTTCATGAGTCGCTCAACCGCCCATCAGATTGAGGTTGTCTGGCGCTAGCTCTGAGTTCTTAAGGACGCGTGGCGCCGGAGAATTGACTCATAACAAGGCAGCGAAAACGCGCGAGTAGGACGACTGCTGGGCAGTCCGGCGTTTCCGGACGATAAGCCATTCAAGGCTTGGCCCAGTCGTGAATTGGAGTGAGCAGGGAGAAGGGATGCGGCAGAGGCCGCTTTAAGGTGAATAGAAGCCCATGAGGCAAGGACAGCAGAATCGCAGGGGACGCGGCCGCGGCCGTAAGCCTCAAAATCCGTTAGCGCGGAACTACGAATCGAACGGCCCCGACGTGAAGATCAGGGGCACGGCGGCGCATATCGCCGAGAAATACATGTCGCTCGCGCGCGACGCGCTCGCCTCCGGCGACATGGTGACCGCCGAGAGCTACCTCCAGCACGCCGAGCATTACAACCGCATCATCATGGCGGCGCAGTCGCAGATGGGCAGCCAGCATGGCGGCCATCAGGGCGAAGGGCCTAATGGCGGCGGCTACCGCCCGCGTTGGAACCCAGAGGCCTCCGATGACGAAGGCGGCGAGTTCGAGGGCGTCGAAGGCGGCGGAGACATCCGCGCCGGCGGTGGTGGCGGCGATTTCCGTCAGGGTGGCGGGGAGGCGCGCGGCTCGCAGGACCGCGAGCGCCATGAAGGCAACCGCGAGCATCACGGCGGCGGACGCGAGCATGGCGGCCGGCGTCATGGCGGCAACGGCAGCGACGGTGGCCGCGAGCGCGACGCCAACGGCTCGGACCAGGGCGAAGCCAACCAGCCCGACGAAACCACGACTGACCCCGTGAGCTAGTTAGGCTTTCTGATTTTCGTCTCTCTCGTCATTGCCGGCTCGATCCGGCAATCCACATGTGAGCGAAGTCACTCGTCGCTTGCGTCGTCCACGTTGGCAGACGATCCATCCAACAGTCGTGCAACGAGATCGTCGATATGCGGGGCGATGCCGGACTCGGTCAGGGCATCTCGGATGAGCTTGCGCGCGCGTCGAAATTTCACGCTCGCGGGCAGTTCGAAGGCGGCGGCGATCCGCTCCGCTTCGGCGGCGGCAGCCGCGAGTTCATTGTGAAGCGGCTGTGAGGAATCGAAACGCGGGATGGGAAGATTGAACATCACTTTGTCGAAGTGCCGCGCGCCCCATTGGCCGCGCGCCTGCATTGCCGCAACGCGAGCGCGCGATGTCTCGCTATTGAGAATTGCAGAAAGATAATGGGCTTCGGCCTCATTACGAGGAGCTGCCCAATACAGCATGTGGTCAATGATTGATTCATCTCTAATAATACAGGCGGCAGGCAGCGTACCGGCCTTCGCATAGACCACCCGAAGCGGCGGGATGGGAAACAGAGCACCCAACTCATTGTGATAGTTCCAGCGATCGATCAATTTCATTGATCCGCTTTCGGCGTTCGCGTTCCAGATTGCCTCCGCAGCAGACATCCAGCCATGCAAGCCGGTGTAGCCGCGGCTGGCCGCTGCTTCCGCGTCCAAGACCGCGCCCTGAGCCATTATTGGCACCACGCCCTCGAATGGACGCCAGACGCGATAAGGCAGGATGCTCTCGCCCAAGAGGATCGGATGCAGAAACTCGGCCTCAACCCGATGCTCGACGCCGGGCAGCATTTTCCACGGCTTCTTTTCCTGGTTGTTGCGTCGGCTGATCACAAAGGGAGCGGTTGGGTCTTCGCCCAACCGGCCCAACGTCTTCCGCTCTACGAGACACAGCATGCGCGGAACGAGCGTCGCACCTTGCCGGAACGATTTGCGGTAGGCCGAACCTCCCGTGAACTGCCCTTCGGCCGGTTTCGGCGCATTCTCGCGGACCGTCAAGGCAACATCGGCCATCACCTCTGACGCGTCGCGCATAGGCAACTGGCCCGAATACGCCCTCACGGTATCTGGGACCGCTTTTGCCGTCGCGCGGCGGCGGCCGAACAGCGCGCAGGACGGCACTGGAAACAGCGGCTGCACGTCATCGTCCATGGTCCAGGCTTCGTCCCAGGCAATCCGCGTGCTGTGGAAAGAGCCCTTGCGGAGCTTCTCGAACTGGCCGCGCGTCAGGGCGGCAAGCGGCAATACGAAGGCGATGCGTCCGCCCGAGCGAAGGTAGAGGGACACAGCGCGCACTGTGAACAGAGCGGCGAGATCGTTCTGGGTCGCGAACTTACCGCCCACATAGACCCGCTCGCCCTTGGCCAGCTCGCATGCGCGCGACCAGCTTGTCGAACAGGTGAATCTCCTTGCAGAAGATTTCCGGAAATTTGAGGTCGGCCCCATCCGGCGGTGGCGGGACGCTGATGACCAACTCCTTCGGATGCATCGTCGTCGCTGTGGACAGTTGTAGTGCGTCGCCGAGATAGACGGGGATCGAAAGTGAACCCGCGCGCCGCGCGATTACCGGCGCGAGAGCGAGCAGGTACGTGACGCGCGCGATGATCACCGCGACCGGATGAATGTCTAGGCCTGCAATGTGGTTCGTGGCCTCCTCGGCTTGCAGCTTCTCGTCTAGGCCCGCCTCTTCGGCCTCCTTGATGAAATTTCGGACGGCGTGAAATAGAAACGTGCCGGACCCGCACGCCGGATCGACGACTCTTTGCTCGATCGGCCGCTCGACTGCATGACGCACGATCTTGGCCGCCAGCCAGTCCGGTGTGTAATACTCGCCGAGTCCGTGCCGCTCCTCTCGGTCAATCAGCGACTCATAGAGAATTTTCAGAACGTCGCTTTCGACCTGATCGAGGCGGAAGCGGCGGACGTGAGTGAGAATGCGGCGGACGAGGGCCTCACCCTCCGGGTCTGCCACTACCCAGTCGAAGAAATCGCTCTCCGCGGCGCCGAAGATGCCAGCGGCTTCGAAGGCTGCTCCCGACAGCACGTTGCGGGGATCGTCATCACGAAGACCAAGCACGGCCAGCGCGATCGCCTTGGCGACGATCACCAGAAACGTGTGCTGGAAGAACAGCGCGTCGCTTTCTACCTCGCGGCCGTAGACCAGCTTCAGGAGCTGCGCCCAGAGTTGTCTTTTCAGGGCGACCGCCGGATCGTCCTTTAGCCGCTCCCAAAGCGCGCGAAGCGCGTCGTTGGCGCGCCGGAAAGCGACTGAGTCCTGACCGAGCTCAAGCCGCACTGTCATTGGGTCGGGCGGAAGCGAAACCTTCAGTGCGAGGGCGCCGTCCAGCCACGCGAGAAAGACTTCTCCCTTGTCCCGGTCGAGCGTGGTTTCCTTCAGCTTGATGAGCTGATCGCCGCTGCGCTCGAACACGACCCATTTGAGCCCGTCGGAGGCGACGCCGACGAAGCGCTCACCTTCTTCGCGCTCGCGATCGGCGAGGTAATCGGGCATGCGCCGAACGACATCGTCCCATTCCTGATCGAGGTTTCGCTTGGCCTCGAAGACGGTACGTCCGATCAACGCATCGAGGCGTCCTTTCACCTCGGGAACGCGGCGCTCGAAATCGAGTGCGCCCAGTTCGGCACCGAATTCCTCGACCAGGAGTTGACGTCGTGGCCTGGGCGGCTGGCGAGGTGGTGTAGAAGCTGGCGAGTGCGCGGATTTTCAGCCAAGATTTTCCTCAAGCCGGGCCGAATGGCGACGGTTCGAGCTCGAACGGTGGTTTTCGTTGATAACTGCGTCGTAGGCGAGACTTACGTTACGAATCGACATAGACACTCCCCCAGAGACCCCACAACCCATGGTCCGATCCCCTCAGCAAGACCTGTTCGAGGCCGAGGCTCAGGCTGAACTATTCGAGCCCGACGCGGCTCCTCCGGCCTATCGGCCCGACCTCGACAACGTCCGTGCGCGGTTACATAGGATTCTGGCCGAGGCGCGTACGGCAGAAAAGCTTCCCTGGGATCAAGACCAACTCTTAGTATATCGGACTATCTTTCCGCAAATGGCGGGATGGCTTCCCGAGGAAGAAGCGGCACAACTTAAGTTCGAATTCGACACCGAAATGACGCGACTCAAGGCGGCGTGATCTTGCCGGCCGGGGAAATCGTGTGCTGGCCCGTAACGTCGGCCTGTTACGGCGTCAGGCAACTTCTGTACCTTCAGCAAAAACCACCCATGCAGTGCCCGCTCTGTGACACACTCGGCGCAATCAGCCCAACCCCCAGTGCACATTGCCGGACTCCCCAATGGCCCCCCGCAAACCACACAAGCCAGAATCAGGGCGCAGCCTCGAAGACAGCACCCTGCTTCTGCTCGTCATCCTGGTGTCGCTCGCCTTCGCGTGGATCCTATGGCCGTTCTTCGGCGCGGTGCTGTGGGCGGCCGTGCTCGCGATCGTGTTCGCGCCGCTCCATGAGCGTTTCATGCACCTCCTGCCGAAGCACCAGAACCTCGCCGCGCTCGCCACCCTGCTCACCGTATTGGCGCTGGTCATCGTGCCATTGACCCTGACGGCTGCCTCCATGGTGCAAGAAGCCGCCGAGTTCCATGACAGCATGCAGTCCGGCGCGTGGACTCCCGGCGCGCTGTTTCAGCAGTTCCTTGCGGCGTTGCCGACCTGGGCGACCGACCTGCTCGACCGCCTCGGGCTCAAGGACCTCGCGGACGTACAAGCGAAACTGTCCAATGCCCTCGGCAAGGGCACCACGTTCTTTGCCGCGGAGGCGCTCGATATCGGGCTTGGCACCATCAACTTCTTCGTCAGCGTCGCCATCATGCTTTATTTGCTCTACTTTTTCGTGCGCGACGGCGAGGCGCTGACGAGGCGCATCACCCACGTGATACCGCTCCCCCCGGAGCAGCAGCACGCTCTCGTCATCAAATCGAGCACCGTCATCCGCGCCACGTTCAAGGGCAACCTTCTCGTGGCCGCGGTGCAGGGCGCTCTCGGCGGCTTCATCTTCTGGCTGCTCGGGATCAACGCGCCGGTGCTATGGGCGGTGGTGATGGCGCTCTGCTCTTTGCTGCCGGCGGTCGGCGCGGCCATCGTGTGGATTCCAGTCGCCATCTACTTCCTGGCGACTGGCTCGGTCTGGCAGGGCGTCGTTCTCCTGGCCTATGGCGCCTTCGTCATGGGGTTGATCGACAACATCCTGCGCCCGCTCCTGGTCGGCAAGGAGACCGAGATGCCCGACTATCTCGTGCTGATCTCGACGCTCGGCGGCATCGCCGCGTTCGGGCTCAGCGGTTTCGTCATTGGCCCGCTGGTGGCGGCGCTGTTCATTGCCGTGTGGGACATCTTCTCTAAGTCGCGGCAGGCCGCGCACGAAGAGGGTAAGAAGTAAAAGCCGGCCAGGGGGTGCGGGCAAAATGTCCTTTTTCCGGGCTCTTGGCCTCGCTATATGTCCGCTAAACCAGCCCCTCTAGGTGATCGCCCGCGACCGGCGCTGCGGAACAGGGGCTGATCGCCTAAATCCCACTCTTGGCCCATCGGGGAGCCGTCATGGATTTCGAGAAACTGTCAGACCGCGTCAAGGGATTCCTCCAGGCGGCGCAGACCATCGCCGTGCGCGACGGGAACCCGCAGATCACGCCGGAGCATCTGTTGAAAGCGCTGCTCGACGACGAGGAGGGGCTCGCGGCTGGCCTCATCAATCGCGCCGGCGGCAATGCCAAGCAGGCGCTTGCGCGGACCGATGCCGCGCTCGCCAAGCTGCCCAAGGTCTCAGGCTCGGGCGCCACGCAGCCGCATATCACGCCGGCGCTCTCGCGCGTACTCGACCAGGCCGAGCAGATCGCCACCAAGGCCGGCGATTCGTTCGTCACCGTGGAGCGCGTGCTGCAGGCGCTCGCCATGACCAAAGAGGGTGAGACCGGTGGCATCCTGCAAGATGCCGGCGTGACACCGCAGGCGCTCAACGGCGCGATCAACGATCTGCGCAAGGGCCGCACCGCGGATTCGGCCGGCGCCGAGCAGTCCTACGATGCGCTGAAGAAATATACCCGCGACTTTACCGAGGCCGCCGCCAAGGGCGAGCTCGATCCGGTCATCGGCCGCGACGAGGAGATCAGGCGCACCATCCAGGTGCTGTCCCGCCGCACCAAGAACAATCCTGTGCTGATCGGTGAGCCTGGCGTGGGCAAGACCGCGATCGTCGAGGGGCTGGCGCACCGTATCGTCAAGGGCGACGTGCCGGAGAGCCTGAAGGACAAGAAGGTGCTCTCCCTCGACATGGGCTCGCTGATCGCCGGCGCCAAATATCGCGGCGAGTTCGAGGAGCGGTTGAAGGCCGTGCTTAGCGAGATCGAGGCCTCACAGGGCCGCATCATCCTGTTTATCGACGAGATGCATACTTTGGTCGGCGCCGGCAAGGCGGAGGGCGCGATGGATGCCTCCAACCTGCTCAAGCCGGCGCTTGCCCGCGGGCTGCTGCATTGCATCGGCGCCACCACGCTCGACGAATATCGCAAGCATGTGGAGAAGGACGCGGCGCTCGCGCGGCGGTTCCAGCCGGTGTTCGTGGCCGAGCCCACGGTCGAGGACACCATCTCGATCCTGCGCGGCCTGAAGGAGAAATACGAGAAGCACCACAATGTGCGCATCTCGGACGCCGCCCTCGTCACCGCCGCGGTGCTCTCCAACCGCTACATCACCGACCGCTTCCTGCCCGACAAGGCGATCGACCTCGTCGACGAGGCGGCCTCGCGGCTCCGCATGCAAGTCGACTCGAAACCCGAGGAGCTGGACGAGCTCGATCGCCGCATCATGCAGCTCAAGATCGAGCGCGAGGCGCTGAAGAAGGAGAAGGACACCGCGTCCAAGGATCGCCTCGCCAAGCTCGAGAAGGAGCTCACCAATCTCGAGGAACAGGCGTCGAGCCTCGCCCAGCGGTGGCAGCAGGAAAAAGAGAAGCTCGCCTCCGCCGGCAAGATCAGGGACGACCTCGACAAGGCGCGCACCGAGCTCGAGCTCGCCCAGCGCAAGGGCGACCTCGCCAAGGCCGGCGAGCTCGCCTATGGCGTGATCCCCGACCTCGAATCCAAGCTCAAGAGCATCGAGGAGGAGGAATCGAAAGGCGGCGCCATCGCGCAGGAAGTGGTCACGCCCGACCTGATCGCCCAGGTGGTGTCGCGCTGGACCGGCATCCCGGTGGACAAGATGCTGGAAGGCGAGCGCGAGAAGCTCCTGCAGATGGAGACGCAGATCGCGAAGCGCGTGGTCGGCCAGGAGGAGGCGGTCGAGGCCGTCTCCACCGCCGTGCGCCGCTCACGCGCCGGCCTGCAAGACCCGAACCGCCCGCTCGGCTCGTTCATGTTTTTGGGCCCTACCGGCGTCGGCAAGACCGAGCTCGCCCGCGCGCTCGCCGAGTTCCTGTTCGACGACGAGCACGCCATCCTGCGCATCGACATGAGCGAATATATGGAGAAGCACTCGGTCGCTCGGCTGATCGGCGCCCCGCCCGGCTATGTCGGCTATGAGGAGGGCGGCGCGCTCACGGAAGCCGTGCGCCGGCGCCCCTATCAGGTCATCCTGTTCGACGAGATCGAGAAGGCGCACCCCGACGTGTTCAACGTGCTGCTCCAGGTGCTCGACGACGGCAGGCTCACCGACGGCCAAGGCCGCACCGTCGATTTCCGCAACACGCTGATCATCATGACCTCCAATCTCGGCTCGGAATATCTCGTCAACCAGCCCGAGGGCGAGGATAGCGAGGCCGTGCGCGAGCAGGTGATGAACGTGGTGCGCGCGCATTTCCGCCCCGAGTTCCTGAACCGCGTCGACGAGATC